>JAZOTY010000042.1:0-54887 GCA_045657845.1 Acutalibacteraceae bacterium | reverse complement strand
TTTCATGGCGGAGAGCAAGGGATTCGAACCCTCGAAACGGCGGTAACCGTTTACACGATTTCCAGTCGTGCTCCTTCGGCCAGCTCGGACAACTCTCCGTATGGTCAAATGGGTCGCATCTCTGTCGAGTGCGAAGATTATTATATAAGAACCTTCGTGGAAAAGCAAGCACTAATTTCGATTTCTCTTAGTGCATCAGACCCGTATTTGTGGTTTAATAGTACGGAAGAAAAATACCACATCGGTAAAGGAAGTGCCCCTTTGAAAAAAGACCTTCAGACCGCTTCGCCGGAGACGGCGTTCAAGAGCCATCACATGCCGGTGCCCTGGCACAACATGGTGGAGGACTCCGCGTCCCACGTCCCCGCGACGGAAGCGACGTTAAAAGAAAAAACGACCCTGGCGGCCCGCATCGGTCTTCTGACCCTGTCGGTCGGAGCCAGCGCCTGGCGCGTACGCCGGTCCCTCAATATCGTGTCCCGCTCCCTCGGCATGGCCTGTGCCGCGGACATCGGTCTCCTGACACTCGAACTCACCTGCTTCGATGAGGGCGAGTCCTATTCCGAGGCCTTTTCCCTGCGGACAGCCGGCGTCAACACCGACAAGCTCGACGCCGTCGAAAAGCTGGTCGCGGAGTTTGAAGAGACCTGTCAGACGACATCTGTCCGCGAGTACCACCACATGCTCGACGACCTCGAGAAAAAGCCCGTCAACTACAACGCCTGGAAACTGGGCCTCGCGGCAGCGTTCGCCTGCGGCGCGTTCACGTTCCTGCTCGGCGGCGGCATCCCGGAAGTCCTCTGCGCCTTCCTCGGCGCCGGGGTCGGCCAGTTCATCCGCTCGAAGATGCTCGGGAAACGGATCACGCTTTTTGCCTGCATCATCGTCAGCGTCATGGCGGCCTGTCTCACCTATGTCGCGACCATCAGCCTCGCGGAAGCGGTCCTGCACATCTCCGCCATCCATGAAGCGGGTTACATCTGCGCCATGCTCTTCATCATCCCCGGCTTCCCGCTCATCACCGGCGGCATCGACCTCGCCAAACTCGACATGCGGTCCGGTCTCGAGCGGCTCGCCTATGCCACGTTCATCATCGTCATCGCCACGCTCACGGGTTACGCGATGGCTCTGCTCCTGCACTTCCAGCCCGCGGGCTTCGCGGAGCTGTCCATCTCCCCTCTCTGGAACCTGCTCCTGCGGCTCCTCGCGAGTTTCGTCGGCGTATACGGCTTCTCGATGATGTTCAACTCCCCGCCGAAAATGGCCGCCATCGCCGGTCTCGTCGGCATGGTCGCGAACACGCTGCGGCTCGAGCTCCTGGATCTCACCGGCATCCCCGCCGGCATCGCCGCGCTCATCGGCGCCACGACAGCGGGCCTCCTCGCCTCCCTGGTCTTCCGGGAAGTCGGCTACCCCCGTGTCTCTCTGACGGTACCCTCCATCGTCATCATGGTCCCCGGACTGTTCCTGTACCGCGGCATCTACTACCTCGGTCTCGACAACGTGGGCGATGCATCGCTCTGGCTCACCAAAGCCCTGTTCATCATCATGGCGCTGCCGCTCGGACTCGTCATCGCGCGCGTCCTGACCGACTCGTACTTCCGTCATTCCTCCTGATTTGTATCGAAACCCTTTCAGGCGATTTACCGGTATCACTTGCCAGTAAATCGCCTTTTCCGTTATAATTGTTTTGTTTATGAATTACTTTTTACAAGAAAGGCAGGGCATTTTATGATCGTCAACATCCTCGACAAGATCGACACTGTCATGTACTACCCCGTCCTGATCATCATCCTGGTCTTTGGTGGCTTATACTTTACCACCCGCACCCGTTTCGTGCAGATCCGGCAGTTCCGGGAATCCTGCCGGCTCATCGCGGAAAAGCCCCATGAGGAGGGCAAAGTCTCGTCCTTCCAGGCCATGATCGTCTCCACGGCGTCCCGCGTCGGTACCGGCAACATCGTCGGCGTTTCCTCGGCGATCTGCCTCGGCGGCCCCGGAGCGGTCTTCTGGATGTGGCTCATGTGCCTCGTGGGCGCTTCCTCCGCGTTCACGGAGAGTACGCTCGCCCAAATCTACAAGAAGAAAGACGCGAACGGCAACGCGTACGGCGGTCCGGCCTACTACATCGAAAAGGCCTTCCGCTCCCGCATCCCAGCCCTGTTCTTCTGCTTCTTCCTGCTGATGACCTACGCCTTCGGCTTCCAGCTGCTCTGCTCCTACAACCTGCAGACCACGTTCCAGGCGTACTCGTTCTACGATCCGAAGACCACCCCCGCCATCATCGGTGCCATCCTCGCCGTCACGGCCGGGTACTGCATCCTCGGCGGCGGCAAGCGGATCATCAAGCTCACGAGTTCTGTCGTTCCGGCCATGGGCATCTTTTACGTCCTCATCGCCCTCATCGTCATCTTCGCAAACATCAAGAATATCCCGCACATGTTCGGCATCATCTTTGAAGACGCCTTCAACTTCAAGGCCATCTTCGGCGGCATGTCCGGTTCCTGCCTGGTCTACGGCGTCAAGAGAGGCCTGTATTCGAACGAGGCCGGTGTCGGTTCCGCGCCGAACGCCTCTGCTTCCGCCATGGTCTCCCACCCCGTCAAACAGGGCCTTGCGCAGACCCTGTCGGTCTACATCGACACCATGCTCCTCTGCACGGCGACGGCCCTCATGTGCCTGTCCACCGGCGTCCATTACGGTGCCGATGTCGAAGGCGCTCCCTATGTCCAGAACGCCATCTCGTCCCTCTTCGGACAGATCGGCCCCATCTTCATCACGGTCGCCATGATCATGTTCGCCTTTACCACCCTGCTTGGCAACCTCTACTATGCCGACAACGCACTGGCCTACATGAACCATAAAAAGATGCCCGGCAAGAAGTTCATGCTCGGGTTCAAGATCTTCTGCATCCTCGTCATCTTCGTCGGCGCCATCATCCCGTCCAAGGCGGCATGGGCACTCGCCGACATCTCCATGGGCGGCATGACCCTCATCAACATCCCCGCCTGTGTCATCCTCGGCAGCGCCGTCTTCAAGGCTCTGAAAGACTACGAGGACCAGAAACAGGCCGGCAAGAACCCGGTCTTCTTCTCCAAAGATATCGGCCTCAACGAAGACGATTTCGACTTCTGGAAAGAAGACGAAGCATAAACCATCACAAAGGAGAGACGTCTTTTGTCTACCCGGAAAGCACCCAGACAGGCGAATATCGAACTTCTCCGCGTCGTTTCCATGCTGGCGGTCATCGCCATGCATTTCCTCGGCGTCGGCGGCGTCATGACCTCCTCGAACGGGGTCTGGTTCGTCGTCGCGAGCACGTTCTATTCCTTTGCCATCGCCGCCACCAGCTGCTATGTGCTCATCGGCGGATACTTCCTCGCGACCTCGAAGTTCCGCACCGGGCGCATCTTCCGGCTGCTGCTCGAATTCTTCACGTACACCTTCGGCATCTACCTTTTGTTCGGCCTCGCGGTGTTCCTGAAAAACGGCGACAACATCTTCTCTCTCCATGAGTTCCTCACGTTCTACCTGTTCCCCATCGTCCATGAGGAGAACTGGTTCGTCACGTGTTACATCCTGATGCTGCTTCTGGCACCGTTTTACAACATCCTTCTGCAGAACCTCACGAAGCACCAGCACCGCATGCTCATCGTACTGACGGTCTTCCTGTTCTCCGTTATCCCGTCGCTCATCTGGCATGCCGCGGGACAGTTCCTGCAAAGCGGCGGCTACTCCTTCGTCTGGTTCTCGGTCCTCTATTTTGTGGCGGCGTATTTCCGCCTCTACGGCGTCCCGGTTCGCCTCAAAAGCTGGGGCCTCGTCCTCGGCTACGTTGCCGCCTCTGCCGTCACGGCAGCCCTCGTCAACCACGAGTTCCTCTATCCGTCCGTCCTGACGGACGAGAAGAACGGGTACTACTTCTTTTTCAACTACAACTTCCTCACGGTGTTCATCGCCTCTGTGGCCCTGTTCTTACTGTTCCACCGGGTGACCATCCGCTCTGCGAAGACCGGGCGGCTCATCAACCGGATCGCGTCCTACTCCTTTGCGGTGTTCCTCATCCATACGCATCCGTCCATCACCGGAGCGCTCTGGAAGGGCCTCGTCCATACGGAGCGGTACGCGGACTCCCCGCTGATGCTCGTCGGCCTGCTGATCCTCCCGCCGATCATCTATGCGCTCTGCATGGTCGTGGAGCAGCTGCGTCTCTGGGTATCGAAACCCATCCTGGACAGCGCCCGGCTGAACGCGAAGTTCGAGGAGTGGGACGCGGAAAGCGAGTTTAACGAAGTAGCACAATAATGCATTAATAAATTCCGGAATCGTATAGATTAACAGAACATTACGTAGTAGAATTGAATATAGTTTAACTGTCGGGACTGGTCAGAAGCGGCATCCAAACGCGTCTGCCGGTCTCTCGACTTCGTCAGGAGATTTTATATGGATTACAAGATCACCGGGTTCGAACCCGCTGCCCTCTTCCGAAACTTTGAAGACTTCAGTGCCGTTCCCCGCGGCTCGTTCCACAACGAGAAGATCAGCGACTTCCTCGTGAAGTTCGCAAAGGACCGCGGCCTTGAAGTGTATCAGGATGAGGCGTGGAACGTCATCATCAAGAAACCCGGACAGAACGGCGGCGAAGGAAAAGCACCGGTCATCCTTCAGGGCCATATGGACATGGTCTGCGAGAAAGTCCACGGCTGCGACCACGACTTCGAGACGCAGGGCATCGACATGTATGTCACCGAAGACGGATGGCTCACCGCGAACGGCACCACCCTCGGCGGCGACGACGGCATCGCCGACGCCACCATGATGACGCTGCTCGACGACGACACCCTCACGTACCCGCCGCTCGAATGTGTCTTCACCACCGACGAGGAAGTCGGTCTGCTCGGCGCCAACGTTCTCGACTATTCAAAGCTCGACGGACGCCTGATGCTGAACCTCGACTCGGAAGATGAAGGCGTCGCCACGGTCAGCTGCGCCGGCGGCATGGACTTCACCATGACCCGCGCGCTCACCTCTGAGATACAGTCCGGCGAGACCGTCACCATCGACGTCAAAGGCCTTCTCGGCGGCCATTCCGGCACCGATATCGACTTTGGCCATACGAACGCGGACAAGCTCATCGCCCGGGCGGTCCTGGCCGTCCTCGACGACGAAGCCGCACGTCTCGTCTCCTTCACCGGCGGCACCAAGGGCAACGCCATCCCGAGAGAGGCGGAAGCCGTCCTCTGGTTCCCGACCGCGGACGCGGCCGATGCCGCTGCAGAAAAACTGCGCGCTCTCGGCGACGCGTTCCTCCATGAGATCCGTCCGCTCGAACCCGGCATCGACATCCGGGTCAGCCGCGCCGCAAAGGAGGTCTCCGTCCTGTCCCGCGAGGACACGGAAGCGGTCATCTCTGCCATCGTCCTGGCGCCGAACGGCGTCCAGACCAGAGACCCGCTCATGGACAACTTCGTCATCAGCTCTCTGAACCTCGGCATCGTCCGCGTGGAAGGCGGCACCGCGTTCCTGGGCTTCGCCCCACGCAGCTCCGTCGATTCCCTGATGGACGCCATCCGCGCCGAGCTCACCCTGACCGCGAAGACCTTCGGCTTCGAGACCGACATCTCCGGCGCCTACCCGGGCTGGGAGAAGGTCGAGAACTCGGTCCTCTGCGACACCATGAAGGAGAGTTACCGGACCCTGTTCGGAAGCGAACTCAAAGTGGAAGGCATCCATGCGGGCCTCGAATGCGGCCTGTTCTATGCGAACCTTCCGGGGCTCGACCCGGTCTCCATCGGGCCGACCATGCGCGGCGTACATACGCCCGATGAAAAAATGGATCTGGCGTCCTGCGAAAAGTTCTACAAACTGGTCGTGGACGTTCTGGCACGGCTTGCGAAGTGACGGCGTACATCGCCCGAGCCCAGGCCCAGTGAGAATAAAAGAAAAGAGGAATCACCATGTCTGAAAACAAAGGGGCAGCCTACAAGCCGTTCGTACCGGCTGACAAAGTCGTCCCCGAGATCACCGTGACCTCCATCATCCTCGGTATCATTCTGGCCGTCGTCTTCGGCGCCGCCAACGCATACCTCGGACTTCGTGTCGGTATGACCATTTCCGCGTCGATCCCGGCCGCCGTCCTGTCGATGGGTGTCATCCGCTTCATCCTGCGAAAAGACTCCATCCTGGAGAACAATATGGTCCAGACCATCGGTTCTGCCGGTGAGTCTCTGGCTGCCGGTGCCATCTTCACCCTCCCCGCCCTGTTCCTGTGGGCCGAGGAAGGCAAGATCGATACCCCGAGCATGCTGACCATCACGCTCATCTGTCTTGTCGGCGGCGTCCTGGGCATCCTGTTCATGATCCCGCTGCGCCAGGCCCTCATCGTCGAAGAGCACGGCGTCCTCCCCTTCCCGGAAGGCCAGGCCTGTTCCGAAGTCCTGATGGCCGGTGAAGAGGGCGGTTCCAAAGCCGGAGCGGTCTTCAGCGGTCTCGGCATCGCCGCGCTCTACAAGCTCCTGACCGACGGTCTCAAGATCTGGCCGTCCGAAGTCGGACATGATATCAAGTTCTTCAAGGGTTCGTCCCTCGGCATGCAGGTCCTTCCCGCTCTCGCGGGTGTCGGCTACATCTGCGGCCCGAAGATCTCGAGCTACATGTTCGCCGGCGGTACCCTCAGCTGGTTCGTCCTGATGCCGGTCATCGCACTGTTCGGCGCAGACGCCACCATCTTCCCGGGTACGGAAGTCATCAACACGCTGGACCCCGGCACCCTCTGGGGCACCTATGTCCGCTATATCGGCGCCGGCGCAGTCGCCACCGGCGGTGTCATCTCGCTCGTCAAGAGCTTCCCGATGATCGTCCGCACCTTCAAGGCCACCATGGCCACCTTCGGCAGAAAGACGGAGAAGACCACGACCGTCCTTCCCCGGACCCAGCAGGACCTCCCGATGCCCATCGTCATCGGTCTCGTCATTGCTCTCGTCCTTCTCATCTGGCTCCTCCCGACCTTCCCGGTCAACCCGCTCGGAGCCCTGCTCGTCGTCATCTTCGGCTTCTTCTTTGCAGCCGTTTCCTCCCGGATGGTCGGCCTCATCGGGTCCTCTAACAACCCGGTCTCCGGCATGGCCATCGCCACCCTGCTCGCCACCACCGTCCTTCTGAAGATCACCGGCACCGCCGGCACCAAAGGCATGGTCGGCGCCATCGCCATCGGCGGCATCATCTGTGTCGTCGCCGCCATCGCGGGCGATACCTCGCAGGACCTCAAGACCGGCTTCCTGGTCGGCGCAACTCCGAGAAAACAGCAGGTCGGTGAGATCGTCGGCGTCATCGCGTCCGCCATCTCCATCGGCTATGTCCTCGACCTTCTCAACAAGGCCTGGGGCTTCGGCGGGACCGAGATCCCGGCGCCTCAGGGCATGATGATGAAGATGATCGTCGAAGGCATCATGAACGCCCAGCTTCCGTGGAGTCTCATCTTCATCGGCGTCTTCGTCGCCATCGTCATCGAGATCCTCGGCGTTCCGGTCATGCCGGTCGCCGTCGGCATGTACCTTCCCTTCTCCCTCTCCGCCGGCATCATGTGCGGCGGTGCCATCCGCTGGTTCGTCGAGAAGAGAACGAAGAAAAACGAGAAGTTCAACAAAGATGCCGTCGAACGCGGGACGCTTTACACGTCCGGCCTCATCGCCGGCGAAGGCCTCATGGGCATCCTGCTGGCCGTCTTCGCCGTGCTCCACTGGGATATCGACATCTCCTCGAAGTTCTCCATCGGTCAGATCGGCGCCCTCATCATGTGGGCTCTGATGCTGGGGACCCTGCTTTACGTCTGCTTCGGTAAGAAGAACCTCAAGATGATCGTGAAGAATTCCGACGTTCAGTACGACTCCGAGAACACCGCAGAGGACGCCACCGATGAGTAAGCCGAAAAACTTCATGGACTATGTCCCCCGCCGGAACAAAAACTATCAGTACGAAGTCGGCAAAGACGGCAAGGTGACCGTCCTCATCAAGTGGACCGGCCCTTACCACAAGATCGCCACCGTACTGTTCAAGAAACCGGAAGTCAGCCGCATCGATCTCGACGAGATCGGCAGCTGGGTCTGGCTGGCGATGGACGGGCACAAGACCGTATACGACCTCTCCAAAGAGTTCAAGGCGGCCTTCCCCGACGAAGAAAAGCCGGTCGCCCGGCTCGCCCAGTTCCTGAAGATCCTTCACAACAACAAATTCATCGTTTACAACGTCCCTCTGAAAGAGGAATAAACAAAATGAAAACTGCCTGCCACAGTCTGTGGCAGGCAGTTTCTTATTTTACGGAATCTTGAAAGATTTCGAAGCGCTTAAGAGAGCTTTTCGAGGATCCAGTCGACGTCGTCGGTGGTCTTCATCTTCTCGAGTTCCGCCGGATCATCGAGCGCCTGGACGATCTTCTGGATCATGTCGAGGTGCTCATCGCCGATACCGGCAATACCGAACACGAGGTTGGCTTTTTCATCGCCGAAGTCCACGCCGTCGGGGAACTGGACCAGCGTGATGCCGGTCTTCTTGACCTGCGCCTTGGCCTCGGAAGTGCCGTGCGGGATGGCGATGCCCATGCCCATGTAGGTCGTGAAGACCTTTTCTCTGTCGAGCATCGCTTCGACATACGGCGGTTCAACACAGCCTTCGTCGACGAGGAGTTTACCGGCAAGACGGATGGCCGTCTCTTTGGTGACCGACGGCTGCTGGAGCAGGATGCCGCTGGCATGCATGACCGAGGGTTTCGGCTCTGCGGGAGCATCTGCTTTCTCTTCGGCCGCAGCTTCCATGGCCATGGACTCTGTGACCGCGGAGACCGGGTCGGACGTGATCTTCTCGAAGAGGACATCGAGTGCGGGGTCGGCCAGGAAGTTCCCGATGGAGACGATCTCGGCCTGCGGAGCAGACTTCTTGGCGCGGTCGATCAGCATTTCCTGAACGACGGCGATGTCGCAGTCTGCGGGGATATTGTCAACAGAGGTGTTGGTGACGGTGATGTCAGGACGCATCTCCTTGATGCGGTTGCGGAACTTGGTCGCGCCCATGGCGGAGGAACCCATACCGGCGTCGCATGCGAAGATGATCTTCTTGACGAGAGACGGATCGGCAATGCCGGCGCCTGCGGCAAGGGCAGTACCCTTGGCCTGAGCCTTGCTGGCAGCGACCTGATCCTGAGCGTCTTCCAGATTCTTGCCCTTGTCGGTGAAGCGGATGATCGGAGCCGCAATGAGGAAGGAGACGACGGTCGCCAGAAGGACACCGACGATGGTCTGCCACATTTTGTCTTTCGGAGTCATCGACAGGAACGCGATGATGGAACCGGGGGCAGCCGGGGAAACGAGACCGCACTTCATGAGGCTGAACCAGAAGATGGCGACCATGTTGCCGACGATAGGAGCAATGATGACCAGCGGGTTCATGAGGACATACGGGAAGTAGATCTCATGGATACCGCCGAAGAAGTGGATGATGACCGCGCCGGGGACGGACTGCTTGGTCGCCTTGTCTTTGGCAAATGCCCAGTAAGCAAGGAGGACACCAAGGCCGGGGCCCGGGTCAGCTTCCAGCATGTACATGATGGAGCGTCCGGTCTCGAGGGCCTGTTCGGTACCGATCGGAGTGAAGATACCGTGGTTGATCGCGTTGTTCAGGAACAGGACCTTTGCGGGCTCGATGAAGATGGCAGCCAGCGGCAGAAGGCCGTGGTTGACGAGGACATCGACACCGGCGGAAAGGACTGCCAGGATGGCGGTCATGGCCGGACCAATGCCGTAGAAGCCCAGGATGGCGAGGAACATACCAAAGATACCGACCGAGAAGTTGTTGATGAGCATCTCGAAGCCTGCCGGCATTCTGGTTTCCATGAACTGGTCGAATTTCTTGATGCACCAGCCGGCGAGCGGGCCCATGACCATAGCGCCGAGGAGCATCGGCTGTCCTTCGGTACCGCCGACACCGGCAATGGTACCCATAACAGCAATGGCGCCCATGACACGGCCGCGGTCACCGCCGACCATGTAGCCGCCCTGTCCGGCAATAAGGACCGGGATCAGGTAATACAGCATGTAGGGCTGGATGGAGGCCAGTCTCTCATTCGGGAGCCAGCCGTCTGCGATGAACAGTGCGGTAATGAAACCCCAGGCGATGAACGCGCCGATGTTGGGCATGACCATCGCGGAGAGGAATTTACCGAACCTCTGGAGTCCGTTCTTCATACGTCTCCTTCTCCTTTCTCTGCATAAATATGCCTTTGTTGAACCGGATAACGATCGGTGGATCAAAACACTTTTACATTGTGTCTCTCGCAAAGCGTCCGGAACTCTTCCGGAAGGTCTGCATCGCTCACCAGGACATCGGCCTGGTCCAGCGTGCAGAACGTGAACGTGCTGCTCTTCCCCACTTTGGAGGAATCCATCAGGAGAACGTTCTCGCCGGCGCGGGAGACCAGGAAGCGTTTCAACGCGTTCTCTTCGGCATGGCCGCAGTTGAACCCGTTGTCATCGTATCCGGTGACCCCCATGAACGCCTGGTCGATCCTCACCCGGGACAGCTGTTCGGTAGTGGACTGGCCATACATACTGCGGCTGTTCCGGTTGAGGGATCCCCCTACCACAAAGACCTCAGCCTGTTCGAGACGGGTCAGTTCCATCGCGACCGTCAGGCTGCAGGTGAAGATCATCATCGGCTGGTCCGGAAGGTTCCGTGCCAGCAGGGTCGTCGTCGAGCCGGAGTCGAGGAACACGGTGGTTCCCGGACGGATCAGCTTCAGAGCTTTCGCGACGAGCTGTTCCTTTTCGGTGACATTGCGGACTTCGCGCAGGACGAGTTTGTCGTCATTGCCGAGGACCGTGGTCACCGCTTTGGCGCCGCCGTGGACCCGGATGATCTTTTTCTCTTCGTCGAGGACCCGAAGGTCGGTCCGAAGCGTCATATCGGAGACGTTCGGGAATTCCTTCTTGAGTTCCGCGAAGGTGATGGAGGAACGTTCATTGATGAAGGCAACGATGCGGTTGCGTCTTCGTTCCATGTTATCCATATATTTCATCCTCTCTGTTGTTGGAAAACAGCCTCTTTGACAGAGAGGGATGTTCCAACGTTAATCGATCACGAAATGGTTGAGGACATACTGTTCCGCTTCGAGGTTCCAGAGGCCGTTGTGGGCGTCGACCAGGTCGGCCAGTGCCGCATAGCGGTCATCGTTCAGTTCCTCCGCGCGGGCTCTGAGCTCAGTGAGAGCGGTCAGAGGCATGTCTGTATGGGTGTAGATGAGCTTTTTGCCGCCGGGGATGCTCGGCAGGTTCAGCGTCGTCTCCGGGACACAGTCGAGGCCGCCGATGTGGGTGACCATGACGCCGGGATAGATGCGGCCTTCCTCGGTCAGTTTGAGGGACTCGAGCATGTCGGCCGTGTTGCCGCCGGTGGTGCCCATGATGTGGGTGGAGTTATAGTGGATGTCATACATGTTCGTGAGGCCCTTGAGCTTGGTATCGGTCGGACCTGCGAAGAAGTTGAGGCATCCGTCTCTGCCGAGGATGTCGACCGCCTGCTCATAGACCGCGGGGATCGGCGCGTAGCAGAGGACATCGTCATAACCGGTGCCGCCGGAGATCTCGCGGAGTTCCGCAGCGGGGTCGGCCATGTCCTTCGTGTTGACGAAGCGGACGTCGATGCCTCTCTTGGCATATTCTTCCGGCGGGAACAGTTCCGCGGCACGGTCGAGTCTGCCCTGGTCGATATCGGTGACGACGAGCATGCCGGGCGTCACATCGCGGTTCAGGATGTATGTGACAGCGCCGAGACCCATGGGGCCGCCGCCGGCGACGATGGCAAGCTTGCCGCCCTCTTTGATGCCCATGATGTGGTTGTAGTCCCCCATCTTGGTGTGATACATCGCGTTGACCGCTCCGATGGAGCAGGACAGCGGCTCGGCAAGAGCAGCGTCGTAGTAGGCTTCGCCTTTGTACTCGAGGAAGCAGTTGCATTCGAAGACTTCCATCGGCATGATGCAGTAGGTGGTGTCTCCACCGCAGAACTCGTAGGAGTAACCGGGGCTGTCCATGCTTCCCTTGTAGTTGAGGGCCGGCTGATGAGTGAACTTCATGCCGGGTTTATACTTATCTTTATACTTTGCACCGACTTCCACGATATCGCCCGCCAGCTCATGGCCGAGGATGGCCGGATGGTCGGCGACGTCAGCGTGGACGCGCTTGTGCTCGACACCGAGTTTGGCCATCTTGTAGGTGGACATGCAGATGGAGTCGCAGACGATCTTGACTAAGATCTCATCGTCTTTGATGGGCGGAAGTTCGAATTCGTCGATGCGGACGTCATTTGCGGCATGTAACCGCGCAGCTCTTGCTTTCATGATAACCTCTCCTTTGTCATTTTAACAGTACTATGAGCTGATTGACAGTGTTTTTTGGATCGATGACTTTCATTTTGAAAGTCAAATCCCTGATTGCATTTTCATTTTAACAGTTGAAAATCCGAAATGCAACTGTTATTTTGACAATTTTTCGAAGTTTTCTTTGTATATAATGCCGAAAAAGCGCCCCCTTTGCAGGGAGCGCTTTCGTTTCAACAATTTATTCGACGGTGACAGACTTCGCGAGGTTCCTCGGTTTGTCGACGTCTACGCCGCGTGCGAGGGACACATAATAGCCCATGAGCTGCAGCGGGACGACCGCCAGGGACGTCGTGAAGTGTTCATCGGTCTTCGGGATGAAGACACAGAAGTTCGCGATGTCTTCCATATTGTAGTTGCCTGCGGTGGTGAGGCCCATGAGGTAGCCGCCGCGGGACTTGACTTCGACCATGTTGGACACCGTCTTCTCGATGACCTCACTCTGGGTGCAGACGCCGATGACGAGGACGCCGTCTTCGATGAGCGAGATGGTGCCGTGTTTCAGTTCGCCGGCGGCATAGGCCTCGGAATGGACATAGGACGTCTCTTTCATTTTAAGAGAGCCTTCCATGCAGGTCGCGAAGTCGAGACCGCGGCCGATGAAGAAGATGTCATTGGCGTTCGCGAACTTGGAGGCGAACCACTGCAGGCGCTCTTTGTCGTCGAGGATGCGCTGGATCTTGTCGGGCAGGGTCTTCAGCTCCTTGACCATGGCGGAAGCCTGTTTCTTGCTCAGGTTCCCTCTCACCCGCGCGAATTCGATGGCCAGCAGGTCGTTGGCGACGAGCTGCGTCGAATAGGCCTTGGTGGTGGCAACGGCGATCTCCGGGCCGGCGAGCGTATAGAACACATGGTCCGCTTCCCGGGCGATGGAGCTGCCGATGACGTTGACGATGGCCAGCGTCTTCACGCTGTTCGCCTTGCATTTGCGCAGGGCCTCGAGGCTGTCCGCCGTCTCACCGGACTGGCTGATGATGATCGCCAGTGTATTGGGGGCGATCGGGCTCCTGCGGTAACGGAACTCGGAAGCGACTTCCACCCGGACGGGGATGCCGGTCAGGTCCTCGAACACGTACTGGGCCACCATGCCGACGTGGTAGGCGGAGCCGCAGCCGATGATGAGGATGCTGTCGATCGCCTTGATCTCTTCGTCGGTCAGGCCGGTCGAGGAGATATCGATCTTGTTTTTGTCGTCGGTGACAGAATGGATGGTGTCCTCCACCGCCTTCGGCTGTTCGTGGATCTCCTTCATCATGAAGTGCTCAAAGCCGCCGCGCTCGGCCGCCTGCGCATCCCAGGTGATCTCGGTCAGCGTCTTGACGAGGGGCTCGCAGTCGATGTTGAAGAACTCGATGCTGCCCTCTTTGAGGCGGGCCATCTCCATATTATCGATGTAATAGACTTTTCTCGTATGGCTGAGGATGGCCGGGACGTCGGAGGCGATGAACGCGTTCTTCCCGTTCTTGCCGATGATCATCGGGCTGCCGTTGCGGGCGCAGAAGATCTCGCCGGGGTAGTCCGCGAACATGAGGCACAGCGCATAGGAGCCGCGCACACGCAGGATGGCGCGGGAGATGGCGCGCAGCGGGCCTTCTCCATACTTTTTATAATAGTAATCGACCAGTTTGATGACACATTCGGTATCGGTCTGGGAGTAGAACTTGTAGCCGCTTCTCTTGAGCTTGTCACGGATCTCCTCATAGTTCTCGATGATGCCGTTGTGGACGCCGATGACCGCGTCGTCATCCGAGTGGTGCGGATGCGCGTTGGTCTCCGAGGGCGCGCCGTGGGTCGCCCAGCGGGTATGACCGATGCCGCACGTGCCGACAATGGTCTCTACCGGGCCGATCTTGTCTTTCAGGTCGGCGATCCGCCCCTTCTCCTTCACGGTGACAGGAGCAGAGTCTCCATCGCGCACGGCGATGCCGGCCGAGTCATAGCCACGGTATTCGAGTTTGGTCAGGCCATCCAGCAGGATGGGGGCCGCCTGTTCCTTACCGACATATCCTACGATTCCACACATAGTGAACCTCCTGTAAATATAGAAAAAGCATCGCTATTTAAGCGACGCCTTTGCCGTTTAAACTGACTTTCCGTATTCAGAATTCGTGTATACTATAACAAAAAAGATTTCTTTATTCAAGATTCTCCTTCTACCCCATTCCAAAACGCAAAAGAATTTTTTAAAATGGTGTTGACAACCGAAATGGTCCGTGATATAGTCTAGGTGTACTAAGGTTGTTAGTACACGAAAGCTACTGGATATTCATTTTACACAGGAGGAAACCCACATGAAAAAAGCAGTCAGATCCATCATTGCCGTCCTCATCGCGCTCACCATGATGCTCGCCTTCGCGGCCTGCAACAAAGCGGATGACGCGGCAGAGACCGCAACCACCAAAGCCGCCAAAGTCACCAAGGCCACCAAAGCCACCGAGTCCGAAGAATTCCAGACCGCGACGGACAACGATGCCATGGAATTCGTCAGCAAGGACGGCTGGCGCGTCGTCTACAACGCGAAAGACATCGAAGGCATGGAAGTCGACGATCACGCGGCACAGTTCGTCTATGTCGGCGAGTCCGCCGGCACCAACATGGTCGAGATCCGCTACATCAAGGACAAGCAGCCTGAAGAAGTCCTTTACGACCTGACCTCCACCTGGACCAACGACCAGGAAGCAGTCAAGCGCAGCGAAGGTATCTTCCCCGGCACCGACGACAAATGGGGCTACTGGAGAGAACTCCCGGCTTCGAAAGACGGTTCCCGTCTCGGTCAGACTGCCATTGCCGGTGAATTCAACGGCGGCGTCCTTCTGTTCACGGTCACGAGCCATATGAGCGGCGACGATGAGACCGATATCCCGGTCAGCGATGCCATCTCCGGCGTCATCGACTCCATCACTTATCCCAACGGTTTCAAAGACCAGACCATGTACTCCTACTTCCCCGGCACCTACAAAGCCGACAAGGACAACAAAGCTTACAAATCCGTCGTCCTGAAGAAGGACCACACCGGTGTCATCACCGACGCGAAGGGCAAGAAGACCAACGTCATGTGGGGTTCCATCGAACTGACCGATGACAACGGCAAGTCCTGCGAATACACCATCGAGGGCGACAGCCTGATGATGAACGTCGGCGACGACTGGGTCTCCTTCACGAAATAAAATCAAAATTAATAAGCACCGCTGCAAAGCGGTGCTTTTCTTTTGCGTTTCCGGTGGCGATCTACAGCAGTTTCATGCTGCGGTCTTCGCCGATGCCGACGTCGTCGATCTCGTACTTCGTGCCGTCCTCACCGATGATGAAGCCTTTGAGGTCGCCAAAGGTGATGGAGTAGTCGGAGCAGGCGATGCCGACGTTGAATTTGACGAGGTTGCGGTCGCGGACCTGATAGTCGAGGTCGATGGTGCCGTACTCATCGTAGATGCGCCAGTGGTCATAGTCGTAGTGCTTGAAGTAGACCGGCGGCAGGCGGTCGTTTTTATCGCCCAGCCAGAGGATGTTTTCATTGTAGTCGTCCTGGTCGATCGACTGGTTGCGGGTCAGGTTGAAGCCGAATTTCACCGGTTTTCCCTTGACGGTGCAATAGCCCATGTTCGTGATCCAGTCGTAGTGGGCTTTCTTCGGATAATAGCCGCGGTGGTCGTCGATGATCGCCATGGTGGCGTCGTTGGCCTTGTACTCTTTGCCGTTGAAGATGATGGAACCTTCGACGGTGAAGATATCTTTCTGCGAATAGAGGCTGATGTTGCCGCCAAAGGGCATGGAACCGACGGCCGGGTCAGACCAGCGGGTCAGCTGCAGGTCATAGGACACGGACTTGTTGCGCCCTTTTCCCTCTCCGAAGACATGCGCTTTGCCCTGATTCTGGCAGTTTTCAAAGGTGATGCTGTTGCTCTTGCTCTTTGCCACGGTCGCGCTGCCGTCCAGCAGGTTCTCGGACATGTAGCCGTTCTTCGCGAGCATCGGCGCCATGAAGGACGTCATCTCACCGGTCTTCTTGTCATAGACGAGCGTCAGTGCGATGGTGACCGCACCGCCCATGACGGACATGGCGGTCAGGAACGAGATGTCGTCGAAGTTGACTTCCAGCGCTTCCCACAGAGTCACTTTCGCACGGTTCAGGAACTTCGGGACGCCGACGTCTTTTGCGTCGAGCAGGTTGATGATCGGGAACTCTTTATCGAAGGTGCCGACCGCGACGCGGCCTTTGTCATCGACCATCTTTTCCGGGGTCGGGACCGGATAACGGAGTTTCGAAAGCGGGACCCCGTTCTTTGCCTTTTTCATCTTCGGATCCGCTTCCAGTTTTGCGCCTTTCAGAGCTTTCGCCTGAACTTTGGAAGCCTGCTTCCGCCCTTTTTTCCCCTTCGGCGGAACATCCTGGAGCTGCCATTTCGGTTTACCAAACATAAACGTACTCCTTTCATTTGTTCGAACAATCTCCCTGCCTTTATTGTAACAAAAGAACAGCGTTCGCTCAATCTTTTTTTATCAGTTCCCGGCCTCTGTAAGGGGAGTGTTTCATCTTGTGTTTTTCTCTTTAAACTGCTAAACTAATCTTTACGATTTTGAGAAATCGAGAAAAAGGAGAATCACTATGGACAACAATACCCGTGAGCAGTTCGGCTCCCGACTCGGTTACATCCTGGTCTCGGCCGGCTGTGCCATCGGCATCGGCAACGTCTGGAAGTTCCCGTACATCTGCGGGCAGTACGGCGGCGCCATCTTCATGCTCATCTATCTTCTGTTCCTGGTCATCCTCGGCATCCCGATCCTGACGACCGAGTTCGCCATCGGCCGCGGCTCGCAGAGAAGCGCCGCCCTCGCCTACAATGTCCTGGAACCGAACGGCACCAAATGGCACTGGTACAGCTGGTTCTCGATCATCGGCTGTTCCCTGCTCATGATGTATTACACCACCGTTGCAGGCTGGATGATGAACTACGGTCTCAAGCATATTGCCGGAACGTTCGTCGGCAAGACGCCGGACGAAGTCACCGGCGGATTCGGCGAAATGCTGGGCAATCCGCCGGAGATGATCTTCTGGACCGTCCTCGTTTGTCTGATCGGTTTCACCGTCTGCTATTTCGGCATCCAGAAAGGGATCGAACGCGTCACCAAGTACCTGATGGTCGCGCTGCTGGTCCTGATGGTCGCGCTGGCTATCCACTCCGTCTTCCTCGACGGCGCGGAAGCAGGCGTCAAGTATTACCTTGTCCCGAATCTCGAGAACATTGCGGACCACGGCATCGGCGAAGTCGTTTTCAACGCGATGAGCCACGCCTTCTTCACCCTGTCCATCGGTGTCGGTTCCATGCTCATCTTCGGTTCTTACATCGGCAAGAGCCGGAGCCTGATGGGAGAATCCATGGTCATCACCGGCCTCGACACGTTCGTCGCCCTGACCGCAGGGTTCATCATCATCCCCTCCTGCTTCGCGTACGGAGTCGAAGTCGGCGCGGGCCCGAGCCTCATTTTCATCACCATCCCGAACCTCTTCACGCAGATGCCCGGCGGGCGCTGGTGGGGCGCGGTCTTCTTCGTCTTCCTGACCTTCGCCGCCATGTCCACGGTCGTCGCCGTCTTCGAAGGCATCATCGCGTTCTTCATGGACCGCTTCGACTGGGAGCGCAAAAAGAGCACCGTCGTCAGCGGCATCGCCATCACGCTGCTCAGCATGCCCTGCGTCCTCGGTTTCAACCTCTGGTCGAAGATCCAGCTGCTCGGAGAAGGTTCTTCCGTCCTCGACTTCGAAGACTTCATCGTCTCGAACAACCTGCTGCCGCTCGGCTCGCTGGCCTTTGTCCTCTTCTGTACGAGCAAAAACGGCTGGGGCTTTGAGAACTTCATCGCCGAAGTCAATGCCGGCAAGGGTCTCAAGATGCCCTCGAACGGTGTGTCGAAGTTCTACATGACCTGGGTCCTTCCCCTCGTCATCATCGCCGTGTACCTCAAGGGCTACTGGGATATGTTCAAGCCTGAAGTCGGCTTCGATGCCCGCTTCTTCGGCTGGATGGCCTTCGCCCTCCTCTTCCTCGCGTTCATCATGTTCGTCGCCATCTGGGGCGGACACAGACGCGCGGTAAAAGAACAATAAACGCCAAACAGAAATCGCCCCGGAATGCTCCGGGGCGATTTTTTTCGTTTTTCGGGCGATTTACGGAAGCTCCCGGAACTTCGTCAGAAGATCCTTGTAAAGCGCACGCATGTCTTCTTTCGTCTCTTTGAGACCGTTCCAGGAGACGTGGTCGAATCTGACGACCGGCATATTGTACCAGTGACCGGGGGTCACGGTCATTCCGGGCTGCCATTCGGTGGCGTCCTCGGTCAGAGGAGCACCGGTCGAGATCGTGTTGACATAGCCGTCCGTCGGGAGCCAGTCTTTGTTGATGCCGTGGCGGCGCATCTTTGGAGTGATGATGTGGCTCGTCACGTAACCGGCGTCCTTGCAGAACAGGGACATCTCCTTATCCGGAGTCTGGAGGCCGAAGAGGCCCTTGTGAGACCGGCAGGCTCTGTGGGCAAAGTAGTAAGTGCCCTCATGCGCATGGATATCTTTGTTCAGTTTCTCCATGACGTAGATGCCCAGTTCGAACGCGCTGTTGTCGAACTCGTTGTTGGCGAAACGGTACATCTTCAGCCACTCATAGGTCGGCAGACGGAAGCGGCGGATCTTCACCTTTTCGGGGTTCTTCATGACGCCCCACTGTTCCATCATCGGGTCATAGTACTTGCCGACCCAGCTGTTGCCGAGGAGCGTGACGAAGTACAGGACATAGTAACAGAGGAACTTGTTGACGAGGATGCCGTGGAACGCGGCGTAGGTCGTGCCGTTGTTGACGCCGGAGAGCGTGGTGACGGTGTGGATGCAGTCGCCTTTCCCGCCTTTGAACAGGCCGGAGAGTTCGTCGGCCGGCGTGCCGTTGCGCTCTTCTTCCGAGCCGTATGCCATCAGGTAGTCAAACAGTCGGACCGTCGGGCCGCCGAAGCTGTGGCCGACAAGGTTGATCTTCTCGTGGTTCCCGGGCGTTCCGAGGTCTTTCAGGATGCCGGGATAGGTGCGGCCGTAACGCTCATGGCCGTATTTTTCGCTGTGGACTTTGCCGTAGTCGACACGGCCGCCGTAGAGCTGCGCGTACAGGACGCAGCAGCGGTCCCACAGGCTGTTGAAGGGGCCGACTGCCGGCGTATAGACTTCAAAGCCTTCCTTGCGAAGGTAGTCCTGGACACCGTGCTTCAGACCGAAGTAGTCGATCCCGAGTTTGCTGGTCAGTCCGTCTTCTTCTCCCCAGCCGATAAAGCCGTGGACAAAAATGGTAGGATACCGGTTCATTTCATTGTCCTCCTTTTTTGAGACGTTCGAACAATTATACGTCTTTCATTGTAACAGAATGCCGCCTTCTTGGGAAGGCGGCAAAAGAAAAACGTTACATATTGTCTCTGTTCGGTCTTATTTCGTCTTGACGCCGGAGAAATCGAAGACTTTCAGACGGCGAAGCAGGACGCCGATGTCGGTCTTGTCGACTGCCGGCAGGATGACCTTGTCGAGAAGGAGCTTCTGGCCCATCGCCATCGGCTTCTCAAGGAACGCGGGAACATCGAACATCTTGGTGTCGTTCAGCGGACGTCCGTCACGCATATCGACGAATGCTTTGAGGACCCAGCGGATATCATAGATGGAACCGTAGACTTCCGGGATGGCTCTGTTGACCTTCGCGAACTTGTAGACAGCCATCATCGCGGTACGGATGGACTTCTCGGTCGTGAAAGAGCAGTCACGGTCGACATGGACATGGTTGCCGAGGAAGGCGAAGTTGGTGACGCCTGCCGGAACGACTTCCGGATAGGTGCCCTTGTTTCTGGAGACGAAGTAAGTGGTGCAGCGCGGCATCATGCAGGGGATGCAGTTACAGCCTTTCGCGGCCAGCTCGTCGATCTTGTCGAGCGGGCAGCCGATGTGGTACAGCCACTCTTTGGCGATCTCTTCACCGGTGCAGTCTCTCATGCGTTTCTTGACGTAGTTACCGATGTTGGAGGTGTAGAGACCGTAGATCCAGACGATGGTGTTCTTCTGGGGATCCTGATCGAGGAAGTGCTTCTGACGGTTGATGGTCCAGGACATGACCCAGCCGGAGTCCTTGATGGTGACGATACCGCCGGTGACGACTTTGCCGTCTCTCGGGTCGCGCTTGGTGATCTTGGTGATGAGGTCGACGATCTCGTCGCTCATGGTGGTCAGGGTCGCGGATTCCCACTGCGTGATCTCGGGGTCCGCCAGGAGTTCGTCGGGGTTGCCGAAGGACGGGTCCTGCTTGGCGATGTTCTGCCAGGTCTTCCAGGAACCGTAGATGGAAGTGTCGAACTCGGGGACTTCGTGGTGGCCGCCGATCTTGATGTTCGCGGTGTTGGAACCGTTGGTGAAGAAGACGAAGGTGTTCTCGTCGATGTCAACGGTTTTTTCTTTGCCTTCGATGGTGACTTCGACCTTGGTCGCGGTCTTCTTGCCGCCCTCTTTCGTGAAGAGGACGTTCGTGACCATGGCGTGGTAAACGAACTTGACGCCGCGCTCCTTCAGCCAGTTTTCCATGGGAAGGATGATGGAGTCATAGTTGTTGTATTTGCAGAAACGAAGGGAGGAAAGGTCGGTGAAACCTTCCAGATGATGGATGAATCTCTGGAGATAGAGTTTGACTTCGAGAGCGGAATGCTCGTTCTTGAAGGCAAACATGGTCTTGAAGTAATACCAGAAGTTGGAGTTGAAGACTTCATCCGTGAAGAACTGGTCGATGGATTTGCCATAGAGGTCCTCGTTCTTGCTGAGCATGACCTTCAGGACTTCCATCTGAGCTTTGTCGGACATGTTGAACTTCTTGTCCGGGGCAGCGTTCTGACCGCGGTTCACGGAAACACGGCAGTTGGAATAGTTGGGGTCGATCTCGTTGAGGCGCTTGTAAGCGTCCAGGATAGAGACGTTCTTGTCGTCGCAGGACGGGATGTCTTTGAAGAGGTCCCACATGCACTCGAAGTGGTCGTCCATTTCACGGCCGCCGGAGATGACGTAGCCTTTGCCGGGGATCATCATGCCGTCGCAGGAACCGCCGGAGACGGAACGTGCTTCGTAAACCGTGATGTTTTTGCCGGGCATTTTCGCGTCGCGGACAAGGAAGCAGGCTGCTGCCAGACCGCCGATGCCGGCGCCGATGACGATTGCGTGTTTGTTCTCAATGTCTTCTGCCGGAACGGTGGTGCAGCCGGATTCATAGTTGCCGTTGCTGTGATAGAAGCCCTGCTCCTCGATGTCATGCCAGTTGAAGATCAGGTTTTTGCGTTCCAGACCGTTGTAAGTACCAATGTCCATAAATTACTTTCCTCCATAAAATGTTCGTACTGGTTTCTCTCTTTTGCGTGCGTGGTCCTTATTCTGCGAGTTCGCGGAGGCCGTCGCGGTAGAGGATCTCGATTTCTCCCCTGCCGAGTTTGATGAGACCGAATTCTTCCATTTTCTTGAGTTCTCTGCTGATGACGACACGGGTCGTCCCCAGTTCGTTGGCGAGGTCCTCGTGGGTCAGGCGTACTTTGCCCTTCAGCTCACTTCGTTCCAGCAGCGTCCTTGCCAGGTTGCCCCGGACGGTGACGAATGCGGAGTAAGACAGGCTGTCGGCCAATCGCCGAATGAGCAGTTCTTCGATGTCCAGCACATATTCCAGTGCCTCCGGACTCTGTCTCATGACCTCGACCATAACGTTTTTCGGAAGGAACGCGTATTCGCAGTCGTCCGAAGTCTCAAAGCGCAGCTGGCCTTTCCGGTTATGAGATGCCTCGCCCGGGTGGACGAGGAAGTTTTCTCCCGCTTTCATCGTCATGACGGTGATCTCTCTCCCCTCGTCCGAAGACAGGAAGATCCGCAGGTTGCCCTGCAGGAGAAACACGATGCCGCCTCTCATGAAACGCTTGCTCGAGAAAAAGCCGCTCCCGGGGTTCGCTGCAGTCTGCAGATTTTCCCTGATCCGGTTGCGGTCATTGATGGTGAGCGCGTTCCAAAACGGAATGAATTGCTCTGGAGTCATATGGTGGTCTCCTTTCAACTCGTGAACAAGTCGTGAACATTTTATAGCTGAATTATACACGAGTCAGCAACAAAAGTTACACAATAATTGACATTTCCCAAAATTTGTACGAATAACTAAAAAAGGACCTTGGTTCCTTCCGATTTTTGATTCTTCCAAAAACTTCTTTTTTACATTTACCGAATTATGTATAATGAAAAATGACAAATCAATTCATGCAAGGAGAGTGTATATGAAATTCATTGCGAAACCGTTCCCGTTCCAGACCGTGTCCGGCGACCCGTTCCCGAACAGTGAATACTATGAGATCGGCGACTACAAGATCCACTACCGCGTCGACCCCGCCAAGACCGTGACCCCGGTGGCAAAGGCGTTCCTGATCCACGGCTTCGCCTGCAACACCCGCTTCTATGACGAGATGGTCGAGCACCTGACCGCCGAAGGCATCTCCTGCCTCCGGGTGGACCTGCCCGACTTCGGGTTCTCGACGAGAGAGTACAAAGGCATCCGCTACATCCCCCAGACCGAGATCCTCGCGCAGATGATGAAAGACTTCGATGAGGACGGTACCGGGTGGATCCTCTTCGGCCACTCCATGGGCGGCTCGGTCGCTACACAGATGGCCATTGCGGAAGCCGGCGCGAAAGACCCCGAGATCGCCTCTCTGGTCCTCTACGCTCCCCTGCTCATGGCGGACTCTCCAAAGTTCCTCCGGGACTTCATGATGAACGCTCCGGTCGGGCCGCTGCTCGACCTCATCCTGCCGTTCATCACGCCGTACGACGGCCTATGGAAGGCGGTCGGCTTCCTCATGACGTTTGACTGGAAGTACACGAAACAGATGCCGGCCGGCGTCTACCGCGACGCGCTCCAGGTCAGACACATGGGCCGCGGCGCCGCTTACATGACCGCGGTCGCCTCGAAGCCCGACATCAATGAGCTCGGGAAGGTCACGGTTCCCATCCAGCTCATCTTCGGCGGAAGAGACCTCTTCGTCATGCCGAATGTCGCCTACAAGATGTGGAAGAAGATGCCCGGCCAGGCGGACAAACACGTGTTCCTCGACGGCGCGCACTGCTTCCTGCAGAACCAGGCGGACCGCACCTGGAAGACCACGAAGAAGTTCCTTCAGAAAACCGGACAGATCTGACAGCAAATAAAACACGCCTCTGCTCGTATTCGGGCAGGGGCGATTTGTTTGATTCTGTTTTCACACGTCCTTATTCCCCGAAAACGTCCGGGAACAGGACTTCCTCCACGATGGCGGCGGCATCGAGGATGCAGTCGGGACAGGAGTGGATCATGACGCCGGTCTCGACACCCTTGAGGTCCTTGCAGATGGTGGCGCCGGCCTTTTCCTGGAACCGGCGGACGATCTCGCGGGACAGCTGGTAGGTCTGGGCTTTGGTCGTCGGGTTCTGCAGATCTCCGCCGGAATTCTTCATGCCGGCCAGAACACAGGCGCCGGACAGCGCGCCGCAGGTGCCCTGCATGCCGCCCATGCCGAGACCGAGACCTTCGGTCATTTTGAAGATGGTCTGTTCGTCGCAGCCGACGAGGTCTGCATACGTGCAGGCCACGGACTGGGCGCAGTTGAACCCCATGTCGTGTCTCATGATGCAATCGTTGACTCTGCTCTGCATAGTGTTCCTCCCATTCGTATTACAATGCGGACAGCGCGTCTGCCAGGATGATGATCAGCGCGGCCCGGTAGGCGATGTCAAAATTGGTATTGATATGGTCCCGTTTCCGGGCCCGGCAAGCCACCAGAATGGCGGCATGGATAAGGCGTCGTTTCCGCGGCACGGCCAGAAGGCCGCGGTAGCCGTTCTGCTGTGCCAGAGCCATGTCGGCTTCCCGCATCCGCTCGAGGAGCCGCTTCGTGTCGTATTTGGAGAAACTCAGCGCGCCGAGGAGTCCCATCGAATGGTTGCCGCCGAGTTTCATGCCGGCGGTCCGGAGTGCGGAGAGAAAGCGTTCGATGTGCCGCATGTTCTGGTTGTTGGACCCTCCGGCGATCGACAGTGTGACGCCGACGGCCCTTGCCGAGGAGCGCAGCGGGAACAGCGGTTTCAGCCGTCCCAGCAGTTCCTCGATCTCATAGACGGCCCGCTCCGGCGGCTTGTCCGTCATGGCGAGCAGCGCCGCCACGAACGTCTCGCCGTCGTGGTCCAGGAGGCCTCTCTCCGCCATCAGTTCATAGATGCGGGTGGTCTTGTCGATGTACCGTTTCCACTCGGTCTTGGGAATGACATCGACGACGCCGAGGACCGTCATGGCGAGGAACGCGCTGCGGGGGACGTTCTCCGTCATCTGCCGGTAGAGTTCGGGCGCCAGGAGCGTCAGTTTTTCCGGTTCCGGCGATGCCGCCAGCATACAGGCGACCGGCACGACGGCGGGGCCCTTGAAGTCTCCGGTGAAGTCGTCGTCCATCCGGATGTGGTCCCGGAGCCCTTTCAGTTCCGCCGCGGTGATGGGGCGTTCCCGCTCCAGAAGGATGGCGGCGCAGACCGGGTAGAGCATCCCCTCTTCCCGTCCGTAGGCATCCCGCAGCGCCTCCACATTGTGGACAAAGTAGGCCGCGAGATCGGCATACCGCTCGACCATGGGTTTCGCCCCGCTTTCTCATTCCATAAAATCTTCTCCCACTATAGCACGTTTTTCGCAAAACCGCTATATAAAGAGTAACAATATCAAAACATTGTCCTTCGTTGACAGACGGTAGGCTTTGTGATACTATTTTTGCAACCTTTTCAAAGAAGGAAACCGAATTTCTGTTGGAGGGACCGTCATGAAGAGCGTTCTCCTCACAGCTGAATACCGCTTTTACGGCTTTACCTATTATTTTGGTAAGGCTTTCGACCGGTGCAGCTGAATACAAAATCGCGTTTTCCGACTTTTTGTAGATCATTTGGCCTGCGGCGGTTGCTGCAGGCCTTTTTTCGACCCAAACTCATGTAGAGGTGAATGACCATGAAACCCATCCATTCTGTCGGCATCGTCGGCCTCGGCCTCATCGGAGGCTCGATGGCCCGCTCCATCAAAAAGCATACCATCGCGACCGTCTACGCTTATGACCTCGACCCCGAGGCCATGGCTCTCGCCGCGGACGCCGGTGCCGTCGACGCGCCCCTGACCCGGGAGACTCTGCAGGAATGCGACCTCCTGCTGATCGCGATCGCTCCCCGCTCCCTCGTGAAGTGGGTCGAAGACCACGCCGACGCCATCCCGGCCACGACCATCCTGGTGGACCTTTGCGGTGTAAAGCGGTATATTTATAAGCATATAGCGCCCATCGCCCGGGAAAACGGTTTCCTCTATGTCGGCGGCCATCCCATGGCGGGCAAAGAGGTCTCCGGCTTCGCGAACTCCGACCGGGAACTCTACCGGGACGCCTCCATGATCCTCTGTCCCGACGAGACCGCGGACGAGGAATCCATCGACACGCTGAAGGCCTTCTTCCTGTCGCTGGGCTTCGGCGAGATCGTCTTCTCCACCCCGGAGGAACACGACCGGATCATCGCCTACACGTCCCAGCTCGCACACGCGGCCTCGAGCGCTTACATCAAATCGCCGACGAGCCGTCAGCGGATGGGCTTCACGGCGGGCTCCTACAAAGATATGACCCGTGTCGCCCGACTGGACCCCGAAATGTGGACCCAGCTCTTCATGGTGAACCGGGACCACATGATCGACGAGCTCCAGGAGCTGGTCGACAACCTGACCGGGTACCTGGACGCGCTGAAAGCGGACGACCCGGAACAGCTGAAGAAACTCCTCGAAGAGGGCCGCGACCTCAAGGTCACCGAGCCCATCGAGAACTGCTGAGAACCTGTTAGAAAGAGTGACCCGTCATGAGCACCAAGACCATACACGTCAACGCCTCCCGGGACTACGACGTCCTCATCGGGAGCGACCTTTTGAAGAATACCGGAACACTGGTGAAAGAGGTCCACGCGCCCTGCAAAGTCTGCATCGTCTCTGACAGCAATGTGGCGCCCCTCTACCGGAAGATCGTCAAGAAATCCCTCGAAGCGGAAGGCTTTGAGACCGTCGCCTTCACGTTCCCTGCCGGGGAGTCGTCCAAGACCCTCGACGTCATGGGCGCCGTCCTCAACTTCTGCGCGAGCCGTCGTCTGACCCGGACCGACCTCTTCGTCGCCCTCGGCGGCGGCGTCACCGGAGACCTGACCGGCTTTGCTGCCGCCACGTTCCTGCGCGGCATCGACTACATCCAGATGCCCACGACCCTGCTGGCCGCGGTGGACTCTTCCGTCGGCGGCAAGACCGCGGTCGACATCCCCTCGGGCAAGAACCTCGTCGGCGCCTTCAAGCAGCCGCTTCGGGTCATCTGTGACATCGACACGTTCGAGACCCTGCCGGACGTCGTGTTCCACGACGGATGCGCCGAATGCATCAAATACGGTGTGCTCCAGAGCCCCCGTCTTCTCGAGATCTTCTCGAAGGGCACGGACGCGGTGAAGGAGAACATCGCGGAAGTGGTCGCCGAGAGCGTGCAGATCAAAGCGGACTACGTCGCGAATGACGAATTCGACACCGGCGTCCGCCGTTACCTGAACCTCGGCCACACCATCGGTCACGCCGTCGAACGCACGGCAAAGTACCGTCTCATGCACGGCCACTGTGTCGCCATCGGCATGGTCATGATCAGCCGGGCCGGAGAAGCCCTCGGCATCACCGAGGCCGGCACTACAGAACAGCTCATCGCCATCTGTGAAAAGAACAGCCTCCCCGTCTCCTGCGACTACTCCACGAAGTCTCTGCTGGACGGTGCGCTGGCCGATAAAAAACGCATGGGCGGCAATATCGCCCTCATCATTCCCGAAACACTCGGGAAATGCATGACCCATACCGTTCCGGTCGACGAACTGGAACACATCATCGAACTCGGAAAGGAGACGTCCGTTTGAACGTCCGACTCAGCCCCGCGAGCCTTCGCGGCACCGTCCACGCCATCGCGTCCAAAAGCGATGTCCACCGCCTTCTGTTTTGCGCAGCACAGGCGGACGGTCCCGTCACCATTGAAATGAATGATCCGTCGCCCCTCTCGGACGACGTCCTGACGACCGTCGGGGTCATCCGCGGTCTCGGCGCCGATGTCCGGGAAGAGCCGGGGCGATTCACGATCACGCCTTCGAACGCCGTTCAGACTGCGCCGCAGTTCGACTGCCGGGAAAGCGGTTCGACTCTTCGGTTCCTGCTGCCGGTGGCGGCAGCACGCTGCGACAAGCCTTTCTTCACCGGCTCCGGCCGGCTGCCGGAGCGGCCCGTCGGGGAACTGCTGGACGTGCTGAAGGCCAACGGCATCTCCGTCTCGGCGGACAAACTCCCCTTCTCCTTTTCCGGCCGCCTGCAGAGCGGCGTCTTCGAACTGCCGGGCAACGTGAGTTCCCAATACATCACGGGACTGCTGCTTGCCCTTCCGGCACTGGACGGAGACTCCGAGATCCGACTCACGTCTCCCCTCCAGTCCGCCTCTTATGTCAACATCACGCTCCACGCGCTGAGCCGCTTCGGCATCCGCACGAGCGTTTTGCCCCGGGGCTTTCTCATCCCCGGCGGCCAGACTTTCCAAAGCCCCGGCACCCTCGTCGCTGACGGCGACTGGTCCAACGCAGGATACTTCCTCGCGGCCGGCGCCCTTGGGAATGACCCCGTCTCCGTCGCGGGCCTCAGCCCGGACTCTCCCCAGGGAGACAAAGTGCTCACCGGCATCCTGAACGACCGGATGGGCGCCTCCGTCTCAAGAACGCGGGAGGAAGACGGCACGTATACTTACACGGTCACCCCGGCCGGGACTCTGACCGCCTGTGACCTCGACGTCCACGACATCCCGGACGCCTTCCCGGTGCTCGCGGTGCTCGCGGCCTTTGCGAATGGCCGCACCCGGTTCACCGGCTGTGAACGGCTCCGGTTCAAGGAGAGCGACCGCGTCGCCTCCGTCATCGCCCTGCTGGAGGCCCTCGGCGGCAAAGCCGTGGAAGACGGCGCGGACGTCATCGTCTGCGGCGCCGACGAGACCGGCGGCCTCACCGGCGGAACGGTACAGGCCTTCGGCGATCACCGGATCGTCATGGCTGCCGCCGTCGCAGCCCTTCGCTGTACCGGCGACGTGACTGTCACCGGCGCGGAAGCCGTCCGGAAATCCTACCCGTCCTTTTTCGACGAATACACTGCATTAGGAGGAATCGCACATGTCATCTGAGTTTGGCAACGCACTGAAGGTCTCGGTCTTCGGCCAGTCTCACGGCAAGGCCATCGGCGTCACCGTCGACGGGCTCCCGTCGGGCGAAGCCATCGATGTGGAAGCGCTCCAGGCCTTTCTGGACCGTCGCCGTCCGGGCACCAGTGAACTGACGACCGCCCGCAACGAAGCGGACCGCCCTGAATTCCTCGCCGGTGTCACCGAAGAAGGCGACGGCAGCGTCACGACCTGCGGGTTCCCGCTGACGGCCGTCATCCGGAACAGCGACCAGCACTCGTCGGACTATTCCGACCTCGTCAACAAACCCCGCCCCTCCCACGCGGACTACACCGCTTTTGTCAAATACGGAGAGGCCAGAGACATGAGGGGCGGCGGCCACTTCTCCGGCCGTCTTACGGCTCCTCTCTGCATCGCCGGCGGCATCTGCCTGCAGATGCTCGAACGCCGCGGCATCCTCATCGGCGCCCATCTCGAGCGCGTCGGAGAGGTCCTTGACGAGCCCTTCCCGCTCTACCCGGACAAGGCGCTCTTCGAAGCGATCCGGAGCCGGACCCCGGCCACCATCGAAGCGTCCGCGAGCCTCAAAATGATCGACGAGATCACCAACGCGAAGTTCGACAACGACTCGGTCGGCGGCATCATCGAATGCGCCGTCACCGGCTTCCCGGCCGGCGTGGGCGGCCCCCTGTTCGACGGCATCGAAGGGGAACTCGCAAAGGCCCTCTTCGGCATCCCCGCCGTCAAGGGCGTCGAGTTCGGCAACGGCTTCACCGCCGCGGAGCTGCGCGGGTCTCAGAACAATGACGCGTTCATCGCCAGAGACGGTTCCATCGAGACCGAGACCAACCGTTCCGGCGGCATCCAGGGCGGCATCTCGAACGGCATGCCCCTCCTGTTCCGGGTGGCCATCAAGCCGACCCCGTCCATCGCGAAACCGCAGAAGACGGTCGACCTCACGACCATGGAAGAGACCGAACTCGTCATCCACGGACGCCATGACCCGTGCATCGCCGTCCGCGCGGTCCCGGTCGTGGAAGCCGTCGCCGCCATTGCGCTCACAGACCTGCTGCTGAGTGAGAACAAACTGTAAAAACTCCCTATAGAAACGGGTGACCCATATGAGTACGGAAAACAAAAAAGACCTCACCGCACTGCGGGAGGAGATCAGCGCGATCAACGACGAGATGCTGGACCTGTTCCTGAAACGCATGAACGTGTCCGCCGAGATCGCGGAATACAAAAAGGCACACGACATGCCCGTCCTGGACAAGAGCCGGGAACGGGAGATCTTTGCCGACGTGGAGGAAAAGGCCGGAGACCTCGGCATCTACGCCCACCGGTTCTTCTCCAACATGATGGAGCTCTCGCGCGCCTGGCAGAACAGCCAGATCGCCCGGGAGACACCTCTCATCGACATGATCAAAGAGTCCCGCCTGCCGGCGGACGCCCTCTTCCCCCGCAACGGGATCATCGGCGTCGCCGGCGTCGAGGGCGCCTTTGCCCAGCAGGCCGCGGACAACATGTTCCCGCGCGGGACGCTGATGTTCATGAAGAGCTTTGAAGCCGTATTCGACGCCCTCGAGAACGGAGAGTGCCAGTACGGGATCGTGCCCGTGGAGAACTCCTCCTACGGGTCGGTCAAGGACGTCTACAAACTGCTCGAAGAGCGGGATGTGTACATCACCCGCAGCATCCGGATCAACGTCCGCCATGAACTCCTGGCGAACCCCGGCACGAAGCTCTCGGACATCAAAGAGATCTACTCCCATGAGCAGGCCATCGGCCAGTGCAGCGCCTTCCTCAAGTCCCTGCCGAACAGCGTGAAGGTCATCCCGGTCGCCAATACGGCCGTCGCCGCTAAAATGGTCGGAGACTCCGACCGGAACGACGTCGCCGCCATCGCCTCCCATGAAGCCGGGAAACTCTACAACCTGAAAACGGTCCGCGACAACATCATGGACAGCGCCAACAACTATACACGTTTCATCTCCATCCGGACGAAGCCGGCGGTCTACCCCGGCGCCAACCGCATCTCGGTCATCTTCACGACCGAGCACAGACCCGGCGCCCTCTACGACATCATCGCGATGGTCACCGCCCTCGGCCTCAACATGGTCAAGCTCGAGAGCGTCCCGCTGGTGGGCTCTGACTTCGAATTCGCCTTCTACATGGACCTCCATGCCTCTGTATGGGAGGAAGGAGTCCTCGAGATGCTCGCCTACATGGAGCGCACCTGCGACCGCTTCAAGTACCTGGGCAACTACCCGGAGGTCAGCTGATATGAGCGCTCACGACACCATTTACGGCCTTCTCGGTGAGCACCTCGGTCACAGCTTCTCCCCGTTCCTGCACCACGCGCTGGGCGACGAGGCCTATCGGCTCTACGAACTGCCGGAGCAGGAGCTCGAAGCCTTTGTGAAGCAGGAGAACGTCGGCGGCCTCAATGTGACCATCCCCTACAAAGAAAAGGTCCTCCCCTTTGCGGACGAGCTCTCCCCGGCGGTCAAAGCCATCGGGGCGGCCAATACGCTGTACCGCAGAGACGGGAAACTCATCGCCGAAAACACCGACGTCCTCGGGTTCCTTGATCTGCTCGAGTCGGGCGGCATCGAGGTCTCCGGGAAAAAGGTACTGGTCTTCGGCAACGGCGGCGCCTGCAGAGCGGTCCTCGAGGCCCTGTGCCGGAAGAACGCCGGCGAAGTCCTGGTCGTCAGCAGACGCGGAGGCGATACACCGCTCATCTCCTACGACGAACTGCCGGACCACCGGGACGCCGATGTCGTCGTCAACACGACGCCGGTCGGGATGTACCCCGACAACCTGTCGTCCGTGACGGACCTGTCCCGCTTCGAACACCTCTCCGGTGTCATCGATATCGTCTACAACCCGCTGCGCACCGGTCTTCTGCTGCAGGCGGAAGACCTGGGCATCCCGCACGCGGGAGGCCTCGGGATGCTGGTCGCCCAGGCGGTCCGCGCCCATGAGTTCTTCTTCGACACGAAGGTCGATGACCGCGTCATCGAAGACCTGACGGCGAAACTCACCCGAAACGCCACCAACATCGTCCTCATCGGCATGCCCGGCAGCGGCAAGACGTCTGTCGCCGGACTGCTGGCGGAGCGGACCGGCCGGGACGTCGTCGAACTGGACAGTGCCATCGAAGAGGCGGCCGGGAAACCGATCCCGGAGATCTTCGCGGAGGACGGCGAGGACGTGTTCCGCGACCTTGAGTCGGCGTGCATCGCCAAAGCGGGCACAAAGAACGGGGCCATCCTGTCCCTCGGCGGCGGCGCGGTCACCAGAGAGCGCAACTACCTGCCCCTTCACCAGAACGGGCGGATCTACTGTCTGAGGCGCGACCTCTCGCTCCTCGCCACGGACGGCCGTCCCCTGTCGAAAGACCTTGCGACCCTGAAAGCGATGGAAGCGGAACGGGCTCCGATGTATGAGCGGTTCGCCGACACCACCATCGTGAACGACGGCACACTGGAAGACGCGGTGGAAGCCATTCTCCGGGACTTTACCTCTGCCAACTTGACATCGTAATTCCAATCTAGTACCATTCTTACAGTTTTTCATAAAGGAGTTTTCACGACATGTACGTTGTCTGCTTAGACATGGAGGGCGTCGTCGTCCCGGAGATCTGGATCGCGTTCGCGGAGGCCACCGGCATCCCCGAATTCAAACGCACGACCCGCGACGAACCGGACTACGACAAACTCATGAAGTACCGCATCGACCTGCTGAAACAGCACGGTCTCGGTCTCAAAGAGGTCCAGGAGGTCATCTCCACCATCGAACCTCTCGAAGGCGCCAAAGAGTTCCTCGACACGCTCCGGAAAGAGACCCAGGTCGTCATCCTGTCGGACACCTTCACCCAGTTTGCCGGTCCGCTGATCGCGAAACTCGGCTATCCGTCCCTCTTCTGCAACGAGCTCGTCGTCGCGGAGGACGGTGAGATCACCGGATACAAGATGCGCTGCGAAAACTCCAAGCTCACGACCGTCAAGGCGCTGCAGTCCTGTGGGTTCGAGACCATCGCCGCCGGCGACAGCCACAATGACCTCGCCATGATCCGTGCCTCCAAGGCCGGGTTCCTGTTCCGCTCCACGGAACAGATCAAGAAGGACAACCCCGATCTCCCCGCGTTCGAGGAGTATGACGAGTTCCTCGCCGCCATCGAGGCCGTCCTCCGGTAAGGACAAAACAAAAAAGCCATTGCCGTCTCGGCAATGGCTTTTTCTTATTTCTTCAGAACAGTTCCCGGTAGATATCGCCTTTTTTGAGGCCGGTGGTTTTGGCGGCTTCCTTGGCGGCGTCGTTCTTCGAGACGCCGGCGCCCAGGAGTTCCTTCGCCATGGCGACCGCCTCTTCCAGCGTGAAGACGCGGGCCTCTTTCGAAGCGCCCTCCAGGATGAGGACCAGTTCCCCTTTGAGGTCGTTGGACGGATAGGCCTCCACGGCCTCCGCCAGGGTCGTCCGGAGGACCTCCTCGTGGACTTTGGTGAGCTCCCGGCAGATGCAGAGCCGCCGGTCGCCCAGCGTCTCCAGCAGGTCTTTCAGCGTGCGGGACAGCTTGTGGGGCGCCTCATACAGGATGAGGGTGCAGGTCTGCCCCTTCAGCGCCTCCAGCTGTTCCCGGCGCGTTTTTTTGTCGACTTCCAGGAACCCTTCGAACAGGAACCGACGGGAGTCCATGCCGGACAGCGCCAGGGCCGTCGCGAAGGCAGTGGGTCCGGGGACGGAGACCACGGGGACGCCGTGTTCGAGACACAGGTCGACCAGGTCCTGCCCGGGGTCGGAGATGACCGGCATGCCGGCATCGGTGACGAGCGCACAGTTCTCGCCCCGCAGGATGCGGTCGAGGATCTCAGGACCTTTCTGGTTCTTATTGTGCTCATGGTAGCTGACCATGGGCGTTTTGACGGAGAAATGGTTGAGCAGTTTCAGCGTGACCCGGGTGTCCTCGGCGGCAATGAAGTCGACGGTCTCCAGGGTCTCGAGGGCCCGGGGAGAAAAGTCGCTCAGGTTACCGATTGGCGTGCCGGTGACATACAGTCTGCCGCAGGTGTTCTCACTCATCGCGGTACTCTCCTAAAATGCGCAGTAGTTCTTCAGTCTCTCTGCCGTCCTCTTCGTAGGTGAGCAGCGGCGGCAGGATATTCAGATAGGGCTTTCCGCCCTTGCGGCCTTCCAGAAGGAAGAGCCAGGGGGCGGTGTCGGGGCGTTTCTGGACGAAGCGGAGCCGCTTCGGCTCGATGGCATGCCGTCGAAATGCCTCCAGGACGTCCGTGAGGCGTTCCGGACGGTGACAGACGGCAAAGCTCCCGCCGAAGTTCAGGAGGCGTTCCGCGGCCGCTGCAACGTCGTCGATGGTGCAGGTCAGCTCATGGCGGGCGATCTGCTCTGCGGGCGACCCGGACAGGATGCCGGTGCCCACCGGTTTGTACGGCGGGTTCATGGTGACGACGTCAAACTGTCCCAGCGGCAGCCCGAGGTCGTCGAGGGAACGTAAATCGCCCAAAACCGCATGGACGTTGCCACAGGACGCGCCGTTCTGTTCGGACAGTGCGATGCCCCGTTCAAACTGGTCGTTCGCAGCTTTCTGCAGTTCCAGGCCGTACAGCTCCCCTGCGGCGCCGTTCCGCTTCCAGAGCATGGGAAGGATGCCGCAGCCGGTGCCGAGGTCCATGCAGCGCGCATGGGTCTTCGGCGCAGAGAAGTCGGCCAGCAGGAACGCGTCGGTCCCGAACCCGTGGTCCGGGGAAATGATAACGGCGTACTGTCCGCCCAGCCATTCTACGCGCTCTCCCTCACGCAGGTCTTTTTCTGCCCGCATTGCGGTCCCTCCTCTCCTCAAAAGAAATTCCCGGGAGGAGAACAGAACTCTTCCCGGGATGCATTTCTTGTTTTACAGACGCTTATTCGTTGATGATAGCGCCGGTCGGGCAGGTAGCCTCACAGGAACCGCACTCGATGCAGAGGTCCTGATCGATGGAATAGATGTCGCCCTCGTTGATAGCGTCGACGGGGCAGCCGTCTTTGCAGGATCCACAAGCTACACATTCATCAGTAATTTTGTAAGCCATAATATGCCTCCTATAAAATATGTGGTGATAGAAACTATCGCTTCCTCATTCATAATAGCAAAGTTTTTTCAAATTGCAAGCGATTTGCCCCATTTTTTATTGTCTAAAAATTCGCATAGATTCGCGGTCAGACATCCTGTCCGTCCGGAAGGGTCCGGAACCGTTCGACCCATTCGTCGTACATTTTGAAGAACAGCATTGTATTCTGTCCGATGCCGTTCCAGTAAGTGTGGTCACCGTAGACCGTCGGCATGTTGTGCCAGACGCCGGGTTTGAACGGCATGCCGGGCTGCCACTCGACGGTCGGCTGACCGAACGGCGCTTTCTGGCCGGGGACATTGACAAATCCGTCGTTGCAGAGCCAGGAGTCATCAAAGCCGTACTCCTTCTTCAACTTCTCACTTCGGAAGGAACCGGTGAGGATGCCAAAGAGCCAGGCGAGCGGAAAACCGCCGAGGTTCTGCTGCCGGGTATGGAAGAGCGATTTATGCGTGCGGTCCGCGCTGTAGCAGAAATAGTAGATGTTGGGGTCGGTCACCGTCCACTTCTTGTTGATTTCCGCCCGGGTCTCAATGGACATCTCAAAACCTGCATGGTCCACATGGTTTTTATTGTAGGTCTTTACTGCGTCCATATGGCCAAAAGGCGAGGAATAGTGCCGGTCCGTGAGTTTGTCCGGATCGCCCATAATGCCCCAGTGCTGGGTGTGGAAGTTATACCACTTCATGGCATTGGTATTTGCAAGGGCGGAGTTCGCCATGAGGACTGCGGCGCCGGCGATGTGCATGCCGGTCTCACCGAGTGCGGATGCGGCGGTCGTGCCGTTGATGACGCCGGAGAGGGTCGTGACAGTATGGATGAGGTCCCCGTGGCCGCCCTCAAACAGCGGCGACAGTTCGTCGGGAGGCGTGACGGCGCGCTCTTCCGCGGCGCCGGCGGACATGAGGCTCGAGAACATGACCAGAGTCGGGCCTCCGAACGAGTGGCCGAGCAGATTGATCTTCGCCTGCTCAGGCGTCTTTCCCCAGTCCGGAAGCATGGGTTTTTCGTAGGTCTTTCCGTAACGGGCATGCCCGTACTTTTCCGAATGGGCTTTGCCGTAATCCACGGTCGTGCCGGTCAGCTGGGCATAGATCTCACAACTGCGGTCCCAGACACTGTTAAAAGGACCGACGGAGGGCATGACCAGCGTCCGGCCTTCCCCGCGCAGGTGCTTGACGACGTTTTTCCAGGAGACGCCGCCCCAGTAGTTGATGACGCTCTCGATTTTGTCTGCTTCGCCCCAGCCGCCGAAGCCGTGGACGAATACCAGCGGATAATCGTTTTTGAATTCTGCCATTTCCATTCCTCTTTTCAAATTATTATTTCCTAAAATGCATACAAACCTCTTTCAATATATCCTTCTGATAAGAAAAATTAATGGCAAATATTCAAAATCCTGCCAGTTTTTAGGCATACTTTAAGAATAATGCACAATAATTAGAAGAATCATAAAAGGAGGGCTAATATGGATCGACGGGTACGATATACGAAACAAATCCTTCTGAACGCGCTGCTGGAACTTTTGAAAAGCAAGCCGGTAGAAGACATCACAGTCTCGGAACTCTGCCGGGAGGCGGATGTCCATCGCAACACGTTCTATTACCACTACAACAGTCCGGTCGACCTTTACAATGAGATCCTGAAAGCGCTGACGGACGGTGTTTTGTCCATTATCGAGGCTTACCTCGACACCGCGGACTATGAGGGGTTCCTGCGCACCATCGCTGAGCTGGCTTACAGCTATCGGCCGCTGCTCAAATATTTCTTCCTGGAGCGCGGCGATCTGTCCTTCCTGGACCCGATCATCACACAGACCCAGGAACGGGTCATCGCCTTCTGGAAACTCCGCTACCCACAGGTCCCCATGGAGGAGCTGAAATATCTCCACAATTACATTACCGGAGGAACGCTTCTGCTCATCCGCACCTGGGCACGGGATGGTTTCCAGGACACACCCGACCAGTTTTCCGGGCGTCTCGTCAAGTACACGGTGGCCGTTTTGGGCGATATTCTCACCACTCCCTGATTTGTGCAATCTGCTACATTAAAGCGCAAATCGTTCAGCACATTGCACAAAACATGCCCAGTTTCCGTGAGCAATCGCTCACCTTTTTGTTCAACCCTACAGACTTCCCTCCAAAGCCTTGCTTTTTAATATAGTAAAGCGTAAACTGTCCGCAACAAGTCGCAAAAGACTTGTGAAAGGCTATTTACAAAGGAGGTTATCTTATGAGTAAACTGCCGAAAACCGATTCCATCTTTTTTGTTTGCACCGAAGGTATGGTGACGAGTGTTGCCGGTGCAGAAGCACTGAAAGGCCAGCTTGTCAAGAACGGCCTCTACGACATCAAGATCCAGCACATCCAGCTCGAGTGGATCCCGAAAGACGCGAAGATCATCGTCTGTCACAAGAACTTGAAAGACCGGATCCAGGCCAAAGTCCCGCATGCCCACATCGTCAGTGTCACCGACTTCCTGCATGCGCCGGAATACGCAAAGCTGTCCAAAGAACTGGCAGCAGCTGCTGCTTAAGGGAACCGTCCCGACAGCGGCATCATCACCCAAAACAAACAGAGCCGAAGTCATCATGACTTCGGCTCTTTTCTGTTCTCTTCCTCGCTCACAGGACGGCGAGGATCTGTTCTGCGATCTGCTGGTGTCCCTTCGGGGTCGGATGGACATCGCCGGGCAGTTCGGGATTGGCGAAGAGCTGCAGCGTGCCCATGTAGTTCTCGATATCTTTCAGCGGGCAGTAGGTGTAGTAGTTGCTGTACTGGCTGCCAAAGGCCATGTAGTCGTTGAAGCCCTGGATGAGCGGCTGGATCAGCGGAGCCGGAGAAAGGCCGGCGATCTTGAAGCACTCCAGCGGGTTGTACAGGCCGAGGACAACGACTTTCGCGTTGGGGTTGATCTCATGGATGCGGCGAATGATGACGTCGAAGTTGTTCCGGAAGCCCTGGACAGACGCCAGTTCCATCTCGATGATACGGAGCAGGGTCTCGTTGTCCTGCGCGATCTTCTCGAGGACCTTCGCGGTCACATTGGGGTCCAGTGCTCCGGCCGCCTGGAACTCTGCCATGAGCTCCTGGTTCTCCCGCAGCATCTCGAAGAGGATGACGATGACCTGGAAGGAGTCGTTCGCGCCGATCTGCAGCGTGATGAGGTCAGACTTCTTGAGGTACTTGATGACGCCTTTGCGCAGCTTCTCGAGCGCCGCCTGATCGACGGCATAAGTGTCGGCCATCTTCGGAAGACGGCGTGCGTTGAAGTAGTCGCCGGCGAAATCCGGATCGAGGACACGGCGCAGGTCGGCGGTACGGTAACCGCTGTGGGCCAGCATGTAGGTATGTTTGGCACCGACACCCTTTGCAACAAAGGTCGGATAGCTGTTCGGCACGACGGGCCACAGGACTTTTTTCCGTCCGGCATACTGATAGCCGGGCATCATATAGCCGGTGGGGATGCTGTCGCCGAGGACCGCATAGCTTTTGTACTGTTTGGAGACTGCGAGGGACGGGACAAAGCAGAGTGCCACCATGAATGCGGCCAGAAGTACCGTCAGCAGGCGTTTCGTGAGTTTCATTTTATATCCCCTTCTCATTTTCATTCAGATATTGGTTTATTCGTCTTTTGCGCTGCGGGACAGAGTGTAATCTTTGTCGGGCAGCATTTCGACCCGGTAGTCCGGGTATTTTTCTTTGATGATCTGCCGAAGTTCCTGTTCGACGGCGTACTGGTCTTTGCAATCGAAGTCGAAGACCACGTCGAAGCTCATGAACTTCTTTTCTTTATTGACATAGAATGCGTGGATCTGCAGGATGTCGTCGATCTCCTCAGCACGCTTGTAGAGGTAATCCCGCATTTCGACGATCTCCGGGTCACGGGTGTTGACCGAGTAGAACCCGAAGTACATGAAGACTCCGTATTCTCTCAGGATCTTGACGTTCAGCGGTTTTGTGATGACATAGGCCTCTTCCATGGTCATGGAGTCTTCGAGCTCGAGATTCACATCGCCGATGAAGACGTTCGGACCGTAGTTGTGGAGGACGAGGTCGTAGGCGCCGAGAATGCCTTCCGTGCTCAGGATCTCATTCATGATCTTGTCGGCCAGTTCGATGCTCGGGCGGTCGCCCAGGAGCTTCGAGATGACATCGAGCAGGATCTCGAGGCCCGCCTTCAGGACGAACGCGGAGACCAGGACACCGACATAACCGTCGATATGGAGGTTGGGCCAGATGAGGCTGACCACAGCCGCCAGCAGGGTGACGCCGGTGATGACGGCGTCGGACAGAGCGTCCTGACCGGAAGCGATGAGGTTCGGCGAGTTCAGCTTGTTGCCGGAACGCTTCGTGTAAAGACCCAGCAGGATCTTCGCGACGATGGCGACGATCAGCAGGATCAGCGTGACCGGTGTGTACGCTGTCGCTTCCGGATGGATGATCTTCCTGACCGATTCGATCAGGAACTCCGTACCGGTGATGAGGATGAGGACAGAGATGACCATGCTCGAGAAGTACTCGATCCGGCCGAAGCCGAAGGGATGTTTCCGGGTGGCCCCTCTTCCCGAAATGGCCATCGCGACGATGGTCACGAGAGAAGAGACACTGTCCGCGAAGTTGTTGACTGCGTCGGAAATGACCGCGACGGAGTTCGCCACGGTGCCGACGATGATCTTGATGACACCGAGCAGCACGTTGACCACGATGCCGATGACACTGGTGATGATGATGTCTTTGAACCTGCCGTACGTTTCGCTGTGCGCGAGGTCGAGCAGTTCTTTCAGTTTATTGCCTGCCATGCACCATACTCACTTTCCAGGGCGATCTACCCGTCAGACATTGAAACGGAACAGAACGACGTCGCCGTCCTGCATGATGTACTCTTTGCCCTCCGAACGGATGAGGCCCTTCTCCCGGGCCGCAGCGGTCGAGCCGCATTCGAGGAGCAGTTTATAGTTGATGACTTCCGCACGGATGAAACCGCGTTCGATGTCGGAATGGATCTTTCCGGCGGCCTGCGGAGCCTTCGTTCCTTTCTTGATGGTCCAGGCCCGGACTTCCGGCTCGCCGGCCGTCAGGAAGGACATGAGGCCGAGGAGGTCGTAGGAGCGCTGGATGAGGAGGTCGAGACCGCCCTGCTCGATGCCGAGGTCCGCGAGGAATTCCGCCTTCTCCTCTTTCGACAGGGAGGCGATCTCCGCTTCCATCTCGGCACAGATGGGAAGCACCTGGCTCCCCTCTGCTTCGGCGATCGCTCTGACCGCGTTGTAACGGGCATTGGTCTCGATGCCTTCGACGAAATCCTCTTCACTCATGTTGCAGGCGTAGATGACCGGCTTCGCGGTGAGGAGGGTCAGCTCGTCGAGCAGCGGCTGTTCGTCTTCGGTCACTTCGACGGTGCGGGCACACTGCCCGTTGTCGAGCGCCTCTTTGACACGTTCATAGAGGGCGATGTTTTTCGCCAGCGACTTATCGGACTTCATCGCCTTGCGGGTCTTTTCGAGACGGCGGTCGAGGATCTCGGCGTCGGAGAGGATGAGTTCGAGGTTGATGGTCTCGATATCCCGCGACGGGTCGATCGACCCTTCGACATGGACGATGTCGTCATTTTCAAAGCAGCGGACGACGTGGATGATGGCGTCGACTTCCCGGACATGGGACAGGAACTTGTTCCCGAGGCCCTCGCCCTTCGACGCCCCTTTGACGAGACCGGCGATGTCCACGAATTCGATCGACGCCGGCACGACGGATTTCGGATGATAGAGTTCTGCCAGGAGGTCGAGCCGTTCATCGGGGACAGCGACGACGCCGATATTCGGTTCGATGGTGCAGAACGGGTAGTTCGCGGACTGGGCGCCCGCATCGGTGATGGCATTGAAGAGCGTACTTTTCCCGACGTTGGGAAGCCCGACGATACCAAGTTTCATAGGTGATCAGATCCTTTTGCTCAGGGTTATTTCTTGCGGGTGTACTCCCGAATGACTGCCTGGTGGCCGTCTTCGTCGATCTGCATGATGTCGCGGACGTCCCAGTTGCGGGCGTCGATCTCCGGGAAGTAGGTGTCGGCGTTGAAGTAGATCTCGTTGACCTGGGTCAGATACATCTTCTCCGCATAAGAGAAGAACAGCCGGTAGACCTCTCCGCCGCCGATGATGAACACCTCTTCTTCGACGTCGCGGTACTTTGTGAAGACATCGGCGAAGGAATGGACCACTTCCACTTCCTCCGGGAAAAAACTCTCATCGGCATGGGTCAGGACCACATGGTGGCGGTTCGGCAGGAGTCCGCCGAGGGACTCGAAGGTCTTTCGTCCCATGATGATGGTGTGGCCGGTTGTGGTCTCACGGAAAAATTTCATGTCAGAGGGAAGGTGCCAGATGAGATCTCCGTCTTTTCCAAGTTCATTGGAACGACCGATCGCAGCAATGATGGTAAACATAACAGTCCTCCTCTCAATATTCGCGAGTAGTATACCATAAATAGCGCCGACAAAAAAGTTGTTTCTTTACAGACATAAGTATTATAATAGTCTTCGCCATCGTAAATCGCCCAAGGAGGCTGAAATGTACTACAAAGAACAGACCATCAAAAGCTTTGACGGAACGCCCCTCTACGTTCGGGAGTCCGGCGACTCGGACAAGCCCCTGCTCCTGCTCATCCACGGCGGCAGCACGGACGCGGACTTCTACGTCAACTGCGGAGAAGCCATGTCCCGCTCGTTCCACGTCGTCGCTTACGACCGGAGAGGCCATGTCCGCAGCGGGCTCACCGCGACCGCGAAAAACCCCGGCGAAGCCACCAAAGCTGACAAAGCATATCTGAAGGACATCTGTGCACTCCATGTGAGCGACGCGAAGTTCCTCATCGAATATTTTTCGAACGAAGTCGACCGGGCGCTCGGCGCTTACGTCATCGCCCATTCCCTGGGAGGCCCCATCGGCATGGACCTCATCACGCAGTACCCGCAGCTCGTCCGCCGGATGCTCTGCTACGAACCCGCCTGGGAGGGCAAACGGACGCTCGCCCACGGCCTGCGTGCCGTCCTGCCGCCCATCCTCTTCGCCGACGAGCGCGGTCCCGTCCCGGACCCGGAAGTCATCGAGAACATCGGCCCGGACAAAGAGATGATGACGGCCTTCGACTGGAAACTCATCGCCTTCTACAAGCGCCCGCTCGAGGCCCTGCGCGACAAACCGATCCTGTTCGCCGTCGGGGAACAGAGCAAGGGGCACATCATCTATGAAGAGACGGTCCGCCTCGCGAAGGAGCTGGGCAAGCCCCTCTTCTACCACCCCGGTGTCCACAACACCGGATTCAACCTGCCGAAAGAATTCGCCTACCTCTGTGTCGGCGCGCTGCTGGACCCGAGCCTATGAACATGACAGACCTTTCTATCGACGCGATCGACGCCATGCTCCTCCCGGACCGGCCGCTCATGGAAGATGTCGTCGCCCTGCACCACAAAGTCGTGGTCTTCGACGAGATCGACTCCACCAATGACGAGGCCAGGCGGCTGCTGGAAAAGGGCGACGTCGCGGACGACACCTATCTCATCGCGAACCATCAGACCGCCGGAAAAGGGCGGCAGGGGCACTCCTTTTACTCCCCCGCCGACACCGGTCTTTACGTCTCCATGGTCCGCACGGACCAGGAGGTCCTCCACCCTGCCACGCTGTCGAAGCTGACGCTGGCGGCGGCAGTCGCCACCGCGGAGGCCATCGAGGAAGCGGTCGGGGTGAGCCCGCAGATCAAATGGGTCAACGACCTCTACTACCGGGACCGCAAAGTCTGCGGCATCCTGACCGAGAGCGTCGGATGGCTCGAAGACCGTCCCCGCGCCGTCATCATCGGCATCGGCATCAACTGCTCGACCGCCCTCTTCCCCGAAGATCTCATGGAGACCGCCGGGGCTCTGACCACCGGAGACATCGATTACATCGACCGGAACCGCCTCGCGGTCGCGTTGCGGGAACGGTTACTGTACTGGACAGAGCATCTGACCGACCCCCTGCTTCTGCGGGAGTACCGGAACCGCTCCTACCTCACCGGAAAAGAGATCATGTTCGAACGGGATCACGCCCGCTACCGCGGCATCGTCCGGGACATCGACGACACCGGGAAACTGCTGGTAGAGCTGACCAGCGCGATCATCCCCGAGTCGAAAGACCAGCTCGTCTCCCTCGACTCCGGAGAGGTCCATTTAGTGGAGTATTGACGCGACACCGCCTGTCGTTACAGGCGGTGACTTTTGATGTTTTTCCTCAGCATTTTCCACATAAATTGTCAACAATGAGACAATTAAGTATAATTTTTGTCAATATTGAAGGTTGTTTCACGTTCCGTTTCTCGGTACAATATAAGAGCAATAACACGTTTTTGGTCACGTACAAATATATGCAGACATAGGAGATGAATCTATGCAGACGATCCAATTCAGAAGGGTCATGGCCGCCAACCGCGGTGAGATCGCCATCCGCATCTTCCGCGCCTGTCACGACCTTGGCCTGCGCACCGTCGCCATGTATTCTTCCGAGGACACCAATGCCCTCTTCCGCATCAAAGCAGACGAAGCATATCTCATCGGAAAAAACAAGAGCCCGCTGCAGGCATATCTTGACATCCCCTCGATCATCGAGCTCGCCAAACACCACGGCGTCGATGCCATCCATCCGGGTTACGGCTTCCTGTCCGAGAACGCCGAATTCGCCAAGGCCTGTGAGGACAACGATATCACCTTCGTCGGACCGCCTTCTTCCGTTCTCGCCAAAATGGGCGATAAACTGGAGGCAAAACAGATCGCCCTCGCAGCCAAAGTCCCGACCATCCCCGGCACGACCGAACCGGTGGAGAGTGCGGATGAAGCCGCTAAGATCGCCAAGTCCTTCGGCTTCCCGGTCATCCTGAAAGCGGCAGCCGGCGGCGGCGGACGCGGCATGCGCCGCTGCGACACCGAAGCAGAGGTCCGCGACGCCTATCGCCTCGTCAAGGGCGAGGCCAAAAAGGCATTCAACAACGACGATATCTTCATCGAAAAATTCCTCGTGAACCCGAAGCACATCGAGGTGCAGATCCTCGCCGACAAGTACGGCAACATCGTCCACCTCGGCGAACGTGACTGCTCGCTGCAGCGCCGGTTCCAGAAGGTCGTCGAGTACGCTCCCGCCTTCTCCGTCCCGGAGGAGACCCGCGCCGCCCTCCAGGCCGACGCGGTCAAGATCGCGAAGCAGGTCGGGTACATCTCGGCCGGAACCGTGGAATTCCTCGTCGACAGCGAAGGGCATCACTATTTCATCGAAATGAATCCCCGCATCCAGGTCGAGCACACCGTTTCCGAAATGGTCACCGGTGTCGACATCGTGCGCGCACAGATCCTCATCGCCGAAGGCCACCCGCTGTCCCACGAGATGATCGGCATCTCCTCCCAGGACGACGTCCACGTCAACGGCTACGCCATCCAGTGCCGTGTCACGACGGAAGACCCCACCAACAACTTCGCGCCGGATACCGGCAAGGTCTCCGCATACCGCACCTGCGGCGGCTTCGGCGTCCGGGTCGACTCCGCCTGCTCCGGCGTCGGCTATGTCATCTCACCCTACTACGATTCCCTGCTCGTGAAGATCACGACCTGGGACACGAGTTTCCCCGCGGTCGTCCGCAAAGCCCGCCGCGCCCTGGCCGAAGTCCATGTCCGCGGCGTCAAGACCAACATCCCCTTCATCGAGAAGATCCTCTACCACCCGACCTTCGAGGCCGGACTCTGCTCGACGAAGTTCATCGATGAGACCCCGGAACTCTTTGAGATCCAGGAGTCGAGAGACCGTGCCACACGAGTGCTGCGGTACATCGCCGGCATCCAGGTGGCGCAGCCCGACCTCAAACGTGAGATCCGCGACCTTCCCCGCTTCCCGGAACCCACCGGCGACCGGGGCCCCGGTCTCAAACCCATCCTCGACAAACAGGGGCCCGTTGCACTGTCGAAGCACGTCCTCGATGAGAAGAAACTGCTCATCACGGACACGACGATGCGCGGCGCCCACCAGTCCCTCCTCTCCACCCGCATGAGGACGAGAGACATGCTGAAGGGCGCGGAAGGGACCTCTGAGATCCTCGCCGACGCCTTCTCCCTCGAGATGTGGGGCGGCGCCACGTTCGACACCGCGTTCCGCTTCCTCTATGAGGACCCGTGGGAGCGCCTCGAAAAACTGCGCGCGCTCATCCCGAACATCCCGTTCCAGATGCTCCTGCGAGGCGCCAACGCCGTCGGCTATACCAACTATCCCGACAACGTCATCCGCAAGTTCGTCGAAGAGTCCGCCAAAGCGGGCATCGACATCTTCCGCGTCTTCGACTCCCTCAACTGGATCCCCGGCATGGAAGTCGCCATGGACGAGGTCCTGAAGCAGGGCAAGTTCTGCGAGGCCACCATCTGCTACACAGGCGACATCCTCGACCCGAAGAACGACAAGTTCACGCTGAAATACTATGTGGACATGGCGAAGGAGCTCGAAAAACGCGGCGCTCACATGATCGCCATCAAGGACATGTCCGGTCTTCTGAAACCGTACGCCGGCAAACAGCTGGTCACGGCCCTCAAGAACGAAGTCGGACTGCCGATCCACCTCCATACGCACGACACCACATCGAACCAGATCGCCATGTACCTGCTGGCCGCCGAGGCCGGTGTCGACGTCGTCGACGTCGCCATCTCCTCCCTGTCCGCCCTCACTTCCCAGCCCTCCATGAACGCCCTTGTCGCGGCGCTCCAGGGCCAGGAACGGGACACCGGACTGGACCTCGACCGGCTCCAGGTCCTGACCGACTACTGGGATGATGTCCGCAGACGCTACAAGAAGTTCGATGCCGGACTCAAGACGCCGGTCACCGACATCTATAAATACGAGATCCCCGGCGGACAGTACACGAATCTGTACCCGCAGGTCCAGTCCATCGGCCTCGGCGACCGGTTCCAGGAAGTCAAGGAGATGTACAAGGCGGTCAACGACATGCTCGGCGGCATCGTCAAGGTCACCCCGTCCTCCAAGATGGTCGGCGACCTCGCCATCTTCATGGTCCAGAACGACCTGACGCCCGAGAACATCTGCAAGAAGGGCGCGGATCTCAGCTATCCGGACTCCGTCGTCTCCTACTTCAAGGGCATGATGGGCCAGCCCTCCTGGGGCTTCCCGGAAGACCTTCAGAAAGTCGTCCTGAAGGGCGAAGAACCGATCACCTGCCGGCCCGGCGAGCTCCTCGAACCCGTCGACTTCGAGTGGGCCAGAGAACAGGTCGCGCAGTTTGAGCCGGACCCCTCCGACCAGATGGTCATCTCCTGGTGCCTGTACCCGAAAGTCGTCGAAGACTACTGCAGACACAAACAGGAATACGGCTACATCATGCGGATGGGCAGCCACGTGTTCTTCGACGGTCTGGCTGTCGGTGAGACGAACCAGATCAACATCGAAGACGGTAAGACGCTCGTCATCCGTTACCTCGGTCTCGGCGACCTCCACGAAGACGGCACCAGAGACGTCCACTTCGAACTCAACGGCACCGCCCGGACCGTCACGGTCCCCGATCCGCACGCCTCCTCTTCCGTCAAGGCAGTCGTCCTGGCTGACCCGAACGACAAGAGTGATGTCGGCGCCTCCATCCCGGGTCTCGTCTCGAAGATCCACGTCAAGGCCGGCGACAAGGTCGAAGAGAACCAGGTCATCGCCGTCGTCGAAGCCATGAAGATGGAGACCTCCGTCACCGCCCGCATGACCGGTATCGTCGACGAAGTCTTCGTCAAGGAAGGCGACAACGTCAAGGCCGGCGAGCTCATGATCAAGCTGAAACTATGAACGAACATCTTTCCAGAGGAGTCGACGTGCGAAGGCTGGCGCTCATCGCCCTGATGGCCGCCGTCATCTGCGTCCTGTCTCCCATTGCCATCCCGCTGTCCGCGGGTGTCCCCCTCTCCCTCGCCACGCTGGCCGTCATGCTGGCGGGCGCGGTCCTGGGACCCGTCGACGGCATGCTGGCCACCCTGGTCTTCCTGGGCCTCGGCATGGTCGGCGTCCCGGTGTTCTCAGCTTACCAGGCCGGCATCGGGGTCCTGTTCGGCAAGACCGGCGGCTTCATCCTCGGATACATCCCGCTCGCACTCTGCAGCGGTCTGTTCCTCGGAAAGCAGCCGCTCCATCGGAAACCGTCTCTCAGAGAACTGCTGCCCGCCATCGGCGGCATGGTCCTCGGCACGGTCATCCTGTACGCCTTCGGGACCGCGTGGTTCCTCATCCTGACCCACGCGCCTCTGAAGTTCGCCCTGACCGCCTGTGTCCTGCCGTTCCTGCCGGGCGACGCCCTCAAGATCGTCGTCGTCTGCGCACTGGCGCCGGTCCTGCGGGCCGCGCTCCAAAAGATGGAGACGGCAAAAACGGCCGTCTGAACCGGCACTCTGTCAAATCAAAAAGACCGTCGTTCCCGACCGGGAACGGCGGCTTTTTTACAACAGTCCAACTGTTGGTCAATATGAACAAATTGTTAAAAAGCGATTTACAAACATCGACAGATACGGTAGAATAAACAGGTAAATCAAACCTGTATTTCAAGCAAAAAGGAAAAGGAGATCTGACATGAAACACCTCAAAAAGATCCTGCTTGCCCTGACTGCCGTCGCCATGATGGTCGTCCTTCTGACTACCTCGGCGTTCGCTGCCGGCAAGAGCAAAAAACAATATGTCTATACCTGCTTCGGCGACAGCGTCTCTGCCGGTTACGGACTGACCGGTTACAATGCCGACTACGGTTACGAAAAATTCTACTGGCCGACGATCGAAGGTTCTTTCCCTGACATCATCCGGGACGCCAAGAGAGCTAAGATCAATCAGTTCGCTCATAGCGCGTACCGCACTACCGACCTGCGCGTCCTCCTCGACCGCAGCTTCACCGGCGACAGCATGGCCGGCTACCGTCTGCCCTCTGTCAACAACGACGAGCGCAACATCGACTGGAACAGAGTCGAGGAATACCGTAATGTCGTTGAAAAAGCCGTCAAAGCGTCCAACCTCGTCACCGTCGAGATCGGTGTCAACGACGCCTCCATGCCCGCCCTCAACGCCACGGAGACCTTCTCCGACAGCCTGACCTCCGCTCTGACACTGAACATCCCGCGTGTCATCAAAGACGTCACGTTCTACGGCGCTCTCGCAGAAGGCGAGATCAACGCGTTCCGTCTGTTCTCCCAGAACTTCGATGCCATCATTGCCGGCATCCGCAAGTACAACAAGACCTGCAAGATCGTCGTCATCGGCAACTTCAACCCGATGAAGGACTACAAAGTTCCCGCCGGTTTCGGTCTGCCCATTGGCCCCTTCGTCGAACCGATCTTCGCGAATCAGAACAACTATATGCAGAACCAGTGCCCGCTGAGAGATCAGTACACTTACGTCGATATGACCGATGTCAAGACGCACATGAACGACCCCGAGTCCCCCATGTACGGCGCTGACTTCCATCCGACCTACAACGGTCATCGTCAGATTGCCGACCGCGTCCTGAAAGCTCTGTAAACCGCACATCAAAACAAAACCCGTCTGACCTGGTCAGGCGGGTTTCTTTTTCTTTTGTGGCGATTTACGGAATGTGGTACCCGCCCACCGGGCGGACGAACAGGATGTGGCAGGAGCCCTCTCCAAAGAGGCTGTCCATCGCTCTGCGGTAGTCCTCCACGAGGTCGTCGGGGACGAACGCCTGGATGGTGCCGGCAAAGCCGCCTCCGTGGACGCGGGAGGCGCCCCGGTCTTTCAGGACGAGGTCGCTGACCGCGAGGGCCACCGGGATGGCCTGGGCTTCGAGGTGCCGCGGCGAGTAGACGTTCTGCAGGTACTTGTAGGACGAGTCACCGGACGCCCTGATAGCCTTCAGGAAGGTATCGAAATCGCCGGACTCGAGGGCGGCCACCTGGCTCTCGACCCGCTTGTTCTCCTCATACCAGTGGATGGCGCGGAGCACCGGGCGGTCTCCGTAGAGTTCCCGGAGTTCCGGAAGTTTCGAGAGGAACGCCGCCTCGGAGACTTCCTGCAGGACCTCTTTGCCGAAGTGGCCGGCGATCTGCTTCATCTCGGCCGGGACCGCCGCGTAGTCCGGGGTCAGGTCGGCGTGGGAGCCTTTGGTATCCGTGATACAGAGGCTGTGGCCGAAGGAGCCGAAGTCGGCGTCGACCCGGCGGACCTTCGGGTCCGATGCGTCGGCGAAATCGATCGTCACGAGATTGCCGACCGAGCAGGCCATCTGGTCGAGGAGACCGCTGGGCTTTCCAAAGAACAGATTCTCCGCCACCTGAGAGGCTTTCGCCACCTCGACGGGCGAGATCGTATCGTTGTTGTATAGACCGGAGAGGATGGTGCCGAGCAGCACCTCAAAGGCGGCGGACGACGACATGCCGGAGCCCTGCAGGACTTCCGATGTCGTATATGCGTCGAAGCCGCCAACGGTATAGCCGGCCTCTGCCAGTGCGGAGGCGACGCCGCGGATGAGCGCTTTGGACGTCCCCTCTTCCGAGGCGACCGGCGCCAGTTCTTTGAGGTCGACCCGATCGAACGGATAGCCTTCCGACTGGACCGTGATGACGCCGTCGACCCGTTTGCGGACGACCGCGATGACATCGAGGTTCAACGAGCACGCCAGCACTTTGCCGCGCTGATGGTCGGTATGGTTGCCGCCCACTTCGCTGCGGCCGGGAGCGCTGAAGAGCTCGACCGGTCCATCGCCGAAGAGTTTCTCGAACTCGTCGAGGGCGTGCCGATAGCGGTCTCTCTGGGCCTCCGGTTTCGTCTCGTCGACATAGAGGGGCCGTACCGCTTCCAGAAAGTCCGCGGTGGCGATGTAACTGCGCCACTCAGAGATGTTTCGTGTAGCCATCTTATTCTCCATACCCGTTCGGGTGGTTCACATGCCAGTTCCAGGCGGTCTCGATGATGGTCCGAAGGTCCGCGTACTGCGGGTCCCAGCCGAGGACCGTTCTGGCTTTCTCGGAAGATGCCACGAGCTGGGCGGGGTCACCTGCTCTGCGCGGGCATTCGTCTGCGGGGATGGGGTGACCGGTCACGTCTCTCGCCACATCGATGACTTCCCGGACCGTGAAGCCAACGCCGTTGCCGAGGTTGAAGACGTTGTTTTCTCCGCCCTTCAGGAGATAGTCGAGGGCGAGGATATGGGCGCTGGCGAGGTCGCAGACGTGGATGTAGTCGCGGACACAGGTGCCGTCCTTGGTCGGGTAGTCGGTGCCGAACATCGCGATGCTCGCGCGCTTCCCGTTCGGGACCTGCAGGATGAGCGGGATGAGATGGGTCTCCGGGTCGTGGGCCTCGCCGATGGTGCCGTCCGGCTGCGCGCCGCAGGCGTTGAAGTAACGAAGCGCAACGTAGCGCAGACCGTGGGCGGAACTCGTCCACTTCATCATCTTTTCCATGGAGAGTTTGGTCTCGCCATAGCAGTTGGTGGGTTCGGTTTTGTCGGTCTCGAGGATCGGGACCCGCTCCGGCTCACCGTAAGTGGCTGCCGTCGAGGAGAAGACGATCTTGTCGACCCCGTGAGCGACCATGGAGCCGAGGAGCACCATCGTACCGTAGAGGTTGTTGTCGTAGTATTTGAGAGGGTCCTGCATGGACTCACCCACCTGAGACGACGCCGCGAAATGGATGACCCCGTCGATGGACTCGGTCTCGAACAGTTTGTCGAGCGCTGCCCGGTCGCGGATGTCCAGTTCATAGAACTTCGCCTTCGGGTGGACCGCCGCCTGAAAACCGGTCACAAGGTTGTCGGCGACGACGACCTCTCTCCCGGCATCGATGAGAGCGCGGACGGTATGGGAGCCGATGTAACCCGCTCCGCCTAAAACCAATACTGACATTTCCTGTTCTCCTTATTTAAACGTTGGTTGTTGTTGTTTTTTAGTATAACATACTTTTGGCAAAAAAACTCCTGTTCAGACGATGTTTCGACCGTCCAAACAGGAGTTTCGGTTTTGGTTTATCGGGCTGTGGCCCGGAGGAGCGCGGTCTTCACAAAATCGACACGGCCGCCGGAGATCCACCAGTTTCCATACTGGTTCGACGCCCAGCCGTTATAGCCGAAATCGACCCGGCCGTTCGTCACCTTCCACCAGCCGAAGCGGTTCTGGCAAACGCTGTTCATGGAGGTGTTGACTTTGCCGTTTTCCACATAACGCCAGTCCTTCTGCTCTCCGGTGACGCCGTTTTCGTTGAAAGCGACCTTTCCGTTGATGATGCGCCAGGTACCAAAACGGTTCGAGGCGAAGCCGGTATAGTCGAAGTCGACCTTTCCGTCTTTCACATACCACCAGCCGTACTCATTCTGGTACACACCGTTTGCATCGAAGTTGACTTTGCCCTTTTCGATGCGCCACCAGCCGTATTCGTTTTGAGCGATGCCGGTGTAAGAAGTGTCGATCTTATCTCCGTCATAGAGATACCAGTTGCCGTCGTTCGGATTCTTTTTGACGATCCGTTCGGAGGCCTTCTGCGGCAATGCGGCAAGGACCTGATCGGCCATATACTTCTGACCCTCGTAGTTCGGATGTGTGCAGATCATCATGTAGTACATGAGCATGCTGGTATCCTGGAGGATCCCCATCGCGGTGGGCCAGGCAGGATGAGACGTTTTCGTGCAGTCGACATAGGTGTAATACCCGGTCTTTTTCGCATAGGACTTCATATGGTTGTTCATGATGTCGAAAACGGGCGCCATGATCTGTCCGAGGTCCAGCTTGATCTCATCGGTCAGGTAGATGCCTTCCGTCGCGTTGAACAGGCTGACGGCCATGACGGTCGCCTTCGGATTGCACTCATGGATACGATCCATGATGACATCCCAGTTCTGGATGAACTTCTGGATGCCCTGCATGATGACTTTGACCATGACGATCAGGGTCTGTTCCAGCGCGTTCACGGTCTTTGCCGTGGAAATGACTTTGGCGAACGCTTCCTGGAACCGGCCTTCGGAGACCAGCTGTGCCACGGCGCCTTCGATGGCTTCCAGGGCCTGCAGCTGGACCTTGTTGAGGGTCGTGGTCTCAAGACCCGCGGTCACATTGCCGTAGTGGACCATGGCGTAAGAGAAGAGGTCGTTGGAGCCCATACCGACCAGTACCAGATCCGAAGCGGCAAGATCTTTCGGCAGCTGGGTCTGGATGTAGTCGAGGCCCCTTCCCTGCAGGTCGTCACCGTACGCGGCAAAAAGGCCTTCACTGATGGCCATGTCCTCATCCGAGGGGCGGTAAGAAGTGTCCAGCATCCGGCGGAACTCGATGGAGCTGAAGGCTTCTCTGCCGTAGTTGAAAAGGTCGTTCTCGCTCAGACCTACACCGCGGACAACACGGGCCGGCCAGCTGTTCTCGACCCACGCTCCGTGCGTGGCACCGGTACGAGTCCAGGTGTTCGTGTTCTCATTATATTTGTACATGTGGATGATCTCCGCAGGCGGCGCTCCTTCTCCGCGCCACTCCATGCGGAGCGCCGTTGCGATGCTGTCACCGATGAGTGTGACTTTCTTGTAATTGTATTTGCTCTCCGCCATGACGGACAGGCACATGGCACTGGCGGCCATGACGATCGCCAGCAGGATACTGAGCAGTTTGTGTGTGATTCTCATCTGGATTCTCCTTTCAAATGTTCTGACAGAACGTTCAAAGGAATTGTAAAATGGTAAACTTTATCTTATCTTAAGTTAATTATTGCCGTACAAATTATTGTCTTCAAAAAAAAGACCTGCCGCCCGGCAGGTCTTTTGACGATCATTTCAGTTGTTCCAGCCATCAGGAGTCAAGTCCCCGGCCGAGCTGTCATCGGCATCGGGTTGGCGATCAGCCAGTTGCGATTTCATAAAGACCGGTCCTCTTTCACAATCGTTTCCGATTATGACCCAGTCTCCGTCTGTCTCTTTCGCGGCTTCCAAAAAACAGCCGCGCGGGCAGATCTGGCAGCCCATGGAAATGTGATTCTGCATATGTAAGCACCTCAAAGATATGATACGTGCATTATAACATATTCGATCGGGCAGGTGTATTGATTTCTTCCATCATCAGCCGTCGTGGCTCGCGAGAAGCTCGCTGAGGACCACGAGGATCTGATCTGTCGTCGACGGCTCATAATCGATAGCATCATCGACGCTGAGAAGAACGTCCGCTTCCGGCAGATCGCCGGTCGACGCGAGCGCGGTCGTGCAGAGTTTCATGACACAGAGGTCGTAAACACAGTCCCGAAGGGCCTGTCCGAACCCGACCGGGTCCAGGGCGTACTGGGATTTCAGAGCAGTGGTCGTCTGGACCTCCTGGGTGAAATACCAGAAGCTGGTCAGGACGCCGTCGTTGCGGGCATAGACCGCGAGCACCGGGTCGAGATAACCGCTGCCGGTCCAGTTCGTGAAGGCGTCGGTGACGACGTAGCCCCGGAAGCCCCACTCGTCTCGCAGGAGGTCGACGAGCAGCGGGCGGCTCGCGCCGCACCAGGTGGCGCCGATGCGGTTGTAGGCGGACATGACGCCGTGGGCATTGCCCTCCTTGACGCCGAGTTCGAAGGGTTCGAGGTAGAGTTCGCGCATCGCCTGTTCCCCGACCCAGGTATAGAGGCCGTTCGCCTGGCGATTCGTCTCCTGTTCATTGCAGACGAAGTGTTTGAGAGTGACGACGATGTCCTGAGACTGTGCACCCCGCGTGACGGCAGCGGCCATCCTGCCGGACAGGTACGGGTCTTCCGAGAAGTACTCGAAGTTCCGACCGCCCAACGGGCTGCGACGCAGGTTGCACCCGGGCGCGTACCAGACGTGTGTCCCGACCTGCCTCGCCTCCCGACCGACAGAGCGGCCAAAGGTCTCTGCCAGGGCATCGTTCCAGGTACAGGCCAGCGATGCTTCGACGGGGTACGCGAAGCCGATCTTCGTATAGAGCAGTCCGCCGGGGCCCTTGACGGCAGCGGGTCCGTCGTTGTCAGCCGTGGCAGGCACTCCGAGGCGTTTGACGCCCATCGTTCCGTAACCGCTCTTCGAGACCATGTCGACCATCTCATCGAGGGTAAACTGGTCAAGGAAAGGTTCCCACAGAGAATCATCTTTTGCCACGTCGGCAAGACGGATGACACCCTCTTCCGGAGTGACGCCCTGTTTCGGCACGTCCCCTTTGACGGGAGTGGTCGGTCTCTGATCGCTGTTCGCGACGCTGGCCGGCATGGAGAAGTCGGTCGGCTTCGTCGGGAACGTGCCCTTCCTGTCGGCACGGGACAGTGTCGTCAGCCCTTCATCGGTGTCGTCGAACAGGTTGCGGATCTTCGTGCCGGTCTTGTCGTCGTATCGAAGCACTTTCGTGGCGGGCACTTTGTAGGAATATGTCTTTTCGATGTCCCGGACGGAATGCGCCACTTTGACCTTGTAAGTCCCCTTGTCGAGGACCCAGGCCTGTTGGCCGGCAGCGTCATAAGAGGCCATATCGTTCGTCTTGTAAGAGATCGTCAGCGTCTGGCTCTTTCCGGGCTGCAGCAGTCCGGTCTTCCCGTATGCCGCGAGTTCGATCTTGCTCTTTTCGATCCCGCCCTTCGTATAAGGTGCGGAGAAATAGACCTGGACAACATCCTTGCCTGCCCGTTTTCCGGTGTTCGTGACCTTCACGTTCACGGTCACGGTATTCGCGTTCGCCCGGAACCCGGTGACCTTCCAGTCGAAGGTCGTGTAGGACAGGCCGTACCCGAAGGGGTACTGGACCTTGTCCGGAGCGAAGGTCTCGAAGTACCGGTAGCCGAGGTAGATGCCCTCTTCATAGTCGACAAAGTACTTGCCGAGGATGCTTGGGAGCGTGCCGTCATACTGGTAGTTGCCGAAATTCCGGTTCGTCGGGTGATCGCTGAGGTTCCACGCAATGGTACCGGTCAGTTTTCCGGAGGGGTTCACCTTGCCGGACAGTACATCGCCCAGGGACTCGGCGCCGATCTGGCCCGGAAGCCACATCATGATCGCCGCGTCGATCGTGTCGTACTGCTCGAC
>JAZOTY010000041.1:0-3178 GCA_045657845.1 Acutalibacteraceae bacterium | reverse complement strand
GCGGTCTTAACGATCTCCCGTATGATCGGCCACAGGTATTCCGTCAGTTCATCATCGTCCTCCGGCGTCAGATCAGTATTACCGCTACGAATCAGACCCATTTTCAGGTGATCGATCGACAGATACGGATATTTATATTTTTCGAGCATCTTCTGCGCCAGAAGCGTGTTTCCAGTATGAGATGCACCCGTAATCAGTATGATCATAGTCTTACCTTCTTCTTATATGTCAGCTCTACATCATAGCCGAGCTCGTCCATCATCTTTACAAAGGTCTTATTGACGATCTGCTCCTGGTGCCGAAAACCCTTTGATTTCAGGCTTTTTCAGCCCTTTTTCTTCAAGAATGTGTTAGTAGACAGACGGTCTCGACGTGCTCGGTGTACGGAAACATGTCCACCGGCTGGATCTTTTGGGCGATGTACCCCTTGTTCGTCAAAAACTTGAGGTCCCTTGCCAGAGTCTCCGGGTTGCAGGAAACGTAGACGACCTTCGGCGGCGCCATCTTGCAGACCGCCGTCAGGAATTCTTCGGTGGAACCCGCCCGCGGCGGGTCCATCATGATGACGTCGACCTTTTCGCCGGCCTCCGCCATTTCGGTAATAAAGCGGGACGCGTCGCCCGCGTAATATTCGATGTTTTCGATCTTGTTTCGCCGCGCATTGGACTTCGCGTCCCGGACGGCGGTCTTGTTCAGTTCAACGCCGATGACCCGCTTCGCGCCCTTCGTGGCAGCGATGATGCCAATGGTCCCGGTGCCACAGTAGGCGTCAAAGAAGGTCTCTGCCCCGGTGAGGTCGGCGAAGTCCATCGCCGTGTTGTAAAGGGCCTCGGTCTGCTGCGGGTTGATCTGGTAGAACGAGCCCGGCGAAATGCGGAACGTGCAGCCGCAGAGTTCGTCCTCGATGTAGCCCTTTCCGTAGAGCACGTCGTTCCTCGGGCCGAGCACGAGGTTCGTGTGGTAGGGGTTGACGTTATGGACGATGGTCGTGATCTCCGGGTGTTCTTTCAGGAGCGCGTTCACGAAGTTCCGCTTGGACGGGAACATCGGCTTGCCGGAGACGAGGACGACCATGATCTCCCCGGTGTTGTACCCGACGCGCACCTGCACATGGCGGAGGAAACCCCGTTTCGAGTCCTCGTCGTACGCCTGGAACTTGAAACTCTGCGCCAGTTTGCGGATGGAGACGATGATCTCATCCGCTTTTCTGTTCTCGATGAGGCAGTCGTTCACGGGCACGACCCGGTGGGAGTTCGACTGGTATACGCCGGAGACGAGCCGGCGGTGGCGGTAGTCGTAAGAGAACGCCGCCTGGACCTTGCACCGGTAGTGGGTCGGGTCCTCCATGCCGAGGATGGGAGAGACTTTCGCATACCGCCCGAGCAGGCGCTTGCATTTTGCCTGTTTGAAGCCCAGCTGCTCGTCATAGGTCATGTTCTGCAGCTGGCATCCGCCGCACTTTTTCGCGAGCGGGCAGGCCGCGTTCCTCGTATTTGCCGGCTTCTTCTGGTTTGCCATGCAGGCTCCCTCCCTTCCTTCGTTACTGTTTGTCATTATAACAGAAAAGCAGGGGCAAAACCATGAGGGGGGCTTGCATCGTCTGCTATAATGGGAGAATACTACTCCGAAGGAGGCCGTTTCATGGCGAGCGTACCCGTTTTCCCGTCTCTGGGCGATGCACTGACCGCACTTGCGCCCGGCGCAACGCTCGCGGCGCGCCGGTCCGTCGGCGGCGGGGACATCAACCGCGCGTACCGGCTGACGATGTCGGACGGCACCGAACTGTTCGCGAAGGCCAATGCCTCTTCCCTGCTCCCGATGTTCGAAGCGGAGGCAGAGGGTCTGGCCGCCATGCGGGCAACCGGCACCATCGGCGTCACCGAGGCGCTCGGCCTCGGACTCGAGCCGGAGGCCTTCGGGCAGGACGCTTCGTTCCTGCTCCTCGCGTGGCTGGAGCCCGGCGCGAAACGGACCGATTTCTGGGAGACCTTCGCCGAAGAGCTGGCGGCCATGCACGCCGCCGACACCGCGTTCCTGTTCCCGGAGCGCGGCGGAAAAACTGTGTACGGCTTTCCCATCGACAACTACATCGGCTCGACACCGCAGATCAATACGCCGTCGAGCTCCTGGGTCGACTTCTTCCGGGAACGCCGGCTGCGCCCGCAGGTCCGCATGGCGTATGACGCCGGGTACCTGGAGCGCTCCGCCCGAAGGCAGGCGGACGCCGTTCTGGAACGGCTCGAGACCCTTCTGCCGGAGCCGGACCACCCGTCCCTGCTCCACGGAGACCTCTGGGGCGGCAACTTTATGACCGGCCCGGACGGCAAAGCCTGGCTCATCGACCCGGCGACTTACGTGGGACACCGCGAAGCGGACCTCGCCATGACGGAACTGTTCGGCGGTTTCGCTCCGGCATTCTACTCCGCGTACCGGTCCATCGCCAATGTGGATGCCGGGTACGACGAACGCAGAGACCTTTACAACCTCTACCATCTCCTGAACCATGTCAACCTGTTCGGGTATTCGTATGTGAGGTCTGTTTTGCATATTATCAACCGATTTGGAGGATGAAACAATGAGTGATTACGGTGAAAAGACGCGGGCGCGGATCAAAGACGCGCTGGAAGCGCTGGTCGAGGAAGACGCCGGCAAAAAGCCGACCGTTTCCGAGGTCCTCTCCCGCTCCGGCGTAGCGCGCTCCACCTTTTACGTGTACTATGAGAACTTCCAGGACCTCCTCGAGGAACTGGCCACCGATTACGCGGCGGAGGTCACCCGGCTCATCCGGAACAACCGCAGCCGGGGCGAGTGGCCGGACAGCTACCGGGAGGCGTACGGCATCTTCATCCGGTTCGTCGCGGAACACAGGAAGGCCTATGCCATGCTGCTCCGCAACGCCCGCACCGAGCGGCTGTTTCTCGAAGGCGTCCAGAAGTACCTGTACGACCAGTACCTGGCCGACTTCCCGGACAAGGACCCGACGCTCCTGCGCTACAGCGCCTACGCCTGCACGAGTTACGTGTACAGCATTCTCCGCCAGTGGGCGGAAGGCGGGTTCCGGGAGAGCCCGGAGGAACTGGGGAAACTGCTTCCCGACTCCATTCAGATCGCCACCGACCTGTTCGGACAAAAATAAAAAGACGCAGAACGAACATTTCGATTTGAAATGTTCGTTCTT
>JAZOTY010000040.1:0-81703 GCA_045657845.1 Acutalibacteraceae bacterium | reverse complement strand
CCAGACTTCAGTTTGTTGGAAAAGAGCGACGATTCTTATGAAACTTGAACAACTCACAGCGCCCTCGCTCCGGGACCTGTTCGTCAAGACCATCCAGGATGCCATCATCGCCGGAGAGCTCCAGATCGGCGAGGTCCTCCCTACTGAACGCGAGTTCGCCGAGCAGATGAACGTCTCCCGTTCCGTTGTGAACAGCGGCCTCAACGAATTGCAGAACCGCGGCTTCATCGAGATCAAACCGCGGAAAGGCGCCGTGGTCGCCGACTACATCTACACCGGCAACATCAACACCCTGACCGCCCTCATGGAGTACAAAGGCATCGCCTTTACCAAGGAGTCGGTCCGCTCTATCCTCGAGATCCGCAAGTTCGCGGAACTCATGGTCGTCGACCGCATCTGCGAACGCGTCACCGAAGAAGACCTCGACGTGCTCGGCAAACTGCTCGGCGAGATGGCTGCCGCGAAAACTCCGAAGGAGGCGGCGCTCATCGCCTTCGAATTCTGGCATGAACTCGCCTACCGCAGCGGCGACATCATCGTGCCGCTCGGCATCCAGTCGTTCAAGGCGCCGGTCATCACGCTATGGGAGCGTTACTGCACGAAGTACGGCATCAGCGAGATGGTGGAAAACAACCGGCAGCTCTATGACTACATCGCCGACCGGGACGTCGTCAGCGCGCGCGCCTGCGTCATCGACTACATGGACAAGTCCATCGAAGGCGACCTCGAGATCTACGACACATAAATACGGTTTGGCATTTTTTCTGGAAAAGCTTCGTCTCGCGGCGAAGGTCGCGTTGCGGAGGCTGTTTGTTGGAATCAATAACGCCTTCGGCGTACCCCGCAAAGCTCTATTCTTGCTTCGACGAACTTTTCCCGCGAAAAAATGCGTAATTATAACAGAAGAGTCTGACTGGATCAGTCAGACTCTTTTTTATATATCGAGTTTTACTTATCGAGGGCGGCGATGAAGCTGCCGAGGTTCAGGACGTACTCTTTGTAGACCTCGGGGTCGACCTCTTCGCCGATGTAGAAGTTGTGGTCTTTCGGCTGTTCCACCGGGAAGACGTTCCAGATGCCTCTCTGGACGGGTCCCCGGTAAGAGAACCCTTCGCCCGGGTCGAAGTCCTTCCAGGGCTCGTTCTTTGGATGGAGCGCCGAGGCCAGCGGGACCCGCCCGTCGTTCGGCCGCCATTCGGGGCCGTAGTACTTCGAATGCATGCTGCCCATGATGATGGCGGAAGAGCGGTGGCGCTCGACGAGGACATCGGTCGGCCACTGGGCTTCCCCGCCGAGGATCGGCTGCGTGCCGACGGCCGCGATCGAGAAGTAGTAGACATTGTCATACGGATGGAAGTTTCCGGTGAACTTGTCGGAACCCGAAGGCGTCAGTTCATAGAAGCAGTTGTCCTCCTTCTTCCGCAGGTAGGCGCGGATCTTGTCGGGCGCGTAGCGGAGCCGGAGCTTGTCGCTCGTGAAGCCGAACCGGTCGAGGTCGTACTTGTCGGCATTCTCTTTCGTGGTGCCGCTGTTGAGGTTCGCTTTGGAAAACTCCATGAAATAAGACGTGTAGATGTACCCGCCTGCCATCGTCAGTACCGTCGTGCCGTTGTGGGGCGCCGCCAGTGTGAGGATGGAGTGGATCCAGTCCTCATGGCCGCCCTCGAACAGCGGATGGAGCTGGTCAGGAGGCGTGACGGCCTTCTCCCGTTCATCGCCCTCGATGAGCAGATGCAGAAGGAAACGGATGGTCGGGCCGCCGAAACTGTGGCCGACGAAATTGGCCTTGACCCTCTCCCCGTTTTCGTCGAGTTCGCCCCAGCGCCGGAAGATGCCGTCAAAGGTCTTTCCGTACCGGCCGTGACCGCAGCGTTCCGAGTGCGCGATGCCGTAGTCCACCGTACCGCCTTTCAGAAGGGCGTACAGTTCACAGCAGCGATCCCAGAGACCGGTGAACGGGCCGAGGTGAGGCGAATAGCACTCGTAGCCGGCCCCGGTCAGGATCTCTCTGGCCGGAGCAAAGGTGTCATCGAAATTGTTGTACCCGTGGATGAGTACGAACGGATAATCGTTTGGCATGATTCCTGACGTTTTCCTTTCCTTTTGTTACCGCTATTATGGCCCTTTTTGGCGATGAACGCAAGTTAAAACTTTGTACAATCGACAAATCGGCAAATCTGTCAACAAAAGCGCCCGGAAGCCCGGGCGCTTGTATTTTGCTGCAGTTACTGTTCTTCGACGAGACGTTTGGTGTCCCGTGCGATGGCCAGTTCTTCGTTGGTCGGGATGACCCAGACTTCGACTGCGGAATCGTCGGTCGAGATCATGACTTCTTTTCCGCGGCAGTCGTTCGCCTCGGCGTTCAGCCGGATGCCGAGCCAGCCGAGTTCGTTCACGACGGCCTCTCTCGTCGGGATGGAGTTCTCGCCGATGCCGCCGGAGAAGATGATGGCGTCGACGCCGTTCATCGCCGCCACATAGGAGCCGATGAATTTGCGGATCTGATAGAACAGCATGTCCGTCGCGAGTTCGGCGTTCTTGTCGCCTTCTTCTCTGGCAGACAGGTTGTCGCGCATGTCGCTCGAAGCGCCGGAGACACCGAGCAGGCCGCATTTCTTGTTGAGGAACTCGGACGTCTCTTTCGGCGTCCAGCCTTCGCGCTCCTGCAGGAAGGTGACAGCGGAGGCGTCGATGCAGCCGGAACGGGTGCCCATGATGAGGCCGTCGAGCGGGGTGAGGCTCATGGACGTATCGATGCATTTGCCGTCCTTGACCGCCGTGATGGAAGAGCCGTTGCCGAGGTGGCAGGTGATGATCTTCGTGCCCTCGAGAGGGATGCCTTTCATCTCGGCATAACGCTGTACCAGATATTTGTGCGAGGTGCCGTGCGCGCCGTACTTGCGGACCTGATGTTTTTCCGCGAGGTCCTGCGGGATGGCAAAGCTGTAAGCATATTTCGGCATAGTGCTGTGGAAGGCGTTGTCGAAGACGACGACCTGAGGTTTGCGTTCGCCGAAGACGGCCGTACAGGCGTTGATGCCCTGGATGTGCGCCGGGTTGTGCAGCGGTGCCAGCGCGGAGAGTTTGTCGATCTCCCTGACGACGTCCGGTGTGACCATGACGCTCTGGTTGAAGACCGCGCCGCCCTGAACGACCCGGTGACCGATGGCGGTGATCTCATCGAGAGAGTCGATGACTTTGCACTCGCCTTCGAGGAGGGCGTCTTTGACCCATCCGAACGCGACGGTGTGGTCCGGGAGGTCCGGATCGGCCGAGAATTTGCGGCCGTCGAAGGTCTTCCCCTCGATGTGGCTGCCTTCGATTCCGATGCGCTCACAGAGGCCCTTGGCGATGACCTTCTCATTCTCCATATCGATGAGCTGGTATTTGAGGGAGGAGCTCCCGCAGTTGATGACTAAGATTTTCATAACGATCTCCTAAATAAAATGAAATGTTTTGCCTGGCGATTCGCTCACTTCATTCTAACAAGAATTACAGAAATAAGCAAAAAGAAAAACAGACCACAATCGCTGTGATCTGTTTCTTGGTGGAGACGATCGGGATCGAACCGACTACCTCTTGAATGCCATTCAAGCGCTCTCCCAGGTGAGCTACGCCCCCATAGGCACGTCCCAGCCTCGGCTGCGACTTTGATATAATATCATGCACTTTACAAAAAATCAACACCTAAATCGCCAATCACAAAAATAAAACACACGTTGTTAGCGCTTTCTGATTTATGTATAATAGTAAAGAAATAATACGCTTTACTCTGAAGGGAGAAAACCCATGAGCAAAAAGAAAGAGTACTCTCAGGCGGAGCTCGAATACCTGCGCCTGCTCGGCAAGGAATACCCGACCGAACAGTCTGCCGCCACGGAGATCATCAACCTCAATGCCATCCTGAACCTGCCGAAGGCGACGGAGCATTTCATGTCGGATGTCCACGGCGAATACGAGCCGTTCGTCCATGTCATGAACAGCGCCTCCGGCGCCATCCGGGAAAAGATCGACTCTCTGCTCGCCGATGAGCTGACGGTCGATGAGCGGGACACCCTCGCCACCATCGTCTACTATCCGGAAGAAAAGATGGCCGAGCTGCTGGAAGGCGTCGAAGATGAGACCGCTTTCTACCATGAGACCCTGCACCATCTCATCGAGCTCACCCACGTCATCACCTCGAAATATACCCGGTCGAAAGTCCGTAAAGCGCTCCCCCCGGAGTATGCCTACGTCATCGACGAGCTCATCAACATCGACTTCGACCTGCACAACAAGAAAGAATACTACGACAATATCCTCAACACGATCATCGAGATCGGCAAGGCACAGGACTTCATTGTCGCGGTCTGCGGCGTCATCAAACGCCTCATCGTCGATCGCCTCCATCTGGTCGGTGACATCTTCGACCGCGGCCCACGTGCCGACATCGTCATGGACGCCCTGATGGAGCACCATTCCCTCGACATCCAGTTCGGCAACCACGACGTCGTCTGGATCGGCGCCGCGGCAGGTTCTCCCATCTGCATCGCCACCGTCCTGTCGAACTCCATCCTCTACAACAACCTTCCGGTCCTGGAGATCGGCTACGGTATCAGCCTTCGGCCTCTCTCCCTGTTCGCGAACGAATACTATGCGCTCACCGACCTCTCGAGCTTCGCGACCCGCATCCTCGACAAAGAGGAAAAGAAACATACGAAGAACCGCGACCTCCTGCTGACGGCCCGCATGTCGAAGGCCATCACCATGATCCTCTTCAAGCTGATGGGCCAGGTCGTCAAGCGCAATCCGGACTTCGATATGATGGACCGCGCGTCTCTCGAGCATATCAATTATGAAGATTCCACGGTCGAGATCGACGGCAAGATCTACCCGATGAAGGACTGCGACTTCCCTACCGTCGACCCGGAAGATCCCTATGCCCTGACGACGGAAGAGACGGAAATGATGAACGAGATGATCAAGGCGTTCCGCGGTTCCGAAAAGCTCCAGAAGCACATCCGCTTCCTTCTCGACAAGGGTTCCATGTACAAGTGCTACAACGGCAACCTGCTCGTCCACGGCGGCGTCCCCATGAATGCGGACGGCACGTTCAAAGTCTTCAATTTCGAGGGCAGAGAGTACAGCGGAAAAGCCCTTCTCGACTACTGCGACAAGAAAGTCCGCGACGGCTACTTCGCGACGGACAACGATCCGAAGCGCCAGAGCGGTCAGGACTTCATCTGGTACCTGTGGTGCGGCAAATGGGCCCCCACCTTTGCCCGGGAGAAGATCACCACGTTCGAACGCCGGTTCATCGCCGACCAGTCTACCTGGAACGAAGCCAGAGACCCGTACTACCAGATCACCCAGACGGCGGAAGGCTGTAAGATCATCCTTCACGAATTCGGCCTCGACTCCGAGTTCTCCCACCTCATCAATGGACACACCCCGGTCAAGACGACCAAGGGAGAAACGCCCATTCGCGGAGAGGGCAAACTCTTCCTCATCGACGGCGGGTTCAGCAAGGCCTATCAGAAAACGACCGGCATCGCCGGATACAGCCTCATCTTCAACTCGCACGGCATGCGGATCTCCGCCCTCGAGCCGTTCGAAGGGTTCGAAGACGCGGTCCGGTTCAACAAGGACATCATCCCCGAGACCGTGCTCATGCAGCCCTGCGACCACCGCATGAAGATCTACGAGACCGACATCGGGAAAAAGCTGCAGAAGAACATCGATATGCTGACCCGGCTGATGGATGTTTACCGCCGCGGAATCCTGCCGGAACACCCCGACAAACTGGATTGACAGAAATTGACAACCCCAGAAAAGTACAGTAAAATAACACTAATCTGGGTTTGAAGGAGAATTGACAATGAAAAAGACATCAGACGCCATCGGATTCTTCGGTCAATCGAAATCCGTTGCCTGCCCGCATTGCGGCAAGACCGTCAACATGCAGATGCTCCGTTCCTCCAACGGGATCGGCGTCTTCGGCATCAGCGTCCTCAACTACAAACATGACCTGTTTGCCATCTGCCCGGAATGTTCCGCTCTTTATGGAGTAGACCGCAAAGTCTCCCGCATCGAAGCGAGAAACACGATGGACCAGTATGCCGACATCCCGGCAGAAAGCCTTATCTTCCAGCAGGTCCTTCCCATCAAGGAGTAAACCCGGCTGACAATCCCATCATCAAAACGCCACCGGCAACGTTGTTGCCGGTGGTTTTTCTGTCTTGACTGAATATTTTAACTGAATATTTTGACTGAATATTTTAGCGAAAGATTTTTTTATAAAGCGATTTGGCGACAAACGGCCGAAAAACAGCAACATTTGTGCAATTATTATACATGTAGAAAAAGCCATGGAAATACAAGCATTTATTCCGCTTCCGCCAACAGGTTAACATATGTAAATGTCTCCTTTCGGAAAGTGTTCGATTATGTAAAGATATTCACTTGTCAAAATCGGGCAAGATGCCGCGTCATTATTCAGAAACATTTAAGTATATCTCGCTATATTTGAGCCATAACATACACTATTTGTACGGTTTGTGCGAAAACTATCGACCACTCTTACAAACTGCAAGCAAATGTGAGAAAGCGAGTGTATTTGAATGTGTGCTATGGAAACCGTCAAACGTCTCCCCTCTGTCGAAAGACCCTGGATGCAGTTCTTCAGTGAAGAAGCACAGAAGGCAGAAGTCCCGAAAGAGACGATCTACGAAGCGATCGTCCGCCGCAACAAAGGTTTTGAAAACAATATTGCCATCAATTACTTTGACCGGAAGATCACGTATCGCGAGCTGATCGACCGGGCCAACAACGCCGCGGCAGCATTTGCCGCCCTCGGCGTGAAAAAGGGCGACATCGTCGCATGTTCGACGGTCACGTTCCCGGAGCCGGTCTATTCCCTCTACGGACTCAACAAACTCGGCGCCACGCTCATGACGCTCGATCCGCGTCTGACGGCTGACCAGCTCAAGGAGTTCGTCGATCGTTCCGGCGCAGAGATCCTTCTGATGGTCGATCTGTTTTATGAGAAATTGAAAGAAGACCTTCAGCAGTTGGATCTGAAGCAGATCATCATCATCTCTGCCGACACCTCCCTGCCGAAAACGCTCCGGTTCGTCAAGCAGTTCAAGATGCCTGCTCCGAAAATCAAAGAAGAAGGCAACGTCATCACCTGGAACACGTTCGCGAAGCTGGGTCAGCCCGACCCGAACGCCTCCTACACGGCGGAGTACGGCGAAAACGACTGTGCGGCGATCACGCTGACCGGCGGCACGACCGGCATGCCGAAAGGCGTCATGCTGAGCCATGACGGCTTCAATGCCATTGCCACCTCCTTTGAAAACTGCGGTGTCTCTTATACGAGAGACCAGCGGTTCCTCAACATCATCCCGATGTTCTCCTCCTACGGCATCGTCTCCAGCCTCCACATGCCGTTCTGCCTGGGTCTCGAGGATGTCGTCATCCCGAAGTTCGATCAGGAAAAGGTCGGCCACTACATCAAGAAATACCGCCCGGCCCACACCCTGATGGTCCCGGCGCATTACGAAAAACTCATGAACAGCAAAGAGATGGCGAACGGCTTCGACCTGAGCTTCTTTGAGACGGCCGGTTCCGGCGGGGACACCATGAACGCCGGCACGGAAGCCAAGCTCAACGGGTTCCTGAAAGACCACGGCAGCCGCTTCCCCCTGTCGCAGGGCTACGGCATGAGCGAAGTCAGCTCTGCCGGTTCCTGCTACTGCAACGGCAATTTCCGTTCCCTCAGCGTCGGCTATCCCCTGCTCATGAACACCATCTCCATCTTCAAACCGGAGACCGATGAAGAACTCGGCTACAATGTAGAAGGTGAGATCTGCATGACCGGCCCCTCCAACATGCTCGGTTACCTCAAGGACCCGAAAGAGACGGAAAACGTCATGCGCCTGCATCCGGACGGCAGGGTCTGGATCCACTCCGGCGATGTCGGCTACATGGACGAGGACGGGTTCCTCTACATCAAGGGCCGCATCAAGAGAATGATCACTCCGTTCAACGGTCACAAGATCTTCCCGGCTCAGGTCGAAGGCATCATCGGCCGTCACGACGCCGTCAAGAGCTGCGCCGTGGTCGGTGTCAAGGACTTTGACCACGTCCAGGGCGAATGGCCTGTCGCGTACGTGGAACTGAAGGAAGGCGCGAGTGCGAGCGCAGAGACTGTGGTCGAAGAGTTGAAGGCGATGTACGTCGCGGAACTCGATGACCTCGCCCGCCCGATCGACACCGTCGTCATCGACGAGATGCCGAGAGAAGGTATGGGCAAGATCGCCTACAAGAAACTGTCGGACAAGTACAACGCGGAAGAAGCGGCCCGTCGGACTCAGATGGTAAGCTGACCATTCCAAGTACCTCGAAAGAGAAAAAGACTGCATCGGCAAATGCCGGTGCAGTCTTTTTGTTCAGAAATGCGGAACGCTTAGCCGAAATATCTCTCCAGGAGACCCTTGAAAGCCTTGCCGTGGCGGGCTTCGTCGCGGGCCATTTCATGGACAGAATCATGGATGGCGTCAAGGCCGAGTTCCTTGGCCTTCTTCGCGAGTTCGGTCTTGCCTTCGGTGGCGCCGAATTCCGCGTCGACTCTCATTTCGAGATTCTTCTTGGTGGAGTCGGTCAGGACCTCGCCGAGCATCTCGGCGAAACGGGACGCGTGGTCTGCCTCTTCAAAAGCAGCCTTTTCCCAATAGAGGCCGATCTCCGGATAGCCCTCGCGGAACGCGACACGGGACATGGCAAGATACATGCCGACTTCAGAGCACTCACCGTTGAAGTTCTCGCGGAGACCCTCTTTGATCTCTTCGGGGACGTCGGAAGCGATGCCGACGACATGCTCGGCAGCCCAGTTCATATCTCCGCCCATCTCGTTGAACTTCGATGCGGGAGCCTTACAAATGGGGCATACGAAATCGGCCGGAAGGGACTCGCCTTCATAGACATATCCACAGATGCTGCAAACAAATTTTTTCATGATAATAAACCTCCATAAAACTTTCGTTTATCGTTACCATAGTAAAGGCTGACACGGCGATTTGTCAATGACAACTGACGAAATATTAACAAAAACCTCTGCGTGATGCAGAGGTTTTATTCTTCAGTCTCCCAGCAGGGATTGCAGGATGGCGAGACCCTTGTCGATCTCCTCGATGGTGATGACGAGGGGCGGCAGGAACCGCAGGACATTGCCGTGGGCCGTCAGGGTCAGGAGACCGCGTGCGGCCAGCGCCTGCGAGATCTGTGCGGCGTCGGCGCCGATCATCTCCAGACCGATCATGAGGCCTTTGCCCTTGATGGAGGCGATGTTGCCGGAGCGCATGTTGTGGATGGCTGCGGCGATGTAGTTCCCTTTTTCACGGACTTCCAGCAGGAACTGGTCGTCCAGTTCGGAAAGGACCTCCAGAGCCGCGCTGGCGGCGATGGGGTTCCCGCCGAAGGTGGAACCGTGCGTGCCGGGGCCGAGGGCACCGCGCGCCTTCTCGGAGACGAGGAACCCGCCCATGGGCAGGCCGCCGGCGATGCCTTTGGCGAAGGAGACGCCGTCCGGCTCGATGTCGTAGTCCTGGAACGCGAAGAGCGTACCGGTCCGGCCGACGCCGGTCTGGACTTCGTCGATGAGCAGGAGCCAGTCGTTCTTCCTGCAGTACTCGGCGACGGTCTTTACGTACTCCTTGTCGAGGACGTTGACGCCGCCCTCTCCCTGGATGAGTTCCATCATGACCGCGCAGACCGTGTCGTCCGCCGTCATGGCCAGTTCGGAGAAGTCGTTCGCTTTGACGTATTTGAAGCCTTCTGTGAACGGGAAGAAATACTGGTGGAACATGTCCTGTCCGGTGGCGTTCAGCGTCGTGATCGTCCGGCCGTGGAAGGAGTCCTTCAGAGTGAGGATGGTGGATCGCCCTTCCCCGTATTTGTCGAAGCTGTATTTCCGGGCCAGCTTGATGATGCCTTCGTTGCCCTCCGCACCGGAGTTTCCGAAGAATACGGCACTCATACCGGTCCGGGTACAGAGCTGTTCGGCGAGTTTCGCGCAGGGCTCGGTGTAGTAGAGGTTCGACATATGGCCGATCTTGAGCGCCTGGTCGTAGATCGCCTTCGCCCATTTCTCGTTGCCGTATCCGACCGAGCTGACGCCGATGCCGCTCGTGAAGTCGATGTATTCGTTGCCCTCCGCGTCATAGACCGTAGCGCCCTTGCCGTGCGTGATGGCGATGGGGTTCCGGCCGTAAGTCCCCAGCACGTACTGCTGGTCGAGGGCCATGAGTTCTTTCGTGGTCATGTGTTGTCCTCCCCTCTCCAGACCATGGTCCCGATACCTTTGTGGGACAGGACTTCGATCAGGATGGAATGCGGGATCCGTCCGTCGAGGATATGCGTGCGGGCGACTCCGCTCTTGACGGCGAACTCACAGCATTCGACCTTCGGGATCATGCCGCCCTGCAGGACGCCGGACGCCTTGAGTTCCGGGATGTCGTCGAGGGTGATCCGTCCGATGAGCGTGGACTCGTCGTCCTTGTCTCTGAGGACACCGGTGATGTCCGTGAGCAGGATGAGTTTCGAAGCGTGGCAGGCGATGGCGATGCGCGCCGCAGCCGTGTCCGCGTTGATGTTGTAGCACTTGTTGCCGTCGGTACCCATGGCGACCGTCGAGATGACCGGGATCATCCCGCTGCCGATCGTATGGAAGATGACCTCGGGGTCGATGTCTTCGATCTCGCCGACGAGTCCGTAGTCGTACCCGTCGCCGCGGTCGAGTTTGACCGCCTGGATCATGTTGTCATCCATGCCGGAGAGGCCGACCGCCTTGCCGCCGGCGTCGTTGATGAGCTTGACGAGGTCCTTGTTGACCTTGCCGCAGAGGACCGACTGGACGATGTCCATGGTCTCTTCATCGGTGTACCGCAGCCCGTTGACGAATTTGCTCTCCTTGCCGGTCTTTTTCAGCATGGCAGAGATCTCCGGGCCGCCGCCGTGGACGACGATGACACGGACGCCGATGAGGGACAGCATGACGATGTCATCGATGACCGCCTTGCGCAGCTCTTCCGAGATCATGGCATTGCCGCCGTACTTGATGACGATGGTCTTGCCATAGTACCGCTGGATGTAGGGCAGCGCCTCGATGAGGGTCTGCGCCCGCTGTTCCGGGGTGATGTTCACGTGGTTGATGTTGTCGAAGGTATCCATAAGAATGCTCCTAAACGCGCTATCAGGTCCGATAGTCGCCGTTGATTTTCACATAGTCGTAAGTGAGGTCGCAGCCCCAGCAGGTGGCTTCCGCGTCCCCTTCGCCGAGCGTGATGTCGATGATGACTTCCTCTTCGCTGAGGACGGTCTTCGCGGTCTCTTCCGAGAAGTCGACGCCCCGGCCGTTCCTGCAGACCAGAACGCTTCCCGCTTCCGAGACAAAGGAGATGCTGACCTTGTCGGGGTCGAAGTCCACGCCGGAATAGCCCATGGCGCAGAGTACACGGCCCCAGTTGGCGTCGGCGCCGAAGATGGCCGCCTTCGTCAGTGACGAGTTGATGACGCTCTTGCCGAGGACTTCCGCGTCTGCTTCACTCGCGGCGCCGGAGACGCTGCAGGTCATGAGGTGTGTGGCCCCTTCCCCGTCCTTTGCCATCAGCCGGCAGAGGTACAGGCAGACTTCGTACATGGCCGCTTTCAGGGCCTCAAAGTCCTCTCCCTCGGTGGCGATGCACGGGTTCTCCGCAAGACCGTTCGCGAGGATGATACACGTGTCGTTCGTCGACATATCGCCGTCGACCGAGATACGGTTGAAGGTCTTTCCGACGACTTCCCGCAGAGCCTGTTCGAGCATGGCTGCCGAGACGCAGGCGTCGGTGGTCAGGTAGCAGAGCATGGTGCCCATGCGCGGGTGGATCATGCCGCTGCCCTTGGAGATGCCGCCGATGTGAGCGGTCTTCCCTCCGACTTCGAATGAATAAGAGATCTCCTTCTTGACCGTGTCCGTCGTCATGATGGCGCGGGCGACCGCGTCAGAGCCTTCGGCCGAGGCGTCGAGCTTCGACACGAGTTCCGGCAGCGCCGCCTCGATGGCTTCGACGTTCAGACGGACGCCGATGACGCCGGTGCTGGAGACCAGCACATCGGACGCCTTGACGGCCAGAGCGTCGGAGACCAGCGCCATTTCCTTCCGGCAGGTCTCTTCCCCGTCCGGCGCGCAGGCGTTGGCGATGGAACTGTTGGCGATGATGACCTGGGCGGTCCCGTCCGCCAGCTGTTCCCGGTCGAGCCAGACCGGAGCCGCTTTGACGCGGTTGGTCGTAAACACGCCGGCAGCGGCGCAGGGAACGTCCGAGACGATGAGTCCGAGGTCGTTCTTGTCTGCGGGCGAAGTCGGCTTGATGCCGGCCCTGAGCCCCGCAGCAGAGAAACCCTTCGCGGCACAGATGCCGCCGGGGACTTGTTTCATAAAGATCTCTCCTTAGAAATCGAGCTTGTCGTAGAAATCGGTGCCCTCGAAGGTGGCATAGTAGTCTTTTGCGGTCTCGGCGCGACGGATGAGGTCGACGGAGCCGTCCTCCTTCAGGAGCAGTTCGGCACATTTGAGTTTGCCGTTGTAGTTGTAGCCCATCGAGTAGCCGTGGGCGCCGGCGTCGTGGATGAAGAGATAGTCGCCCATCTCGATCTCCGGCAGTTCGCGGTCGATCGCGAACTTGTCGCTGTTCTCACAGAGCGAGCCGGTGACGTCGTAGACGTGGTCGCAGGGGGCGTTCTCTTTCCCGAGGACCGTGATGTGATGGTACGCGCCGTAGATCGCCGGACGCATCAGGTTGACGGCACAGGCGTCGACCCCGATGTACTCCTTGTAGATGTGCTTCTCGTGGATGGCCTTCGTGACGACCGCGCCGTAGGGCGCCAGCATGAAGCGGCCCATCTCGGTGTAGATGGCGATGTCGTCCATGCCTGCGGGGACCAGAGTCTCCTCATATGCCTTGCGGACGCCCTCGCCGATGACGAGGATGTCGTTCGGGGTCTGGTCGGGCTTGTAAGCGACGCCGACACCGCCGGACAGGTTGATGAAGGCGATGTGCGCGCCGGTCTCGTTTTTGAGGTCGATGGCCAGTTCAAAGAGCTCTTTCGCGAGCTTCGGATAGTATTCGTTGGTGACGGTGTTGGACGCGAGGAACGCGTGGATGCCGAAGTGTTTGACGCCCTTTGCCATCATGGTCCTGTAGGCCTCGATCATCTGCGCTTTGGTCATGCCGTACTTGGCGTCGCCGGGGTTGTCCATGATGCCGTTGGACAGCGTATAGACCCCGCCGGGATTGTACCGGCAGCTCATGGTCTCCGGCAGCTTTCCGCCGCAGGCCGCTTCGCAGAAGTCGATGTGCGTGATGTCGTCGAGGTTGATGATGGCGCCGAGCTCGTTCGCGTAGGTGTATTCCTCCGCGGGCGTGTCGTTCGAGGAAAACATGATGTGGTCTCCGGACAGGCCGAGAGCTTTGGCCATCATGAGTTCGGTCCTGGACGCGCAGTCGGTGCCGCAGTCATACTCGGCCAGCAGTTTCACGATGCTCGGGTTCGGCGTCGCCTTGACGGCGAAGTACTCGCGGAAGCCCGGGTTCCAGGAAAACGCCTTTTTCACGTTTTCCACATTGCGGCGGATGCCGGCTTCATCGTAAAGGTAAAACGGCGTCGGATAAGTCTTGACGATCTCTTCGACCTGTTCCTTCGTCACGAATGCTTTCTTTTCCATGTTCATAATCCTTTCGATTCTTCAAAGCCCAGCATCAGGTTCATGTTCTGGACCGCGGCGCCGGAAGCGCCTTTGCCAAGGTTGTCGAGCAGAGCGGTGACGGTCACGCGCTCGTCGTTGCCGGTGACGTTCAGCAGGATCTTGTTGGTCCCGGCCATGCTGTTCGCGTAGAACTTGCCCTCCTGCACGAGTTCCGGATTGACCGAAACGTTGCAGGTGTTGCGGTAGTAGGTGTAGAGCATGTCGTGGATCTGGGAGACGGTATAGCCGTTCAGGAATTCCCTGTGAAGCGGGACCGCCACTTCCATGCCCTTGTAGTAGTCGTCGACGATCGGGTTGAAGACCGGCTTCTTCTCGAGCCCGCAGATGACCTGCATCTCGGGGATGTGCTTGTGGTCGCCGTTCAGCGCGTAATGGCTCGGAGCATAGAGCGCTTCCGCCTTCTCATCGGACTCGTAGTCCGCGATCATTCGCTTGCCGCCGCCCGAATAGCCGGACAGGCCCCAGGAGGTCAGCGGGACGGACTTGTCGAGGATGCCGAGTTTCACCAGCGGATAGACGATGCTGATGAAGCCGGAGGCATAACAGCCGGGGTTCGCGACCCGTTTGCTGTGGATGATGTTTTCCCGGTGTTCGAGCGACAGTTCCGGGAACCCGTAGTCCCAGGCAGGATTCGTGCGGTGCGCGGTCGAGGCGTCGATGATCTTCGTCTCGGGGTTCTCGACGAGCTCCACGGCCTCGATAGCAGCCGCGTCCGGCAGACACAGGAACACCAGGTCCGCCGCGTTCATGAACTTTTTCCGCTCGTCCACGTCCCGGTGCAGTTCGTCCGGGATGATGAGCAGTTCGATGTCGTCTCTCTGTCCGAGACGGTCGTAGATCTGCAGGCCTGTGGTGCCCGCCTGACCGTCGATGTAGATCTTAGGTTTCATGGGATCCTCCCTGGATCGATGGATTATTGTAACGTATTATAATGCATATTTATGCATAAATCAAGAGAATATGCGAATATATATTCACAACATTTCCCTCATCAATCGCATGAATGGCAGTACAGGGCCGGGCGGGTCCCATACTGCCATTTGTTTTCTTCGTTGTGCCGTCAGCCGAGGCGGACTTTGTGGTAGACCTTCTTCCCCTTCTTGACGACAACGCCTTCGCCGGAAAGCTGCTCGGCAGCGAACGCGGTGTTCGGCGCGGTGACTTTCTCGCCGTCGACCGAGACGCCGCCCTGCGTGACGAGACGGCGGGCTTCGCCGTTGGAGGAAGCGAGGCCGGCCTTGACCATGAGGGTCAGGATGCCGATGGAGCCGTCCGCCAGGTCGTCTGCGGCCAGAACGGTCTCAGGGATGTTCTCGAAGTTCCCGCCCTGGAACGCCGCGCGGGCAGTGGCCTGGGCTTTGTCGGCCTCCTCCTTGCCATGGACGAGCTGTGTGAGCTCATAGGCGAGGATCTCCTTGGCCTCGTTGAGCTGGGCGCCTTCCCAGGTGTCCATCTCGTCGATCTTCTCGAGCGGCAGGAACGTCAGCATCCGGATGCACTTGAGGACATCGTCGTCGCCGACATTTCTCCAGTACTGGTAGAACTCGTACGGCGTGGTCTTTTTCGGGTCGAGCCAGACAGCGCCGTTGGCGGTCTTGCCCATCTTCTTGCCTTCGGAGTTCATGAGGAGCGTGATGGTCATCGCGTAAGCGTCTTTTCCGAGCTTCTTGCGGATGAGTTCGGTGCCGGCCAGCATATTGGACCACTGGTCGTCGCCGCCGAACTGCATGTTGCAGCCGTAGTTCTGGTACAGGTAGTAGAAGTCATAGGCCTGCATGATCATGTAGTTGAACTCGAGGAAGCTGAGGCCCTTCTCCATCCGCTGCTTGTAGCACTCGGCGCGAAGCATGTTGTTGACGGAGAACTGGGCGCCGACTTCGCGGAGCAGTTCGATGTAGTTGAGTTTCAGGAGCCAGTCCGCGTTGTTGACCATGACCGCTTTGCCTTCGCCGAATTCGATGAATCGCTCCATCTGGGCCTTGAAGCAGTCGCAGTTGTGCTGGATGGTCTCGGGCGTCATCATGGAACGCATGTCGGAACGACCGGAGGGGTCGCCGATATAACCGGTGCCGCCGCCGACCAGGACGACCGGCTTGTTGCCCGCCATCTGCAGTCTCTTCATGAGGCAGAGCGCCATGAAGTGACCGACGTGGAGGCTGTCCGCCGTCGGGTCGAAGCCGATGTAGAACGTGGCTTTCCCTTCGTTGATGAGTTCCTTGATTTCGTCTTCGTCCGTCACCTGGGCAATGAGGCCGCGGGCGACGAGTTCGTCATAGATGGTCATCAGACCCAACCTTTCTTATAAAAGAATTCTTATTATCTTAAAGCATTGCTTAATAATTTAGTCGTTTCTTGCCGCAAAGTCAAGCATTTCCGCGGCATTGCGCAGCTGGAGGTCTCCGACCTGTTCGCCGCCGATGATGCGGGCGATCTCCGCTTCCCGGCCCTTCCGGTCGAGAGGCGTGACCCGGGTATAGGTCTTCCCGCCCTCCACGTTCTTCTCGATGAGGTAGTGGGCATCGGCGTATGCGGCCACCTGCGGGCTGTGGGTGATGCAGAGGACCTGGCGGTCCCGGGACACCTCCTGCAGCTTTCTGGCGATGCGTTCCGCGGCGCTTCCGGACACACCCGTATCGATCTCATCGAAGATCATGGTGCCGACGTTCCCGCCCCGGGAGAGCACGTTCTGGATGGCCAGCATGATGCGCGCGAGCTCGCCGCCGGATGCGATCTTCGACAGGGGCTTCAGCGCTTCGCCGGGGTTCGGAGAGATCAGGAATTCGATGACGTCCGCCCCGGTGGGGTTCAGCTTGCAGTGCTCGAACGACGTGCCGAGTTCCACATACGGCATGTTGAGGAACTCCAGTTCCCGTTTCACCCGGTCTTCAAAGGACTTCGCGGTCTCTTTGCGGGCTTCGGTCAGGGCTTCCGCGTCGGCGAGGAGCACGGTCTTCTTCTGTTCGAGGACCTCTTCGAGTGCCTTGCGGTCCGCGTCGGACACTTCGATCGACCGGAGTTCCGCCCGTTCCTCTTTCAGCTTTGCGAGGATCTCCTCCTCAGTGTTGCCGAAGCGGGAGCGGAGCTTGTTGAGCTCGGCGATGCGGTCCTCGACGGTGTCCTGTTCCTTGGGGTCATACTGGCAGGCGTAGAGCGCGTCGGCCAGTGCATCGCGCACGCCCTGCAGGGCATAGGCGGCGTCGGTGAGCTGGGTCTCCGCTTCCCTCGCCTCCTCCATGTGCTGCGCCGGGACCTTCAGGTCCGAGAGCGCGTCGAAGGCGAGCGTGACGGCACCGCTCTGTTCGTCGGCGTCCGAGAGGGCCGCAAGGGCATTGTTGAGGCCTTTCAGGATCTTCTCGGAATTGCGGAAAAACGTGCGGCGGTCCATGAGCTCGTCGTATTCACCGACCCGGATGTTCGCGGCTTCGATTTCCCCGATCTCAAACTTCAGGAAGTCGATGCGGCGGAGCAGGGCGTCTTCGTCGGTCGAGAGCTGTTTATAGCGGCGATAAAGGGTCGTGAACTCTTCGTAGTGCTTTTTGTAAGTGTCGATGAGTTCGCCGTAGCCGCCCATGGCGTCGAGGTACCGGTAGTGGACTTCGGGGTTCAGAAGGTCCTGGCTGTCATGCTGTCCGTGGATGGAGATGAGGCTCTGCCCGAGCCGTTTCAGCATGGCGACTGTCACCGGCGCATCGCCGATGCGGCAGTTGTTCCGCCCCTCGGCAAAGATGGTCCGGGTGACGAGGAGCTCTCCCCCGTCCGCCGGTTCGAGATCCATGTCCTTCAGAAGGTCGTCGATCTCCGGCGGAAGTCCGGTGAACACCGCCGAGACGCGGGCGCTGTCGGCCCCGGTCCGGATCAGCTCGCGGGACGTCCGTTCCCCGAGGACCGCGCTCAGGGCATCGACGATGATCGATTTGCCGGCGCCGGTCTCACCGCTCAGCACATTGAAGCCGGGACCGAACGAAATGTCCGCCGACTCGATGACCGCGATGTTCTGGATATTCAGTTCCGAGAGCATAGGATCGCCCCTTTACCGTCCGATGAGTGTATTGATGGCATCCCGGAAATTCCGGGCCTTGGTTTCTGTTCTGCAGAGCACGAAGACCGTGTCGTCCCCGGCGATGGTGCCGAGGATGCCGTCCCAGTTCATGCTGTCGAGGGCCGCGCCGACCGCGTTCGCCATGCCGGCGTGGGTCTTGATGACACAGGTGTTCATCGCGTAGTCTGTCGACTTGATGGCGCCGGGCAGGATGGACTCCGCGGCGTTCGAATAGGCGTCCGCCTCACGGGTGCCGGCACTGTAGACGGACTTGCCGTCCGGTCCGATCTGCTTGATGAGTTTCAGTTCCTTGATGTCCCGGGAGATGGTCGCCTGGGTCACTTCATAGCCGTGCTCCCGCAGCTTCAGGATGAGTTCGTCCTGGGTGGCGATGGGCTCATTGGCGATGAGCGTCAGGATCTGGTTCTGTCTGTCTTTTCTGGCATTCATGTCCGTCAAACCTCCGTTCCGGCGAGCTTGTTGTTGAGGATCTCAAAGAAGGGGTCGTTCTTGATGCGGATGAACTGCGCGACGTGATCGGAACGCTCGACCGAGAGGATGTCCCCTTCCATGACTTTGATGGAGTCTCCGCCATCGAGCGAGAGGACCACATCTTTGCTGCGGGATTCGCTGTTGATGGCGATGGAGAGCCGGTTGTCCGCGCTGAAGACGATGCTTCGGGCGAACAGGCTCTGCGGACAGATCGGGGTGACGACGATGCCTTCCATGCTGGGGTTCAGCACCGGGCCGCCGGCCGCCAGGCAGTAGGCCGAGGAGCCGGTCGGGGTCGAGACGACGACACCGTCCGCGTGGTATGTGTTGATGAGACGGTCGTCGCAGAAGACATCGAGGTCGATGATCTTGACCTTCGAGCCGCGGCAGGCGACGACGTCATTGATGATGTTCTCTTCCTGGAGGACCCGTCCGTTCCGGATGAGGCGGACCGTCAGGAGCATGCGGGGGTCGAGCCAGTAGTCTCCGTCGATGAGCGCCTTCAGAAGGTGGAGTTCATCGCGCTCGAGACCGGCCATGAACGCGAGGCGTCCCGCGCCGATACACAGAAGCGGTTTGCCGTACGAGACGGTCATTTTGGCGGCCCGCAGCATGGAGCCGTCCCCGCCGACCGTGATGATGGCGTCACACCACGGGATGAGATCGTCAAAGCGGAGCACGTTCATCTCCGGAACGGTCTCGAAGACAGACCCGTCCTCCTCCTGACAGGCGTATTCCGCGCCGTAGGTCCGGAGCCAGTCACAGATCTCCTTGGTGATCTTCCCGCCCGTATCCCGGGTCAGGTTCGGCAGCAATGCGATTTTCAAGGGAGGTCCCCTCCTCGATTCGTTTTATTGGTCCAGCGCTTCGTGGGAAGCGTCCGCCAGTTCGGCGGCGGTGACAGCGGTTTTCCGCTCCGGCGCCTCCGCCTTTTCGATGTACATGAGATATTCGATATTCCCCTCGGGCCCCTTGATGGGAGAAAACGTGAGGCCCAGGAGAGTGAATCCGTTTTCCAGAGCAAAGGTCGTGATGGACTCGATGACGTCTCTGTGGACGGCTTTGTCCCGGACGACGCCTTTCTTTCCGACGTTCTCCCGTCCGGCTTCGAACTGCGGTTTGATGAGACAGACGGCCTGTCCGCCGTCCGCGAGCCGTTCCCGCAGCACCGGCAGGATGATCCGCAGCGAGATGAACGAGACGTCCACGCTCGCGAAGTCCACCGGCTCCGGGACCTGTTCTTCGGTCACGTAACGGAAGTTGGTCCGCTCCAGGTTCACGACCCGTTCGTCGGTCCGCAGTTTCCAGGCGAGCTGGCCGTAGCCGACGTCGATCGCGTAGACTTTCACGGCGCCGTTCTGCAGCATGCAGTCCGTGAATCCACCGGTGGAGGCGCCGATGTCCATACAGACTTTGCCCTCCAGTGTGAGGCCGAATTCGTTCATCGCCTTTTCCAGCTTGAACCCTCCGCGGCTGACGTAGGGCATCTTCTCGCCCCGGACTTCGATGACATCGTCCTCCGTGACATTGGTGCCCGCCTTCAGCTGCTTCTGACCGTTGACATACACCGCGCCGGCCATGATGAGGGCTTTCGCCTTTTCCCGGCTCTCGGTGTGTCCCCGCTCGAAGACGGCGAGGTCCAGCCGGGTCTTCTTCGGTTTATTCTGACTCATGGTCTCCGCCTTTCACGTCCCGCGCCATGGAGCCCGCGTCGATGCCGAACTCGGCACGGAGGGCGTCCTGTTTGGCGTGGTGGACAAAGGTGTTGTCGACGGCGATGTACCGGTATGCGCCTTCATACTTGTTCTGGAGGAGCTGATAGCCGTAGCTCTCGCCGATGCCGCCGGACTTGGCGCCCTCTTCGTAGAAGAAGACCCGGTCGCAGTCGAGTGCGGCCTTCACAGCGCCTTCGTTGATGGGCCAGACTTTATTGAGCTTGATGATGCGGACGCGGTATCCCTCTTCCTTCAGCGCGTCCCGGGCCTTTGCGGCCTCCGGGAACAGACTGCCGAAGGTGACGAGGCAGGCGTCCGGCGCCCGGCTCTCGAGGTCTGAGCCGGCGTAGTATTCCGCACCGTCGAGGACGGTGTAGTCGTCATAGGTGTTCTGATTGAAATCGTCCGGGATGTAGCCCTGCTGCCCTCTCGGGTAGCGGACCGCGATGACTTTGCCGTCATCGTAGAGGGCCCGGTACAGGAACTGCCCGACGCCCTTGTAGGTGGACGGCGAATAGATGACGCTGTGCGGGATGGTCCGCAGGAACGCGAGGTCGAAGATGCCCTGGTGGCTGCGCCCGTCGTCGCCGACGAAGCCGGCTCGGTCGACGGCCAGGACCACTTTCTGATTCTGCATGGCCACGTCGTGGACGATCTCGTCGTAGGTCCTCTGCAGGAACGTCGAGTAGACCGCGAAGACCGGGATGAGCCCGCCCTTGGCCATGCCGCCGGCGAAGGTCACCGCGAACTCTTCCGCGATGCCGACGTCGAAGAACCGGTCCGGGAACCGTTCCGAGAACTCTTTCAGCCCGGTGCCGAGGGCCATGGCGGCCGTGATGGCGACGATGTGTTCGTCCTGCTCCGCGAAAGTGCAGAGCGCTTTTCCGAATTCCGCGGAAAAGTTCGTGCCGCTCTTCGGCGATTCACCGGTCACCCGGTTGAAACTGCCGATGCCGTGGAACCGGGACGGCTCTTTTTCCGCGAACAGATAGCCTCTTCCCTTCTGGGTCATGACATGGAGCAGCACCGGTCCGTCGATGAACTTGCAGGACTGGAACGCATAGCGAAGCGCCCGCAGGTCGTGTCCGTCGATGGGTCCCATGTAGTTGAAGCCCATGTCCTCGAACATGTTACTGGAGTACAGCCGGTCTTTCAGCTCTTTCTTGATCTGCACGATGGCGTGGACCGCTGCGTCGCCCACCAGAGGCAGTTTCTGCAGCGTGTTGCGGACCTCTTCCTTGAACCCGTAGTACGCGGGGTTCGTGCGGATGCCGGCCAGATACATGGCGAGGGAACCCACGTTGGGCGAGATGGACATGTCGTTGTCGTTCAGGACGATGATGAGTTTCGTGTTCTCGTGGCCCGCGTTGTTGAGGGCTTCGTAGACGAGGCCGCCGGTAAAGGAGCCGTCGCCGATGACCGCGATCGTATAGGACGGGTCGCCCTCGAGGGTCTTCGCCACGGACAGTCCGTAGCCCGCCGCGATAGAGGCGCCGCTGTGGCCGGCCGCGAACGTGTCGTGTTCGCTCTCTTCCGGGTTCGGGAAACCGGAAAGGCCGCCGTTCTGACGGAGCGTGTGGAACTGTTCATAACGCCCGGTCAGCAGCTTGTGGGTATACACCTGGTGTCCGACGTCCCAGACGAAGGAGTCCTTCGGGGACTGGAATTCGAGGTGCATGGCGAGCGTCAACTCCACCGCGCCGAGGTTCGACGCGAGGTGCCCGCCGTTTTTGGAGACGGTATCCACGATCGTCTCCCGGATCTCTTCGGTCAGTTCCTTCAGCTGCCGGTCATCCAGCGAGCGGAGGTCTGCCGGAGAATGGATCTGTTGCAAGAGTTTCATTTCCATCGATTTCCTTTATTGTTCACGGGTCAGGAGGGACTCGGTGAGGTCCCGGAGGAAGTCTGTTTCGTCGAAGGCTTCGAGCGCCCCGAATGCCTGGTCCGTGTAGTCTTTCGCAGTTTGTTTTGCCCCGTCGAGCCCGAGCAGGGTCACGTACGTGGCCTTCTCCTCTTCCTCATCGGAACCGACCGGTTTGCCGAGGAGCAGTTCGTTGCCGGTGACGTCGAGGATGTCGTCGCAGACCTGGAACGCGAGACCGAGGTTTTTCCCGTACTCAACGGCTGCCTTGCGGAGCTCTCCGGAAGCTCCCGCGGCGATGCACCCCAGTTCGCACGCGACACGGATGAGCGCGCCGGTCTTTTTCAGGTGGGTCGCTTCGAGACGGTCGAGAGCGACGTCGTCCCGGGACTCGTTCTCCACATCCATGATCTGTCCGCCGAGCATGCCGTAAGGGCCGGTGGCCTTCGCCAAAAGCAGCACGGCCTCGACGACGTCTTTCGCGGGGAGGTCCGCGCCGGCCGCGACCTCGAAGGCATAGGCCTCAAGGGCGTCTCCGGCCAGGAGCGCCGTGTTCTCGCCGAACTTTTTGTGACAGGAGGGCTGTCCTCTTCGCATGTCGTCGTTGTCCATGCAGGGCATGTCGTCGTGGATGAGCGACGAGGTGTGGATCATCTCGAGGGCACACGCGAGGTCGAGCGCGTGGTCCGGGTCTCCGCCGCAGACACGGCAGAACTCGAGGACCAGGACGGGCCGGATCCGTTTTCCGCCGATCATCGTGCTGTAGCGCATGGCGTCGGTCAGGTCCTGCACCGGTCTTTCCCGTCCCTCCAGCAGCACTTCGAGGCGGCTGTCGACAAGGTCGGAGTATGACTCGAGGATGAGGGTGTTCAGTTCGTTCATGCTTCCGCTTCCCCGCTGTTCAGCTTCGTGATCTTCAGTTCTGCCTCGTCGAGGGTCTTGTTGCAGAAACGCGCGAGCGTCGTGCCCTCCTCAAAGAGTTTCAGGGATTCGTCCAGGCTCAGCGTATCGGTCTCCAGCATGGAGACGATCTTCTCGAGCCGGGTCATTGCTTCTTCGTAAGTCAGTTCTTTTTTGTCTGCCATAATAATCACCTGTTATTTGGATTCGGTGCTCTCGACGACCGCGTGGATGGCGCCGTCGGAAACACGGACGATCAGCTTGTCGTTTTTCTGGACTTCGCCCACCGTTTTCACGATGGTGCCCTCCTCCTTTTCGGCGATGGAATATCCCCGGGCGAGGACGGCGAAGGGGTCGAAGGCTTCCATCTTGGCGGCGGCCTTCGAAAGGCGGGACCGTTCCGCGTTCACACGGTCGGTCATCGCGTGGTCGAGCCGGATGGTGGCGCGGTCGAGCCGCATGCCTTCCCGGCGGGTCTGTTCCGCGACGCAGCGCGTCATGCGTTCGGTCAGCTGGTCGATCTTCAGCCGCTTCTCGTTCACGAGGGAGTCGAAGCTTCGGAGGACATTGCTGGTCTCGAGGGTCTGCAGCCGGGTCCGCTCGCTGTTGAGCCGGTTCTGGAGAGAAGACCGCATATGGTTGCTGCAGGCAAGGACGCGGTCGGACTCCTCGTACCAGTCGGGCGTACACAGTTCCGCGGCGGCCGACGGAGTCGGGGCGCGCAGGTCGGAGACGAAGTCGATGATCGTGAAGTCTGTCTCGTGGCCGACGCCGGAGACGACCGGGGTCTCACAGGCGGCGACGGTGCGGGCCACGGTCTCATCGTTGAAGGCCCAGAGGTCCTCCATGGACCCGCCGCCGCGGGCCGCGATGATGACGTCGACACCGGCGCGGTCCAGCAGCTGCAGAGCCGCCGCGATCTGCGCCGGAGCTTCCACTCCCTGGACCAGGGTCGGGCTCAGGACGACTTCCGCCATGGGCCACCGGCGCCGCAGGACATTGCAGATGTCCTGGAACGCGGCCGCCGTCGGGGACGTCACGACCCCGATGCGTCTCGGGTAGACCGGCAGCGGTTTCTTGCGCGCCGGGTCGAACAGCCCCTCTTTGGCGAGTTTCTCCTTCAGCTGCTCGAAGGCGAGGTTCAGGGAACCGAGGCCGTCGGGCTGGAGGTCGGAGAGGTACATCTGGTACTGTCCGCCGGCCTCATAGACCGAGACCGACCCGAAGGCGATGACCTTCATGCCGTTCTCCGGCCGGAACTTCAGCCGGACGGCGCTGCCCCGGAACATGACGGCCTTCAGTGCGGACCGGTCGTCCTTCAGCGTCATGTAGAGGTGTCCGGAACGCGCCTCGGTGAAATTGGAGATCTCACCGGTGACGAGGATGTTCCGAAGGCGGTAGTCCTGGTCGAACACCGACTTGATGTACGTATTCAGTTGGGAGACCGTCAGAACCTGTGGTCTTGCTGTTTCCATGGGTCTCCTCCTTTTTGCGTTATTTCATGAGTGACGCCAGCACGGCGACGCCGGCGGCGTTGTCGGCGGAAAACTCCGGTGCGGCGAAACTGCAGTCGTACCGGGCTTCAAAGTCTCTGCGGAGGATGCCGTTCGACATGACCCCGCCGGAAAAGACGAGGTGCTTTCCGGGGTGCTGTTCGAGCAGGGCGTCCGCCATGCTCTGCAGCGCCGCTTCGACAGACCTGAGACAGAAGAGCGCGATGTCTTCCGGGCGTTCCCCGTCTGCCAGCATCTTCTGACACTTGTTTTCCACGCCGGACAGACTGACGTCGAGCCCGTTTGCCGAGGGCCGGACACGATAGGTCTGTTCGGACTTCAGCGCCAGCTGTTCGAGCGCCGGCCCCGCCGGGAACGGCAGTCCCAGCATGACGCCGGTGCGGTCGATGGCCTGGCCGGCCTTGAGATCGGTGGAGGTCCCTTCGAGACGGGCTTCCACCGGGCATCCGGTCCCGGGCGCCACGAAAAGCGACTCGGTCGTGCCGCCGGAGACGTGGAAAGCACAGAACTCGGTGCCGATGAGGTCGAGCCGGCCGGCGGAGAAGAGCGCCGCCGCGATGTGCCCTTCCTGATGGGAGAACTCCGCCACCGGAAGGTCCAGGACAGCGCCGAGGTCTTTTGCCTGGGTCATGCCGACGGTGAAGCAGGGCATGTAGGACCCTTCGACACGGCGCGGCCGGGTGGAGACACCGATGCCGCTGATCTCGCCGGTCAACTGTTTCCGGGAGAGGTGCATCGCCTCCGCGGCCTCTGCAAGAACCGTTTCCAGGAGTTCCGGCAGCTGTTGTGTATGGTGGAACACGGCGTCCGACTGGCGGATGCCCTTTTCCCCGGATTTGACCGGCAGCAGCCGTTTGGCATGCCACACGCGGTCCTGTTCCGGGTCGTAGAGCGCCACCGAAGTCGTGTAATTGCTCGTGTCGAATCCGAGATAAAGGCTCATTCCCGTTCTCTCGCTATGGTGCCGAGGACGCCGTTGATGAAGCGGCTGTCCTGTTTGCCGGCGTACTTCTTCGCGAGCTCCACCGCCTCGTTGATGGTGACGCTGACGGGGATGTCATCGAAGAACATCATCTCGCAGAGCGCGAGCCGCAGGACGGCAAGGGACACTTTCGTGATGCGCTGGATGGACCAGTCGATGGCGTGGGCTTCGATCTCGGTGTCGATCTCGGCGCCGTGCTCGACCGTGGTCTCCACCAGTTTCCGCGAGAAGTCGGTCCCGGTGAAGAAATCGGATTCTTCGGCCAGAGAGAAGAGCTCTCCGACGGTCGTGTCAGGGTGGAAAATGGTCTCGAACAGAACAATGAATGCCTGTTCGCGCTCCTGACTTCTGTTCATGGATGTTCCTCCGTTCCTAAAAAAAGACCTGCCGAGACAGTGTGGCTATTCCGGCAGGTGTCTCTAAGCTATTCGGTGTTCAAGGTTCGATGGCTGCCGTGACGTCGGGACTCTCTGCCGGTGCGGGCGGTTCCGCGATGCCGGTCACAGAGACGTCGACCCGGGTAACGACGCGCCCGGTCATGTTCTGGATGGCTTCCTTGACGGCGGTCTGCACGTTCCGGCAGACTTCCTGGATCTTCGCCGTATGGACAAGGTCGATGTAAACGTGGACACGGATGTCGTAATCGGTCATCGTGACCGCGACCTTCTTCGAAGCGTCGGCTCCGATCTTGAATGTCGTGTAGAGGTCCGCCGGCCGGTTCCCGAGACGGGCAACGCCTTCGACGTCCTTCGCCGCGTTGGCGGCGATGGTGGCGAGCACCTCTTCCGAGATGACATATTCGGATGAGAAATTCCCATGTGGATTACGAGGCATGGTTTGGGTTCCTCCCTTTACTTACTTATCGGATATTTTACCATAATTGGCTTTCTTAAACAACCTTCATTGAAAGAACGGAGAAAAGTTGTTATACTTGTTCTCAATAGACTTGAAAGTCAGGAGAAACGTCTTTATGGACATGAAAATCAACGCGAAACCGGTGACAAAGCCCGAAGAGGGCACATCGCCGAAAAAGGAACCGGACAGGCTTCAGAAGCTTTTCTGGGAGAACCGTTATGTCCTGCTGTCCTTCGGCGGGGCCATCATCGTGTTCCTGCTCATCTGCATCGCGTACCGCATGATCCCCTTTGGCGATGTGACGATCCTGCGCATGGACCTCTACCACCAGTACGGGCCGCTCCTCGCGGAGCTCTACGACCGGATCACTCACGGCGGCAGTCTCGCCTATTCCTGGCAGACCGGCGGCGGCGGGAACTTCCTCGGCAACCTGTTCAACTACCTGTCGAGCCCCATCTCCATCCTGGTCATCCTGCTGCTCGGCCACAAGAACATGCCCGTGGCCATCGGCGTCATCATCATGCTGAAGGCTGCCTTCTCCGCCGCCTTCTTCACGTACTATCTCAAAAAGTCTCCGCAGTTCCGCAAGCACAACCCCATCACCGCGGGCTTCGGTCTCCTGTATGCCTTCTCCGGCTATTTCGTCGCTTATTACTGGAACATCATGTGGATGGACGGCATGATGCTGCTGCCCCTCATCGTGCTCGGTGTGGAGCGCATCGTCGAAGAGCGCAGACCGCTCCTCTACTGCCTGTCCCTCGCCCTGCTCCTCGTGTCCTCGTACTACATGGCCTACATGACCGTCATCTTCCTGGTCCTGTATTTCTTCACCTACTATTTCGGCCATCATTCGTTCTCGGACACCACCCTGGAGCTTCCCGTTCCGGAAGGAGAAAAAGTGTCCGTGTGGAAACGCGTACGGACGAACCGGTTCGCGGCCTCCTTCTTCTCCTGCGTCCTCTATGCAGCCGTCGCCGGCCTCCTGTCCGCGTTCGCTCTGCTGCCCACCTATTTTGCCCTTGAGAGCTGCTCCGCCACCTCGGGCACGTTCCCGGAGGACTTCCAGACCTACTTCAATTTCTTCGACTTCCTGTCGAACCACTTCGGCGACCTCGAGCCCACCATCCGCTCGAGCGGCGACGTGGTCCTGCCGAACGTCTTCTGCGGTGTCGGGACGGTCATGCTGGTCATCCTGTACTTCTACGTGAAGTCCGTCCCCCTGAAAGAGAAAGTCGCCTCCATCCTGCTCATCGCGGTGCTGGCTGTCTCCTTCAACTTCAATTCCCTCAACTATATCTGGCACGGCTTCCATTTCCCGAACGACCTGCCCTACCGCCAGTCCTTCGTCTACGTCTTCTTCCTGCTGACGCTGGCCTTCCGCACGGTCACGAAGCTGCGGGAACTGAACCCCAGAGACTTTCTGACCATCGGGCTCCTCACCGGCGGGTTCGTCCTGCTGGCGGACAAGCTCGAAGTCCAGAATTTCCGCGACGGCACGGTCCTCGTGAACCTCTGCTTCATCGCCCTCTACGTCGTGCTGCTGACCCTCATCAACAACAAGGCCATGCGGATCCGCACCGTCGCCTATCTCATGTTCCTCGGCATGTTCGCGGAGGTCGTCGTGGCCGATATCGACAACTTCGACATCGACGTCACGAACGAGTCTTACACGAGTGAATACGACGGCATGAAAGCGGTGAACACGTTCCTCGAAGAGTACGATGATGCGGGCGACTACCGTGTCGAGACCACCTACCCCATGCTCTGCATGAACCCGAGCTGGTACGGCTACAACGGCATCTCTGAGTTCTCGTCGATGGCGTATGAGTACTCGTCCAACCTCTACTACAACACCGGCATCGCCGGCAACTTCATCAACAGTTACACCTACCGGCCGCAGACCCCGGTCTTCCACAGCATGTTCAACCTGAAGTACCTCGTGGACAACGACCCGGACGTCACGCTGGACCCGAAATACTTCACCAGCGTCGGAGAGATCTCCGGCCTCACGGTCTACAAGAACAACTACTACCTGCCCCTCGGCTACAGCGTCAATGAGGACATCGTCATCTGGGAAAACGCCACCGGCAACCCGTTCTACGCCCAGAACGACTTCGTCCACAAAGCCGCCGGCATCGATCAGGACGTCTTCACGAGCGTGACGTTCACGGACATCAGCTACAGCAACATCGCCCCCTTCAGCGACGTCCTGAACGCCGGTTCGTACCAGTACTCGAAGACCAACCCGGACGCGGAGGCATCCTTCACGATCACGTTCATCCCGGACGAGACCGCCCGGTACTACATGTACTGCCGGACCCCGAACGCGGACACCGTCTACCTCTCGGCCGACGACGGCTACAGCGCCCAGACGACCGTCACGACCGACAACCAGTATGTCTATGACATGGGGACCCGCAAGAAAGAGATCCCCATCCGCATCGAGATCCCGGTCAACGACGCCGAGGGCAACGTCGAACTGTTCGTCGTCAAACAGCACGACGACGTGTTCAAAAAAGCCTATGACAAGCTGTCGAAGAACCCGATGAAGATCACGAAATTCGAGGACACCGCTGTCGAAGGCACAGTCACCATCGGCAAGAACCAGATGCTCTACACCTCCATCAACTACGACGAGGGCTGGAGCGTGACGGTCGACGGCAAACCGATGCCCTATTCCTCCGACGAGGTCTGCCGCATCGGAGAGGCCCTGACAGGCATCCACCTGTCCCCCGGAGAGCACACCATCGCTTTCAAGTACCACGCTCTGGGGCTCCGCCCGGGCCTTCTGCTGACGCTCCTCGGCATCCTGATGCTCTGCGCCCTGACGGTCCTTCCGGCACGGCGGAGAAAAGGAAGCAAACAACCGGATCCAGGATCCGACCAGTAAACCCTTTTTCAAAAGCAAAACGGACCCCGCACGGGGTCCGTTTTTTCGTCATGGATTCGATTTCGGGGGCTGCAGGATGGGTTCATGCCGGCGGCCGAGCACCGCGTCCCGGTAACCGACGGTCGGGTCGAGCCACTCTGCCCTTTCACTGGCCCAGGCGGCCCAGGTCGGAAAGTAATCGCGGTATTCGAGCTCCCCGGAGGAGAGCTTTTTCTGGACCGCCTTGATGAGGGTCCGGATGCGCTGTGCGTCCTCATAGTCCCTGGCCTGCTGGACGAGTTCCTCGGTCCGTTCCAGTTCGCGGTTGAAGGAGTCGAGTTCCTGCCGCTCCCCGTTCCCGGCCCGGTTCTGCGACAGCTGGAAGGCCGTCAGGAAGAGCAGTTCCAGCGCATCGCCGAGACGGTCTTCGATGCGGTCTTTCCGGCGGTCCCGGATCGAATAGAGATATCCCACGGACAGGGTGAGTTTTCCGGTGAAGTGCATGTCCCACTGCTTCGCGCCGTCGCCTGACATCTCGTCGTGGACGGAGGGCTCGACCGGCACACGGGTGCGGGACTCGGTGAACCGCAGGGCCACGATCTGGTCGTGAAGCGTGACGGAACCGTCTTCCAGCACGCTGCCGCCGAGGAGTTCGACAGAGGCATAGAGGCTGTCGAGGATCGAGAGGACGCGGTCGACGTTCTCCAGGGACACGCGGTCCACGAGGCGCGGCTTGTTCAGGACCGCGTTGACGATGCTCTCGTCTCCGAGGATGTCCACCTGTGTCTGCCAGGCGGCGATCTCCTTCTGGAACGCAATGACTCTCGGGTGCAGCGGCGCGCCGGTCCGGATGCGGATGGCCTCGGTCTCCCGGATGACGCGGCGCCGCTCTGCCTGCGTCAGGAAGTAGAGGCTCGCCCACCGGGGGTGGTTCTCGTAGTCGATGAGCGCCGGCGCCTCTTTCGGGACCGGGTCTTCCGCTTCGGGCTCTTCCGGGACCGCGGGTTTCGTGTCCCCGCCCCGTTTCTCTGGCGATGGGCCGCTCTTCTCCTTCAGAGGTCCCGCGTCCCTCCGCCGGGTGAGTTTCACTTCTTCGTCCGGGTCGCCGGGCAGTTCGGGACGGTGGATCGCCCGCAGCCCGTCTTCCCCCTGACGGATGAAGAGGATCTCTTTCCGGGACGGCCGCGGGATGCCGGCCTCTTTGATCCTCCGCAGCAGGATCGGATAGTTGAGGCTGTACTCGTCCGCGAAGCCCTGGACCGTGCGGGTCCAGATGTGGTCGTAGATCTCCTTGCGTGTCATGTTCATGTTCGTTCCTCCTTTTCGCCCCCTTATAACACAAACCCCCTTCCGCTGGGAAGGGGGTTTTGACGAACGGTCGGAAAAACGAACCGAACGGTCGTTATGATGTCGTTTTTTTACTTATTTGCGACCGTTCAGGACAAAGACCGGAGCGGTGCGCTCGTTCTCATGGGCCACGATGATCCGGTCGTCCGCGGCCATCCGGAAGAGGAATCCGTGGAAGACGCCGTCATAGGTGTAGAGGCCCGGCATGTTGATGTACGGGTGCCACGTCCCGTCGCCCCAGGCGAAGTCGATGTTCTCGGTGAGATACTGTTCACAGTACTCCTGACAGATCATTCCGGTGCCGTAGAGCTCGCCGGTGATCCGTTTCCATTCCTCCTGCGTGCACTCTCTGCCGGAGGCGTAGATGCCCTTGGACGCGTAGGCATCCATCGGCTTCAGCATGTACCGGTCCTTGTTCGCCCGGACCTCTTCGAGGGAAATGTACTCTTCGGAGAGTTCGACGGTCTCCGGGACATGGGCTTTGACGAACGCCCACTCCTCCTCGGTGAGGATGGCCTTCGTTTCCGGACGGTGCAGGACGTAGAACAGCCACTTGTTGTGGATGGCCTGCGTGGCGAAGGAACCGGCGAAGAAGACGTCGTCGTTCTTCGCGGCGGCGATAAAGTCCGCGCACGCGTCATAGTGTTCCATGACGTCCGCGGTGACCGCGCGGCGGTAGATGGCGTCGACTTTTCTGCCGGAGGGCGACCAGAGCGCATGGTCTTTGTACTTGAGGTCGCGGAGATCGACGATCTCACAGCCCACACCGGCCGCCCGGAACCGGCGTTCGAACTCTTCAAAGTCCCCCATGGTCGCATTGTCGAGGATGTCGGCGATGGCGACATTGGGATGCTCCACGTGCTTCGGATAGGTCTGATACAGGCGCAGGAACGTCTCGACCCAGCTGTCGAAGACTTCGAAGGGCTCGAGGTCGTACATCGCCGAAACGGCCTGGTGAGCGGGGTTTTCCGCCAGCGCCTTGCGGTACTCGAGGTCCCGGACCATGGCGGCGGTTCCGTCCGTGTTGATCTCGCAGAACTTGAAGTCCCCGGTGTCCTCGTAGTAGAAGAGGTCGAAGCGGGCGATCGGGAGCTTGCTGTCGTACGGGATGGGAAGGCACATCAGCTCTTCGAGTTTTTTCGGGAACGGGAACAGTTTCCGATACTCCGGGTCGGTCTGGTACGCGGTGATGACCTTTTCGAAGATGCGGTGGGTCGTGCCGGCGATCGACTGGAACCGGTCGATGGTCTCCCGGTCGTACACTTTCGGGATGTGGACGGTCTTGTCAAAGACCCCGTTGTAGTTGACCGGCGAGTCGGCGAGGATGTCGCGGATCTTCAGCGCGGCCTCCCGGTTTTCTTCGTAGTGCTCGTCCACCTGTCTGCGGTATTCGCGGCGGACTTCTTCGAGTAATGTCATGCTTTTTCTCCTAAAATGGCTTCCAGCATCGTCTTGCGGGGTTCCATGCCCATGGCGGTGTAGAACCGCTCCGCGCCGGTGTTCCCGTCCCAGACGTTGAGGGTGATATTGTAACAGCCGAGGCGCTCTGCCTCCGCTTTGACGTGCTCATATAGGCTGGTGGCCACGTGCTGCCCGCGGGCCGACTCGTCGACACAGATGTCGTCGATGTACAGGGTGCGGTGCGGGACCAGGTTGTTCGACGGGGCCGGTTCTTCGAGGATGCAGAAGGCGTATCCGAGGACTGCGTCATCGTCATTCACGGCGACCCAGACCGGCGTTTTGTCATCGGCGAAGATGGTGTGCAGCTCCTCTGCCGTGTACTTCGTGGTCCCGGAGATGAAGAGGTCGGGACGCAGGGCCGCGTGGACTTCCAGCACCTGGTGCAGGAGGTCGAGGACCTTTGCGGTATCCTTGTTTTCCGCTCTGCGGATCGTCAGGCTCATATCAGTTGCTCCATTCTGTCGGGACGGTGTACGCCCCGTCGTTGCATTCGGTGACATAGACGGCACAGTTGCCGATGTAGGTGGACCAGTAGGCGCCGTTCGACTCCGGGGTCAGGTACTCGAGGAGGCCTTTCATGGCGATGGCGTGAGTCGAGATCAGGATGTCGCGATGGACCGCTTCCGCCTTCAGACGCTCGAGGAACTCTCCGGCCCGCGCGACGACGTCGGACAGCTGTTCCATGCCGTCCGGCGCGGGGTTGTGGGTGAAGTCCCGGAAGAACTCCTCCACTTCGGGAGGCAGGTCGTGGAGATCGGTGCCCTCGTAGGGGCCGTAATCCATCTCGATGAGCGCCTCTTCGACGTCGATCGGCGCGTCGCCGGCGATCAGTTCTGCGGTCTCGACCGCGCGTCCCAGCGGGCTCGTGTAGACTTTGTCGAAGACGATGCCGGCGTCCCGGAACGCGTCGCCCACGGCGGACGCCTGTTCCCGGCCCACTTCGTTCAGCGGGTAGTCGCTCCGCCCCTGCAGGACGCTCTTCTGATTGAGTTCGGTCTGTCCGTGACGGACGATGTAGATCATGGGTCTTACCTTTCTTTGATGCGCTTTCCGGTCATGTGTTCCGGGACCAGAGCATACATAAGTGTCCCTGGCCCGTCGTGTTCGATCTCGTAGGCGATGTAATCTTCGTCGTTCGTGAACTTGCAGCTGAGAAGCCGGGCCAGACGATAGGTCTCCTCCCGGTCTTCCACCTCTTCGATGCGTCCGAAGACCACAACACTTCTGAAACGAAGGAACCATTCCCCGTCCATCTGCACACCGTCATCGATGCAGGTAAAGGACGCTTTGCTGTCCCTGCGGAAAGCGTCGATGCGATGGCCGACCTTTCCGCCATGGAAATAGAGCTTCCCGGACTCCGGATCATAGTAGTGGTTGATGTAGGTCCCGTAAGGGTACCCGTCATCTCCTGTAACGGAAATGACGCCTCGTTTGGACTCTTTCAGGAGCGCGATGCACTCCTCTTCTGTCATGGCCTGTTTCGGCCGTCTCATCTCTCGAAACATACGGTTTCCCTCCGCGATTTACTGGGAGTATTATAACACAAAAGAAAAGCGAAAACTCGACGTATTCCCCATCGGGGATTTGGCTCACAGACTTGCGCTGCCTGCGGCAGATAAAGCAAGGCTGTTGAGCAGGAAGAAACAAGGAGTATCGCGAAGCGCTCCAAGCGAGCGAGACGACTATGTTTCTGACCGTCCGCGATACCGCTCCGAGCTGCTGCCGCAAAACTCTATTGCTTACCCCATCGGGGATTCGACGCGTTTTTCGCTTTGCGAAAACCGCACCGAGCTGCTGCCGCAGCTCCTGCACCTACAAACAGCCCACAGGGCTGTTTGCTTTACAGCGCAGCCCAAGGGTTCGAATCCCCTCCGGGGAAACAGAAAGAGACATCCGTATGGATGTCCCTTTCTGTTGGTACCCCATCGGGGATTCGAACCCCGGACACCTTGATTAAAAGTCAAGTGCTCTGCCAACTGAGCTAATGGAGTATATATCGCAGCCGCCCTCAGGCGACTGTTATATATTAATAAAGATCATTGCCAAAGTCAAGGATAACTTTAGCCGTGGAACTGCATGAACAGCGTGTAGCCGACAGCGATGATGACGAAGATGACGGAAAGGACTTTCGTGATGTTCGCCAGGGTGTCGTCTTTGGCGTGGCCGCTGGTCTTGTCGAAGAATTTATTGTCGTTCATCTGGGCGCTGCTCTGGCCGGTCATGGCAGAAGCGTCCGCTTCACGGTTCTTCTGAAGCAGAATGACGACGGTAATGAGAATGCCGAGGACGATGAGTACGATCGCAAATGCCATCTGTAAACCTGTCATGTTGGTTCCTCCAAATAAAAATTAATAGAAAGCTTTAGAATAATAGCATAAAGCCCGCTGTAATGCAAGGAGAAATCCGCAAAACAGCGGGACTTTTTGTTATAACATCAACTGGTCGCCTTCCGTGTCTTCCGCGCTGGGCAGAGCGCCGAGCGCCGGCAGAGATTTCGTGCGGTAGCGGGACGGTTTGTTGAACTCGCCCTCCTCGTAGAGGCGGACGCCCATGACCCGCTGGCCCTTCTTGAGCCGCATGACCGAGACACCCTGGGTGTTCTTCGTGGTCTTGGCGGTGAGAACAGCCGTGTTGATCAGCAGCATACGGCCGCTGGAAGCGGTCAGGATGAGGTCTTTATCCTCTTCGACGTAGATCGCCCCGGCGAGCGGAGCCTTGTCGGAATAGGCCTTCAGGAGCTTTTTACGGCGGGTCTTGGTGTCATACTGCGACATCTCGACCTTGGCGACCTTTCCGTTCTCGTAGACGAAGATCATGTAGCCCTTGTACTTCTTCGTGATCGCCATGTAGACGGCGTTCTCCCCCTCCTCGAACTCGAGGACGGTCGGCACGTAGTCGCCAAGGACCGAGGCCTTCGTGTACTCGAAGTCGTCGATGCGGGACTTGTAGACCTGGCAGCGGTCGGAGAAGAACAGCAGTTCGAGGTCGTTCGTGGTCTCGACGACCTGCTGCATGGAGTCTCCGTCCTTCAGCTTCTGTTCCCCGCTCATGCGCAGGGACTGCGGGCTGATCTTCTTGAAGTAGCCGGCATTCGTGTAGAAGATGGTGCAGGGGGCGTCGGAGACGACCTCTTCCTCTTCCTCGTCCTCGATGAGATCCATCGCGTAGATGATCTCGGACTTGCGGGGCTGGCCGTACTTCTTGATGACGTCCTTCAGCTCTTCGACGATGATCTTCTTGATGCGGCTGCGGCGCTTCAGCGTGTCTTCGAGGTCTTCGATCTGCTTCTGCAGGTCTTCGACGTCCTTCAACCGCTTCAGGATGAACTCCCGGTTCAGGTGGCGCAGCTTGATCTCCGCGACATACTCGGCCTGGATCTCGTCGATGCCGAAGCCGATCATCAGGTTCGGCACGACCTCGGCTTCCTCGTCGGTCTCGCGGACGATCTTGATGGCTTTATCGATGTCGAGCAGGATCTTTTCGAGGCCCTGCAACAGGTGCAGGCGGTCCTTCGCCTTCTGCAGGTCGAAGTAGACTCTGCGGCGGACACACTCTTCCCGGAAGGCGATCCACTCGAGGAGCAGTTCCTTGACGCCGAGGACTTTCGGCATGCCGGCGATGAGCACGTTGAAGTTGCAGGGGAACGCCTCTTCGAGCGGAGTCATCTTGTAGAGTCTCCGCATGAGTTTGTCGGGGTCGGTCCCGCGCTTCACATCGATCGTGATCTTGAGACCGTTCTTGTCGGTCTCGTCGCGGATGTCCGCGATCTCCCGGAGCTGTCCGGCCTTGGCCTTCTCGATGATCTTGTCGATGATGGCCTCGGACACGGTGGTCGGCGGGATCTCCGTGATGTCGATGCAGTGGTTCTTCTTGTCGTAGGTGTACCGCGAGCGGACCGTGATGCCGCCCCGGCCGGTGTCGAAGACGTTCGCCATCTGGTCCCGGTCGTAGATGATCATGCCGCCGCCCGGGAAATCCGGCGCCTGCAGGTAGTCCATGATGTCGACATCGGGGTCCTTGATGAGGGCGATCGTGGTCTCACAGATCTCCCGGAGGTTGAAGGAGCAGATGGAGCTCGCCATACCGACGGCGATGCCCACATTGTTGTTGACGAGGACGCTCGGGAAGGTGACCGGCAGCAGGGTCGGCTCCTTCATGGAGGCGTCGTAGTTGTCGACGAAGTCGACGGTGTCCTTATCGATGTCCCGGAACAGTTCCGAGGCGATCTTTTCGAGCTTCGCTTCCGTGTAACGGGAGGCGGCCCAGGACATGTCTCTCGAGTACGTCTTACCGAAGTTGCCCTTCGAGTCGACATACGGGTGGAGCAGCGCCTCGTAGCCGCGGGACAGTCGGACCATGGTGTCGTAGATCGCCGCGTCGCCGTGGGGGTTCAGCTGCATGGTGCGTCCGACGATGTTCGCCGACTTGATGCGCGGGCCGTTCAGGAGTCCCATCTTGTACATGGTGTACAGGAGCTTCCGGTGAGACGGTTTGAAGCCGTCGATCTCCGGGATGGCGCGGGACATGATGACGCTCATCGCGTAAGGCATGTAGTTGATCTCGAGGGTGTCCGTGATCCGCTGTTCGACCACCTCACCGGCGCCCATGATGTGAGCGTTCGGGTTGTCGTCGCGGTCGACCGGAGCCTCTTTCCTGGTGCGTTTTGCCATTTCGTCCCACCTCCTTTACGACAGGTCCGTCATGTCGAGGAACAGGTGCCCGTCGGAGGCGATGTGTTCTTTTCTGCCCTGGAGGTTGTCTCCGAGGAGCATGTCGAACTGCGCCGCCGTGGCCTCTGCGTCGGTCGGACGGATCTGGATGAGCCGGCGGGTGTTCGGGTTCATGGTGGTGAGCCACATCATGTCGGCGTCGTTCTCACCAAGACCTTTGGACCGCTGGATCGTATATTTCTTGTCGCCGAGTTCTTCGAGAACGTCGGACTTCTCTTTCTCAGTATACGCGAACCACACCTCGTCCTTGTGACGGATCTCGTAGAGCGGGGATTCGGCGATGTACACCTTGCCCTCGGTGATGAGGGTCGGCATGAGGCGATAGATCATCGTGAGGATGAGCGTCCGGATCTGGTAACCGTCGACGTCGGCGTCGGTACAGATGATGACCTTGTTCCAGCGCAGGTTGTCGAGGTCGAAGGACGTCATATCCTTTTTCTTGACCGCGACTTCGACGCCACAGCCGAGGACCTTGATGAGGTCTGTGATGATGTCGCTCTTGAAGATGCGGTTGTAGTCCGCTTTGAGACAGTTGAGGATCTTGCCGCGGACCGGGATGACGGCCTGGAACTCGGAGTCTCTCGCCTGTTTGCAGGCGCCCAGAGCCGAGTCGCCCTCCACGATGAAGACCTCGCGGCGGTCGACGTCCTTCGTGCGGCAGTCGACGAACTTCTGGACCCGGTTCGACATGTCCATGCTGCCGGTCAGGGTCTTCTTGAGGTTCTGACGGGTGGTCTCCGCGCGGACACGGGACCGCATGTTGACGAGCACCTGGTCGGTGATCTTGTCGGCCTCGATCTTGTTCTCGATGAAGTAGACTTCCAGGGACTGCTTGAAGAAGTCGGTCATGGCCTCCTGGATGAATTTGTTGGTGATGGCCTTCTTCGTCTGGTTCTCATAGGAGGTCTTTGTCGAGAACGACGAGATGACGATGTTGAGACAGTCCTCGATGTCCTGGAAGGAGATCTTCTTGTCGGACTTGTTGTATTTGTTGTTCTGCTTGAGGTAGGCGTCGATCTGGGAGACGAACGCGGAGCGGACCGCCTTGTCCGGCGCGCCGCCGTGCTCGAGCCAGGAGGAGTTGTGGTAGTACTCTTTCATCTGGACCTTGTTCGAGAAGCAGACCGCCGCGTTGATGACGACCTTGTAGTCGTCCTGGTCGGCGCGGTCGCGGCCGCTGGTCTCGGTGTTCCAGAACTGGACCCCGGTGAACGCCTGTTCCTCGGCGGTCTCCTTCAGGTAGTCCGTGATGCCGTTCTCGTAGACGTACTCGTAGGTCTCGAAGCAGGACGGAGTGGTCCCCGGCTTGATCTGGTCCTTCAGGATGAACTTGAGGCCGTTGTTGACGATGGCCTGACGGCGCAGGATGTCCTGGAAGTATTCGAGCGGGATGTCGATGTCCGTGAAGACCTCGAGGTCCGGTTTCCAGGCGATGCGCGTCCCGGTCTTCCTGCCGGTGAACTCTTCCTTTTTCAGCGTCCCGGAGGGTTTGCCCTTCTTGAACTTGACGTCGTACCGGAAGCCGTCCTTGTAGACTTCCGCCTCCATCCATTCCGAGGCGTACTGCGTGGCGCAGAGACCCAGACCGTTCAGACCGAGAGAGAACTCGTAGAGGCCGGCGCTCGAGTTGTTGTCATACTTGCCGCCGGCATACATCTCGCAGAACAGGAGTTTCCAGTTGTATTCTTTTTCATTCTCGTTGTAGTCCATCGGGATGCCGCGTCCGAAGTCCTGGACCTCGAGACTCTTGTCGAGATAGCGGGTCAGGACGATGTGGTCGCCGTACCCTTCCCGCGCTTCATCGATCGAGTTCGAGAGGATCTCGAAGACCGAATGCTGACATCCTTCGATGCCGTCCGAGCCGAAGATGACCGCCGGACGAAGCCGGACCCGGTCAGCGCCTTTCAGCTGCTGGATGGTCTCATTGGAATTGGTGGACTTTTTTGCCATGTTTCCTCCAAAAATACGCTTGCAGATTTACCCTTTTGCGCAATATCACAAATACGTATTTTATCCCATATCTTGTGGTTTTGTCAAGCAACGGAGCCCCACCGATGGTGGAGCTCCGTGATTTTTACCGATAAAATTGTCAGATGATGTCATCGTCGTCCGGGTCGACGGGCGGCACCGGGGACGGGACCTCTTCCGGGACGGGTTCTGCGGGCGTGTCTTTGATCGCCTCATAGGCTTTCTGAGCCGCTTCGGTCATGGATGCACCGTCTTCCATCGCCTCTTTCACCGCGTTGCGGGACAGGGCTTTGGAAGCGTCGGCGGTCTCACGGACCTCATCCACATAGGAAGACCCTTCCGGGAGTTTGGCATTCTCGAAGTCGAAGTCTGCCGGCAGCGGCGCGAAGGCCGGGTCGTTCATGAGCTTCTGGAACTCCGGCGCGTCGATCTTCTCGTTGACGATCAGATACTGGGCGAGCTTGTGGAGCAGATCCTTGTGCTCGGTGAGCAGGCGTTCCGCTTCAGCGTAAGCCTTGCTGATGATGTCGTAGACTTCCTTGTCGATGGCGGCAGCCGTCGCTTCGGAATAGTCTCTGGCACGGCCGTAGTCCATGCCGAGGAAGACTTCGTTGTTGCTGGAACCGTACATGACGGTGCCGAGCTTGTCGCTCATACCGTACTTCGTGACCATGGACTTCGCGAGGTTGGTCGCTCTCTCGATGTCGTTGGAGGCACCGGTGGAGATGTCGCCCATGATGAGGGCTTCCGCCACACGGCCGCCGAGCAGCGTGACAAGGTTCTCGAGCATGACGTTCTTGCTCATGTAACTCCTGTCTTCAACGGGGACCGACATGGTGTAGCCGCCTGCCGCGCCGCGCGGGATGATGCTGACCTGGTGGACCGGGTCGAGCAGCGGCAGGAAGAAGTTGGTGACAGCGTGTCCGGACTCGTGGTAAGCCGTGAGTTTCTTCTCGCGGTCGTCCATCTTCCGGGACTTCTTCTCGGGGCCGACCATGACTTTGATGGTGGCCTCTTCGATGTCGTCGTTGGTGATGGCTTTCCGGCCGCTTCTGGCGGCGAGGAGAGCCGATTCGTTCATGAGGTTCTCAAGGTCCGCGCCGGTGAAGCCGGCGGTCGACCGTGCGATGACGTTGAGGTCGACGTCCGGGCCCAGAGGCTTGTTCCTCGAATGGATCTTCAGGATGGCCTCTCTCCCCTTGACGTCCGGGTACGTGACCGTGACCTGACGGTCGAAACGGCCGGGACGCAGGAGCGCCGGGTCGAGGATGTCGGGACGGTTGGTGGCGGCGATCATGACGATGCCGAGGTTCGCGGCAAAACCGTCCATCTCGACCAGCAACTGGTTGAGGGTCTGCTCGCGTTCATCGTGGCCGCCGCCCATGCCGGCGCCTCTGTGGCGGCCGACGGCGTCGATCTCATCGATGAAGATGATGGCGGGAGCGCTCTTCTTGGCCTGGTCGAAGAGGTCGCGGACGCGGGACGCGCCGACACCGACGTACATCTCGACGAAGTCGGAACCGGAGATGGAGAAGAACGGGACGCCCGCCTCGCCGGCCGTGGCACGCGCGAGGAGCGTTTTACCGGTACCGGGAGGGCCGACCATCAGGACGCCTTTCGGGATACGGGCGCCGAGGGCGTCGTACTTCTTCGGGTCCTTCAGGAATTCGACGATCTCCTGGAGTTCTTCCTTCTCTTCGTCCGCGCCGGCGACGTCGGCAAAGGTCGTCTTCTGCTCTTCGCCGCCCTTCTTGACACGGGCTTTTCCGAAGCCCATGCCGCGCTGCGCATCACCCATGATGTTGTTGTTCATGCGCCGCATGAACCAGATGATGATGGCCGCCATGATCAGCGTGGAGAACAGAAGCGGAAGGATCTCGACCATCCAGGACCGGGACGAACCGGCGATGTAATTCTGCTTGATCGGTTTGTCCGGGTGCTTCTTGTTGTATTCGTGGACACTGTCGTGAACGTCGTTGACGAAGAGTTCCACATTCGGGACCGTGTATGCCCGCGCTTCCTTCTCGCCTTTCAGTGTGTAGACGAGACGGCCGCTCGAGAGGTTGAGCGAGTACTGCTTGACCTCTCCCTGATCGAAGTACGAGATGACCTCGTAGTATTCGTCCTTGGTCTTGTTCGCGTTCGAGTTGAACGAGAAGAACATGGACGCGATCAGGAGCAGCGGGATGAGGATCCACATGATGGTCGCCATCACGGAACCTCTCTGGTTCGGGTCCTGATTGCCCGGTCCGAGACCGAAGCCGTTGTTATTGTTGTTGTCCGGCAATGGATTGCCCTCCTTCTGTGCGTACTTGAGTACAGTGCAGTGAGTATAGGATAAAAAGCTAAGATGAACTTAAAAAGACAGGATCAGTCTTCCGGATCGTAGATGCCGACGTACGGCAGGTTCCGGTAAGCCTCGTCGTAGTCGAGGCCGTAGCCGACGACAAATTCGTCGGGGATGACTTTGCCGATGTATTCCGCGGTGATGTCAGAGACCCGGCGGTCCGGCTTGTCGAGGAAGGTGCAGATCTTCAGAGAGGCGGGGTTCCGCATCTTCAGGATCTGCAGAAGAGAGGCCAGCGTGCGGCCGGTGTCGAGGATGTCCTCGACAATGAGGATGTCCTTGCCGGTGAGGTCCGTATCAAGGTCCTTGATGATCTTGACGGTGCCGGTGCTCTCGGTCTTGTTGTAGCTGGAGACGACCATGAAGTCGATGGACAGCGGGATGTCGATGGCGCGCATGAGGTCTGCCATGAAGACGACGGCGCCCTTCAGGACACTGACCAGGACGAGGTTCTTCCCCGCATAGTCTTTCGAGATCTGTTTGCCGAGTTTTGCGACGATCTCTTTCGCTTCTTCTTCAGATATCAGTACGCCTTTGACGCGATATTCCAGATCATTCATCGTAATACCTCCACAGTCCATACATATCGGTCGGTTTCGTTCGGGGCGAATCCCTCGGCTGCGCCGAATCCTTCGAGCCAGGCGATCTGCCCGTCCTGCTCCAGGATGATCCGGTCTGCCCGCTTGTCGGCAGAGACACCGGCTTCCTGATACAGGGTCTTCAGTTTTTTTGTGACCCCTCTGCCCTTCGGAGCGAACGTGTCGCCGGGCTGCCGGGTCCGCAGTACAAAATTGAAGTCTATTTTATCATAAATAAGGGAATTTTCCAACAGGTAAGCGTCGAAATTGGGCAGAGCCGTATTCCGCTTCGTCAGGCGCACGGTGACCGGCGTCGGTGTATCGGAAACATATTCGAGACGCTCCGCCATCGTGACCGTTTTCCGGAAGGTCCGGGTGACGGTCTCTTCCTCCTCTTTTGGCCAGTGGAAGAGCAGTTTGTCCCCTGCCAGAGTGACGAACGCGCCGCCGGGAACCTGCATCTGTTTGAACTTCTCGCCGGCCCGGATCCACGTGAGGAAGTCTTCGAGGTGACGCTGTTCCGCGGACACGCCGGAGTACTCTTTCATGGCGAGGGCCAGCGTGCGGATGAGGACCGCGTCCGGCGCTTCCCGGAGAACGGAGACGTCGAGGGTGTCCTCTCCCCGCCTGCAGCGGCTCAGAAGCCGTTCCGAGAGCTCATCGAAGCAGTCCGCGTCCCGCTGCAGTGTCGCAGCCGTTTTGGCGATGTGCTCCGTCGCGCCGTGATGGATCGCTTCAAGGGCGGGCAGCACTTCGTGCCGGATGCGGTTCCTCGCGTACGAGACGTCGTCATTGGTGCTGTCGGTCATGTAGGTCAGACCGAGTTCCGCGCAGTAATCCTCGATGTCCTCGCGGCCGAGGTCGATCAGCGGCCGGATGATGCTGCCGCGCACCGGCGGGATGCCGGTCAGACCCGCGAGGCCGGTGCCGCGCGCGAGGTGGAAGAGGACGGTCTCCGCGTTGTCCGACGCCGTGTGGGCGGTGGCAACGCGCACCCCGGACAGGTCCGGGTGCTGCCGGAGGATCCGGTCGGAGACCTCCTCGAAGAAACCGTAGCGCACCTTCCGGCCGCAGGTCTCGAGGGACTCTCCGCTCTCCTCCGCGAGTTTCGGCACGTCGGCATGGAGGGCATAGAACGGGATGCCCCGTTCCTCACAGAAGGCCCGGCAGAACTGTTCATCCCGGTCGGCCTCCGCGCCGCGGATGCCGTGGTGGACATGACAGGCGAACAGAGGGAACGCCGGTACATCGCCCGCGCCCTGCGAGAGTTCGTGCAGAACAGAAAGAAGCGTCACCGAGTCGGCTCCTCCGGAAAAACCTGCCAGGACGGCGGTCTTCGCGGGAAGCATCCCGTAACGCTTCAGTGTAGAAATGACATGGGACAGAACTTCGCTGTGCTGCATGACGGCTTCCTCCTGTCCCATTCGGTATCGTTGTTATAATCCGACGCTGTCTTCGCGTTTCTCAATGCTCGTGAACAGCGTGTATTCGGAATTCCACGCGAGGTCGATCGAGCCGACCGGGCCGTGGCGGTTTTTGGATATGATGATCTCGACCGTGTTGATGTCGTCGCGATCCATGTCCTCCTCTTCCGCGCCGGGGGTCTGATAGTACTCTTCCCGGTACAGCATGAGGACGATGTCGGCGTCCTGCTCGATGGAGCCGGACTCTCTGAGGTCGGACATCTGGGGCCGGTGCGCCTTGCCGCGCTGCTCCGTGTTACGGGACAGCTGACAGAGGACGACGACCGGGACCTCGAGGTCCTTCGCCATCAGTTTGAGGTTCCGTGTGATCTGCGAGACCTCCTGGACACGGGATTCGACCCTGGTCCCGGACTGCATCAGCTGCAGATAGTCGATGATGACGACGTCGATGTCTTTCATGCGGCGGATCTTCGCCTTCATCTCGTTGACCGTGATGCCGGACGTGTCGTCAAAATACAGCGGGATCTCGTGCAGCGCGCCCGCGACGGTGGAAAAGTTGGTCCAGTCCGTCGGCGACAGGCGGCCGTTCCTCATCTTCTGGCCGTGGATGCGCGCCTCCATGGAGATGACACGTTCCGCGAGCTGCTCCTTGGTCATTTCCAGGGAGAAGAACAGGACCTTTCGGCCTTTTTTGGCGATGTTGGCCGCCATGTTCAGGGCAAAACTGGTCTTACCCATGGCGGGGCGGGCGCCGACGATGATGAGGTCGGACCGGTTGAGTCCGGAGATCATGGAGTCCAGCTCTCCCCAGCCCGTCGGCGTTCCGAGATATTTCTCCCGGTCCGGTCCCGACAGGTTCGTGAGGTGCGGGACGACTTTGTCGAGCAGGATGTCACCGAAGCGCGACGCGGCGCCGGTGTTCTTGCCCTGACGGATATTGTAGATCTTCTGCTCCGCGGAGTCGAGGATCATGTCGGCTTCTTCGGTGTCTCCCCTGGCTTCCTCCAGGATCTCATTGGCGGTGTCGATGAGGCTCCGCTTCATGAACTTGTCCTCGACGACCTTCGCGTAAGACTCCGCGTTCTGGGTCGACGGGAGCAGGTCGGCGAGTTCCCGGATGTACTGCCGCACGGCAGACGGGTCGCCGAACTGGCTCGATTCCTGCAGTTCCGTGATGACGGCAACGGGTTCGACGACGTCGCTGCGGGCATCGATGGAGAGCATGGCGTTATAGATGGCCTTGTGCTCCTGCCGGTAGAAAAACTCCGTGCGGAAGCCGCTTGCCTGAATACGGTCGAGGCAGTCGGGGTCCAGAAGCAGGCAGGCCAGTACGGCGCGCTCCGCCTCCAGGCTGTAGGGCAAATTCATCCCGTCCGGGACAAAAGCTTCTGCCATGGCGCGTTTCCTCCTCTTTCAGTCTTTTCTGCGGTTCACTCTTCTGTCACTTTGACTTTCACGGTCGCTTCCACACCCTGGAAGAGTTTGACCGCGGCGTCGTAGGTCCCGAACGCTTTGATCTCGGGGGCGCTGACTTTCCGCTTGTCGACACTGATGCTGTAATCGGTGCGGATCTTCTGCGCGATGTCCTTCGACGTGACAGAGCCGAACATGTTCCCGCCGGCGCCGGCTTTCGCTTTGAACTCCAGGATCTGGCCGTTCAGGCGCGCGGCATTGGCTTCGGCCGCCGCTTTCTCGGTGTCATATTTGAACTGCTTGCTCGCAGCTGCATTCTTCATTTCGGTGACGTTCTGGGCATCGGCCGGCGCCGCCAGGTTCTTCGGCAGCAGGAAGTTGCGGGCATAGCCGTCAGATGCGTTGACCATGTCGCCCTTTTTCCCAAGGCCTTTGACGTCCGCTTTCAGGATGACTTTCATTGTTTTTTCCCCTTCTGTTGCTTATTCCATTTCGAGGTACTCATCGATGTAGGCTTTCAGCTGATCGATGACCTCCGGCACATGGGTGTCCGTCATCTGGGCCGCCGCCATCGTGAAGTGGCCGCCGCCTCCGAGACGTTCCATGATCCACTGGACGTTCATATCGCCCAGCGACCGGGCCGAGACAAAGACGCTGCCGTCCTCTTCGAAGAGGACATAGGACGCCTTGACGCCGGTGACGCTCAGCAGTTCGTCCGCGACCTGGGAGGCGATGATGCGCATCTCCGGATAGACCTCCGTGGAGACGGCCATCGCGCAGTCTTTGTACTGTGTCGCGGTGCTGAGGATCTTGGCCTTGGCCTTGTAGTTGTCGATGCTGTTCGAGAAGAGCTGTTTGACCATCACGGTGTCGGCCCCGGCGCCCTTCAGCCAGGCGGCGGCCTCAAAGGTCCGCACGCCCGTTCCGAGGACGAAATTCCGGGTGTCCAGCATGATGCCGGAGAGCAGCGCGTTGGCGCTGACCGGGCTGATGTTGGACTGTACGGGGATGTACTGGAGCAGCTCCGTGACGAGCTCACAGGCCGACGACGCGTTGGGCTCCGTGTAGTAGAGATCGGCGCCCTCGATGATGTTGGTCGTTCTCCGGTGGTGGTCGATGATGGCCACCGCGTCGAACTTGTCCATGAGTTCGGGGTATTCCAGGGAACCCGGCCGGTGTGTATCGCAGACGATGCACAGACAGCGCTTGCCCCGCATCAGGGACTCGGCACCTTTGTCGTTGACGAAGATGTCGTTGCCCGTCTTGTCGATGTAGTGTTCGATGAGGGACGGCGCCAGGCTCTTCTGCCGGTTCAGCAGCACGAAACTGGGACGGCCCACGACTTTCGCGAACTCGGTGACACCGATGCAGGACCCGACGGAATCGAGGTCGGAGAACCGGTGGCCGGTCACGAAGACCATATCGGACTTCCGGATGAGTTCGGCGAGGTTCGACGCCATGATCCGGGACTTGACGCGGCTCGAGGTCGTGGTCCGGCCGACCAGACCGCCGAAGAACTCGAGGTTGCCGTCCGTGCTGACCGTCGCCTGGTCGCCGCCGCGGGACTGGGACATTTCCAGTGCCGCCATGGCATAGCTGTCGCTCTCCGGCAGAGAGCGGCCGCGCCCGGCGCCGATGGAAACGGTCATTTCGACGAAGCTTTCGCCGAACTTGTATTCGCGCACCTTCTTGAGGATGTCGAACTTCTTCTCCATGATCTCCTGGAGGCCGCGCTCTTCCATGATGACGTAGTAGCGGTCGGAGCTGAGTTTCTTCATGATACAGGGATACCCTGCCGCCCAGGTCTCGAAGATGTTCTCGATGCCGGACGAGATGGCCTCGCATTCACTGCTCTTGTAGTGGCGATACACGTCTTCCTGGTTGTCGAGTCTCATATAGAGGACACAGGGCTTGGACTGCCGGTATTCTCCGGCGTCCCGCTTGAGCTCGGTGTTGTCGAGGAAGAAGAAACAGGCCGAACCGGTCTTCTCATCCATTTCTCCGGCGTAGACCGTGTACATGCGTCCGCCGAATTCGAGGTCCAGGCCGCCGTTGCGCTGGCAGACCTCCTCATAGGGCACATCGCCGATGAACTCGCTGATCTTGCCGGACGTGATGAGGTTGTTCCCCATCATGGTCACCCGGAAGAGGTCGTTGTACCAGACGATATTGCCGTTTTTCCCGACCACGGCCACGGGCATGGGATAGCTCTCCGCGCCCCCGTGGGACTCGAAGTACTTCTCCGCCGAGCGGATGACCGTGTTGTAATAGCGCCGCTTCGAGTACCAGAAAATGAAGTACGCGATGATCAGCGCGAGAACGATGCCGAACTGAATGATCCCGTAAAGATGGTTGAAGGTGTACAGGATCAGTGTCGATGCTGTGGCGGCCAGAAGGATCAGGAACGCCAGAACATAAGAGACGATAGTCAAAAGGTCATACCTCCATGATGATGGGAAGGATCATCGGACTGCGCTTGGTCTTGTCATAGACCACCCGGGACACTTCGTCCCGAACGCGCTGTTTGATGGTGGACCAGTCGCGGATGTCGTTGTCGAGACAGTTCTCGATGGCCCACATGGCTGCTTCCTGGGAATCCATGATCAGGTCTTCGGACTCCCGTACATAGACGAAACCGCGGGTGATGATGTCCGGACCGGACACGACGTTCCCGCCGACACGGTCCATGGCGACGACGATCGTGATGATGCCGTCCTCCGCCAGACGTTTCCGGTCCCGCATGACGACGTTGCCGACGTCTCCGACGCCGATGCCGTCTACGAAGACGCGGCCCGCCGGGACGGTGCCGGCGATCTTCAGCTCGTCTTCGGAGACTTCGATGGTGCGGCCGATGTCCGTGATGATGATGTTCCCGGACGGGATGCCCATCTTTTCCGCGAGTTCTTTATGTTTCTGAAGATGCTTCTGCTCACCGTGGACCGGTACGAAGTACTTCGGTTTGATAAGACCGAGCATCATCTTGAGTTCTTCCTGGTTGGCATGGCCGGAGACGTGGATCTCGTACATGCGCTCGTAGACCACTTCGGCCCCCAGTTTCATCAGCTCGTCGACGACACGGCCGACCATCTTCTCGTTGCCGGGGATGGCGGTGGCGGAGATGATGACGTAGTCGTTCGGCGTGACCTGGACTTTCCGGTGGTCCGAGAATGCCATGCGGGACAGCGCCGACATCGGCTCGCCCTGGCTGCCGGTGGTGATGAGCACCAGCTGGTCGTCCGGGTAACGGGAGATCTGGTCGAGCGGGATGATGAGTCCGTCGGGCACATCGAGGTACCCGAGTTCCTGACCGACGGCCATGACGTGTTCCATGCTCCGGCCGCTCAGGGCGACTTTCCGCCCGGTGGCGACCGCCTGGTTCACGACCTGCTGGACGCGGTGGATGTTGGACGCGAAGGTGGCGACGATGACACGCCGGTCGCCGGCCGCCTTGAAGAGCCGGTCGAAGCTGTCGCCGACCGAGGATTCACTGGCGGAGTAACCGGGCTTGACCGCGTTGGTGGAGTCCGCGAAGTAGCAGAGGACCCCTTCCTTCCCCAGTTCCGCGAACCGGGCGAGGTCGATCATGCGGCCGTCCACCGGAGTGGTGTCGATCTTGAGGTCGCCGGAGTGGATGACCGTTCCGACGTCGGTCGTCAGGGCAAACGCCAGGGCATCCGGGATAGAGTGGTTGACGTGGATGGCCTCCACATCGAACTTTCCGAGTTTGAACCGGTCGCCCGCCTCGATCTCATGGAGACGGACACTGTTCAGGATGCCGTGCTCTTCCAGCTTGCCCTTGATGAGGCCGATGGTGAGCGGTGTGCCGTAGACCGGCTTGTTGACGACTTTCAGCAGGTATGCGAGGCCGCCGATGTGGTCCTCATGACCGTGCGTGATGAGGATGCCTTTGATCTTGTCCTTATTGCGTTCCACGTAGGTGAAGTCCGGGATGACGATGTCGACACCGAGCATCTCGGGTTCCGGGAACGCGAGACCGCAGTCGAGGATGACCATATCGCCATCGTACTCGAACAGGGTCATGTTCTTGCCGATCTCGTTGAGACCGCCGAGGAACGAGACTTTGAGCGGCAGCTGGAACGTTCCGCTGTCTTTTTTAGACGCGCTCCGCCGCCGGTAGTTTTTGGTATTTTTTTTGCTGGGCATAAATTCTCCTTTAGTAATGGGTTTTTGCGATCTATGCAAACGCCGGATGTCATATTGCCGTGCCCATCCGCGTTTATATATAAATAATAGAGCGAGAGAACATTGTAATGCCCTTTTGGGCATATGTCAAACTATCTCACAATAAATTATACACTTTTTTTCCCGGCTCTCAAGTGTTACTATTATAAGAGCGAACGCGACTTTCCTGTCAGAAAGGGGCCTGTTTTATGGGCGATCTACCACTTGTGGAACTCTATACCGACGGAGCCTGTTCCGGGAACCCCGGTCCCGGCGGCTACGGTGCCATCCTGCGCTACGGCAGCATCGAAAAGGAACTCTCCGGCGGAGATCCGGAGACCACCAACAACCGCATGGAGCTGACGGCCGTCCTCGTGGGCCTGAAGGCCCTCAAAAAGCCCTGCAGGCTCATCATCTACTCCGACTCCCAGTACTTCTGCAACGGCATCACGAAGGGCTGGGCGGAAAGCTGGCGGCAGAACGGCTGGCGCAAAAAAGACAAAAAGCCGGCTCTGAACCCCGACCTCTGGGAAGAACTCCTCGAGGAGCCCGCCAAACACGAGGTGACCATCGAGTGGGTCAGAGGCCCCGCCGGCCACCCGGAAAACGAGCGGTGCGACCGTCTCGCTGTCGACGCCTATCAGCAATATCTCAAATAATGACCGCAAAAAAGACCTCCGAACCGAGTTCGGAGGTCTTTTGATCTGCTGTTTACTTTTTCGTCGGAAGCACCGCGAGGATCCTGTCCGCTATCTGGCCATGGCCGGTCAGCGTCGGATGGCTGTCGGCACGGTACAGCGGAGACGACGGGTCGTTCATATGGGAACTGATGCCCCAGACGTCGACATAGGTGTACCAGTCTCTGTACGGACAGCCGTTCTGCATATAGTCGTTGAACTGCCGGTACATATTGCCGAGGACCTCGCCGATCGGGATGCCGAAGCCGCCCTGCGGGAGCGTCTCGTTCTCGGACGCATGGTAGAGACCGACTACGACGACCTTCGCCGACGGGTTCAGTTCGTGGATGCGGTACATGATGGCGTCGAAGTTCTCGGGGAACGTCCGGGTCGCCGTCAGCTGTGCCTGGGCCAGCGCCGCGTAGAACTCGAGGTCGGTGCCGAGGAGCGCCATGTTGTTGAGCGTCTCCTGGAGCAGTGTGAACGGGTTCAGGAAGGCCAGGGCCTCGTTGCCTAAGATGCCGAGATCTCTCTGAACGGTCTCGACCGCGATCAGAAGAGGCTGGGTCCCGTCATTGACGCCGATGTTCACGGTGATGAGCTTTGACTTTTTGATGTAGTTCTGGAAGTTTTTCCGCAGAACGTTCAGCTGGTCGACGTTGAGGTGGCGCTCGTCATTGTTCCAGGACGGAAGACGCAGCGGGCTCATGCCGTCGCCGTTGTAATCGTTATAGAGCAGTGCCCGAAGGTCGGTGGTCCGGTAGCCGCTGTGCGCGAGCTGGCGGATGGTCTTGGCTTTGACGGCCTTCCCGACGATCGCCGGATAGGTCCCGGGGACCAGGTTCCACTCCGTCTTGTTGTAGTCGTGGTTCATGTCGTATCCGGGATGGGAATACCCCGCCGCGACACTGTCACCGAGGACGGTGTAATACGTGTACTGGCGGACATTGGTCCGGGTCGCCGCGAACGAGGACATGCTGAGCATGGCGGCCAGCGTCAAAACCGCAACGAGTGCTGCGATGAATTTTTTCATCGTCTTTTTCATGGTCATTTCTCTCCTAACCAGGCAAGACCTGTTTGTGTGACTGTACTTTCTCGAATATGAAGAAATTATGAATACAGTTTATTGTACACGAAACCTCAGTCTTCGACAAGTCCCAGTTCGTGGTCGAGGACTTCTTTGACGTCTTCGGGGTCGAGTCCGTGGACCATGCAGGCCTCGGAGAGAGACTCATAGAGAGCGGCGCCGCAGGTGACGCAGCTCATGCCGCAGTTCATGAGGACCTGAGCGGCATCCGGGTACTTCTCGATGATGTCGATGATGAGCATCTCGGGGTCGATCGGGCCGTCGGAGCTGACGGTCTTCTTCGCAAAGAAGCTCTCCACGTCTTCCGCAGGGGTCTTCGCGGTCCGGAGACCGAAGTTCTTCTCGAAGACACCGACGATGCTGTCGGTCATGTAATCGGGATAGGCCGGGAACACCGTAATGTTCTTGGCGCCGATGTAGATGAGGGTCAGAAGAGCGGTCATCGCCCGTTCATCGCCGAGCGAGACGACATAGGAGATCGGCACGCCGTTGATGTCGTATTTGCCGAGGTCGGCCTGGAGCTTCAGGGCCTCCATGCAGAAGGAGTAGGTGTCGCTGATGGCACCGATATCCATGGTGCGGGGCATGCCGCGAAGCGTGCCGAGGTACTGATCGTTGAACCGGAACTTGACAGGGCCGTCGGTCATGACGATCGAGTTCTTCGGGAGCGAAGCGACCAGTTCGGACGCATAGGAACGGGCCGGGTCGGCGCCGTCCGTGCCGATGAGGGTGATGATCTTGGCGATCGACTCGTCCTCGATGGCGCCGGTCAGCATCTCACCCATCGTATAGAGCTGGTCGTGGCCGAAGCCGGTGACGACCTCGCCCTTTCTCAGTTCGGTCGGAGCTTCACAGGTCTTTGCCTGCTCGATGACAGCGGAGAAGTCCGTGACGCCTTCGTTGTCGGTGACGAGGTGCGGGACGCCGGCAAAACCGGAGACGCCGGTCGTGTAGATGCGGTCGGCATAGGCCTCCGCCGGTTCCTCGAGCGCGCCGCCGGTCACGACGACGGGGCCGCGGAAATAGGTGAAGTCGGACTTCTGGCTCGCCATGGATCCGCCGTAGTTGCCGGCGAAATGGTCGAGACCGGTCAGCTGCGGATAGCAGTGGGCCGACATGAGTTCGTCATGGGTATAGACTTCGACGCCGGTGCCCTGCGTCTGCTCGAGCAGACATTCGAGGGCGCGCATGTCGGAGCCGCAGACCAGGATGCCCGGTTTGGTGCGGACACCGAGTTCGATGTTGGTCAGTTTCGGAGAACCGTAACGTTCGATGCGGGCGTTGTCGAGAAGGCCCATGGAGCGGTAGCCGAAGCCGCCGACTTCCATCGAGAGATTGAAGAGCAGACCGACACTGAGGGTATACTTCAGGGTCCGCTGCAGGACTCTCTGCAGGAACGGGTCGATGCCCTCATCTTCATAGCCGATCTGGTACGCTTCCCAGGCAAAGCCGGCAATGCCCTTGAGGCCCGCGAGGACGATCTGGCGCAGGCTGTAGGCGTCGGCATTCTCATGTTCTTTTTCGTCGATCTCCGCCAGTTTGGCGGCGTACTCCTCCGGACCTGCCGGGTCCCAGAGCGAGTCGACGGGAAGGACGCGGGGCGCGGTGACCTCTTCCAGAAGCGTGCGCTTCTGTGCGAAGGTCTCCCCGATCGCTGCACTCAGAGCAGCGTCGTCCGAGTTGACTCCTTCCGCAGTCATGCTGAGGTTCCGGATGATCAGAAGGTCGACGGCCTTCGGAACATCCTTCATCTCGACGCGTAATTCCGTTGTAACAGCGGCCAGGCTCTTGGTGGCAAGATCCAGTACCGCGCGAAGTTCTGTAACGGTCATGGTAATTCGGTCCTCCGATTTATCGTTTCACTTTGATTTTGACTTTCACCGGTTTCGCCGCTTTTTTCACGACGACCCTGATGACGTTCGGTGCCGGCGGTTCCGGCCTCGCGCGTTTCCGCACGACGACCTTCTTCGGCGCCTTTTTTCTCACAATGACTTTCCTGGGGATCGGTCCCGGTTCCGGCTTCGGCGGAGGCGCCGGGGTCGTCTTGATCTGGTGGACGATCGGCGGTGCCGGTTTCGGTGGTTCTTCGACGGGCGCCGCTTCGAGCGGCTGTTCCTTCGGGACCACATAGTACTTCGGCTTCGGGTTGATGCCCTTGAACGGGACTCCGTCCTCATCGAGGTACTTTCCGTACTTCGCGAGGATGTCTTCCGGGGTCTCGATCTCATCGGACTCGATCTCCGGGTCGGAACGGGAGCGTCTGGAAGGCATGCGGACAGACTCGTCCGGACCGGCAAACAGCCGGCCGAAACCTTTGCCCTTTTTGCCTTTCTGTTTCAATGCGATCCCTCTTTTCCGACAGGTCACTGCATTGTTTCGGCTAATTATAACGCAGAAACAAATTGAACACAAGTTATTTTGAAGTTTTCAACTGCCACGCCTCGAGATCTTTGACCTCTTCGTACATCGCCCGGTAGCTGCGGTAGCGCGATTCGGCGATGAGCCCCTCCTCGACGGCCGCGGTCACGGCGCAGCCCTTGTCGTTCATATGGGCGCAGGACGGGTGGAACCGGCAGTTCGCGATGTACGGTTCGAACTCCGGGAAACAGTCTTCGAGATCCTCTTTCAGGACCAGTTCGTCGCGGGCGAATTCCAGCGACGCGAAGCCCGGCGTGTCGACGACGTAACCGCCGCACACCTTCATGAGCGTACACTCTCTCGTCGTATGGCGTCCTCTCCCCAATTTGCGGGAGATCTCCGCCGTCGCGAGGTCGAGGGTCGGGTCGAGCGCGTTCAAGAGCGTGCTTTTTCCGACGCCGGAGTTTCCGGTGAAGGCGCAGGTCTTTCCCCGGAGCAGCGCTTTCAGCTCTTCGGTCCCCTCGCCGGTCAGCCCGTTGGTGATGACCACGGGGAACGGCGTCTTCTCGTAGGTCTCTTTGAGGTCCGAGACGTCTTTGAGGTCGGCCTTGTTGAGCACGATGACCGGCTCGATCCCCTTGCGGACGGCGATGGCCGTGAGACGGTCGATGACGAGCGGATTCGGACGCGGTTCCTTGCTGGCCACCACGATGATCACGCGGTCGATGTTCGCGACCGGCGGGCGCCGCAGTTCATTCTTTCGCTCGAAGATCTCGTCGATCGTGTTCTCCGTGTCCCCGTCATTGACCGTGATGGAGACGCGGTCGCCGACCAGCGGGGTCACTCCGTCGTTGCGGAAGACGCCTCTGGCCCTGCATTCATAAATCCCGTCGGCGGCCTCTACATAATAGAAGCCGCCGATCCCTTTCACAATGGTTCCGGTAAGTGTTGTCATGTGATCACCAGGGCAGGATGAACCCGCCGTTCGCGGAAGTCGTCGACTCGGACGCATACGGGTAGGTGTTGACGTCGGTCAGCGGGACGGTGCTGCGGGTGAAGTCCGCCTTGGCATCGTAGACCTTGGTCTCGCCGATATAGATGTCGACGGGGACGTCGGTGCCGTTTCCGCTGATCTCCGCGCTGTAGCCGCGGCCGTTCAGCAGGACCTCGGAACTCTTCTGGAGTTCGTTGGCCACATAGACGCGGAGCGTCTGCGTGGTGCCGGTGTTCGGCAGAGTGATGTTGACGCGGCCGGTCTTCTGCGCGCCGGAGCCGGAGCTGACCGTCAGGTTGATGGCAGTGCCCTTGTTGGCTTTCATGCCGCTGCGGACACTCTGTTCGATGATGGTGCCTTTGTCTTCGATCGAGTCCTTCTCGGTGACGGAGCCCACTTTGAGGCCCTGCTTCGTGAAGAACTGCTCGACCGAGGATTTGTCGTTGTAGTAGTTCATCCCGATGACGTCGGGAACACTGACTTTTTCATCGCTCTCATCGGTGGCGACGATCAGAAGGATGGTCTCCGAGGTATCCGCTTCCGTGCCCTCGGCAGGGTCGGAACGGAGGATGGTGCCCGGTGTCGCCGTGGCGGAGAATTCGGTCTCTGCCTTCAGGTTCGTGAACCCTTCGGTCTGGAGCATCTCGCTGGCCTCGATGAGGGTCTTGCCGTAGATCTTCGGGATCTCGGCCATCGTCCCCTTGGAGACGACTTCCAGTTTGATGGTCTGGCCCTTGCGGACCTTCGTGCCTGAAACGGGATCCTGTTTGATGATCTCGCCTTCGGCCGCGGTCGTCGAGGAGACGTAGGTGATGTCGAATTCAAAGTCTTCATACCGCTCGTTGCCGTCGATCTCTTCGGCATAGATCTTTCCGACGAAATTCGGAACGGTCAGGTCGCTGCCGCCGAGGACGTCGGTGAAGAGACGAAGGAAGACGAGGACCGCGATGATGGCGGCCACGATGCCGATGCCGACCCCGATGCCGATGTTGCGTCTCACATTGCCCGGCCGGGCTTCCTTCCGTTCCGGGATGACCGGGTTTGCGCCGCCCGAGGAACCGCCGCCCACATTGGGAGCGCCGGCGCCGTAGACGCCTCCGGTCACCGATTCGCGGTTGATGAATTTGGTCGGTTCTTTATCGACAAAGTAGGTGTAGTCGAATTTGATGGACGGGTTGCGTTTCAACTCGTCGAGGTCGAGGAGCATCTCGGCGGCAGACTGGTACCGGTTCGCGGTGCTCTTCTCCATGGCGTGGAGCGTGATCTGCTCGAGGCCGAGCGGGATCTGCGGGTTGATCTCACGGGGCGGGGTCGCCTCGTTCTGGACCTGCATGATGGCGACCGACACCGCGCTGTCCGACTCGAAGGGAAGGCGGCCGGTGATCATCTCATAGAGCACGACGCCGACGGAATAGATGTCCGCCTTGTCGTCGGTCGTCTCACCTCTCGCCTGTTCCGGAGAGATGTAGTGGACCGAGCCGATGGCCGCTTCCGTCATGGTGCGGGTCTCGCCGCGGGAGAACCGGGCGATGCCGAAGTCGGTGACCTTGATGCTTCCGTTCTCGAGCAGCATGATGTTCTGGGGCTTGATGTCCCGGTGGACGATGCCCTTGTCGTGGGCATGCTGGAGCGCCCGGAGGATCTGGGTCGTGAAGTGGACCGCTTCCTTCCAGGGGATGACGCCCTGCTGTTCGATATATTCTTTCAGCGTGATGCCTTCCACATACTCCATGACGATGTACTGGAGTTTATCGCCCAGCGAGACATCGTAGACTTTGACGATGTTCGGATGGGACAGGACGGCAATGGCTTTGGATTCATTTTTGAACCGTCTGCGGAATTCCTCGTTGGCGAGGAACTCATCTTTCAGGACTTTGATAGAGACCATGCGGTCGTCGATATTGTCGTAGGCCTTGTAGACCACGGCCATACCGCCGACGCCGACGATCTCCCGGATCTCATAGCGGCCGTCGAGCCGTTTTCCCACATAATTATCCATTCACTCAGCCCTCCACCGCGACGACGGTGATGTTGTCTCCGCCGCCATGTTCGTTCGCGAGATCGACCAGGGTGCTTGCAAAATCCGTGTTGAGGCCTTTCAGGATGGTCTCATGGATCTCCTCGTCCGTCACATAGTTCGTGAGGCCGTCCGTGCAGATGAGCAGCATGTTCCGCTCTCCGCAGGGTTCTTCATTGAAGTCGATCCGAAGGTTCTCGTCGACGCCCAGCGCTCTCGTGATGAGGTTCTTGCTGGGGTGGCGCACCGCTTCCTCCTCGGTGATCTCTCCGTTCTCGATCATCTTCTGAACGAGAGAGTGGTCCCGGGTGATCTGCCGGATGGACGATTTGCTGATGATATAGGCACGGCTGTCCCCCGCGTGGGCCACATAGATGTTCGATTCATCCATGATGGCGGCGACGACGGTGGTCCCCATCCCGGCGAGTTCCGGGTTGGCGGAAGCCATATCGAAGATCTCGAAATTGGCATTGGTGATGGCGGTCACCAGCAGATTTCGGATGGAGGAAGAACTCATGTTCTCCCGGTAGGCGGTGGTGATCCGTTCGGAGATGGACCGGACAGCAGTGGAACTGGCGATGTTCCCGCCGACGTTGCCGCCCATGCCGTCACATACGACGGCCCAGGAGACACCGTTGCGGAACTCGCCCGCGGCATAGGAGTCCTGGTTGCTTTTGCGCACCTTGCCGGGGTCTGTCCTTGCAATGATCCTCATATCTCTGACGCCTCCTTTGCGTGGTTTCTTCGGAGCTGACCGCAGGACGCCTCGATGTCGGGTCCCAGGGTCCGTCGAACGGTGGTCGTGATGCCGTTCTTTTCAAGGATTTCCGCGAAGGCCCTGAGCCGTTCCGCGGAACTTCTGACGTAGTCGTTTTCCCGCACTTCATTGGCGGGGATCAGGTTGACATGGCAAAGCATGCCTTTGAGCCGCGAGGCCAGTTCCATGGCGCACTCGTCGGTATCGTTGATGCCGCTCATCATGGCGTACTCGAAGGAGATCCTCCGGTTCGTGGCGGCGATGTAGTCCCGGCAGGCTTTCAGCAGCACTTCCACGCCCCAGCGGCGATTGACGGGCATGATCCTGTTACGGATGTCGTCGTTCGGCGCATGCAGGGACACGGACAGCGTGAACTGGGGCCGCAGCTCCATGAGTTCATAGATCTTCGGCACGATGCCGCAGGTGGACACCGAGATGTGCCGGGCACTGATGTTGGCACCGTCTTCCCCGGTGATGATGTCGAGGAAGCGGAGCATGTTGTCGTAGTTCAGCAGGGGTTCTCCCATGCCCATGAGGACGATGTGGGAGACCCGGATGCCCAGTTCCCGCTGGGCGGTGTAGATCTGCGCCAGCATCTCGGAGGCACGGAGGCTCCGGGCACAGCCGTCGATGGTGGACGCACAGAAGGAACAGCCCATGTCGCAGCCGATCTGAGAGGAGATACAGATGGAATAGCCGTATTTGTATTTCATCAGGACCGTTTCCACGGTGTTCCCGTCATTCAGTTCGTAAAGGTACTTGACGGTGCCGTCGATGGCGGAGGTCCGTTTCAGCACGGTCTTCGCGTCAAAGATCTCGTACTGCGCTTCCAGAGAGGCGCGGAGATCTTTCGACAGGTTCGTCATGTCGGAGAAGGACGAGACATACTTCTGGTGGAGCCAGGAATAGATCTGCCCTGCCCGGAATTTCGGAAGCCCGAGAGCGACGATGTCCTCCGTCAGTTCCGGCAGTGTCATCGACCGGATATCTTTGCGTTCCGTCACCGTTCCCCCGCCTTCTCAAAGACGGCATTGAAGAAGCCGTCACAGTGGTAATCCTGCGGAAAATAGGTCTTCATGAGGACGAGTTTCCAGCCGTCGTGCTCCTCTAAAAACCGCTCTGCGACCGCTTCGTTCTCCGCGGGGTTCAGAGAGCAGGTAGAGTATACGAGGCGTCCTCCATCCACTACATATTGTTCCGCCTTATCTAAAATATCATACTGTAAGGCAGGTAAATTGTCAACGGAACCGGGGTCTCTGAAACGGATCTCCGGCTTGCGTCCGATGTCTCCGTAACCGGCGCAGGGCACGTCGCAGAGGACGCGGTCCGCAAGGGGCCGTTCGGGGTCCGATACCGTGGCGTCGCCCACTTCGGGTTCCACGATGGAGAGCCCGAGTCTGGCCGCGTTTTCGGCGATGAGCCCCACCCGTTTCTCATAGAGATCGTACGCGCGGACGACACCGTCGTTTTGCATGTGTTCCGCCAGGGTGCAGCTCTTTCCGCCGGGGGCCGCGCAGAGGTCGTAGACCGTCATGCCGGGCTTCGCCTCCACGTTCTGACAGCAGAGCTGGGACGCGGCGTCCTGGACGTGGAAGAGCCCGTCCCGGAACGACGGGAGCGCGGCAAGGTCTCCGGCGGACGAGAGGATCAGTGCATCGCCCACTGCCTCATGGGGCACGGCGTCCACGCCTTCCTCCTTCAGCCGGGCGATGAGCTCCTCCGCCGTCGTACGGGTCGTGTTCACCCGCACCGTCAGCGGACGGGGGCCCAGAGCGTCTTTCAGGATGCCTTCCGTCTTCTCGGACCCGTAGGCGTCGACCCACAGCCGGATGAGCGGGACCGGCACCGAGTAAAGCACACTGTAGTACTCGAGGGAGCCGTCGTCCTCCGGCAGGCAGAGCCCGTTCGAAGCGACTTTACGCAGGACCGCGTTACAGAGGCCGGACGCGAACCCCGCCCCGTTCTTCCGGGTCAGTTTGACCGCTTCGTTGATGGCTGCGTGATCCGGGACCTTTTCGAGGAACAGGACCTGGTACGCGCCCAGCAGCATCGCGGTATAGACCTTCGGGTTGAGTTTTTTGATCGGCTCTCTGAGGTAGCGCGAGAGGTTGTAGTCGAGGGTCAGTTTCCGCTCGAGCACCCCGTAAACGAGGGTCGTGAAAAACGACTTGTCGGCGCCCGACAGGTCAGAGGACCCCAGGACGCCGGCAATGGATAAATTGGAATAAGACTGGTTCTTCCAAAGCTTCAGCAGCGTTTCGAAAGCAAGCTGTCTCGGGTCTTTCATATCAGCTGCTCCGACGGCTGTTGCCGAGGAAGACGATCACGAAGCGAAGCAGGTTCGCAAGGGCGGTGGCGACGGCGACGACATAGGTCATGGCGGCCGCGGTCAGGACCTTGCGGGCACCGGCGTACTCGTTGCCTTCGAGCATCTTGGTCTCATCGATGACCTTGAGCGCCCGGTGGCTCGCGTCGAGTTCGACCGGAAGGGTCACGAACTGGAAGAGCGCGACGAACGCATAGAGGATGAGGCCGAAATAGACGAGGCCGGAGATGTTGAGGAAAATGCCGATGAGGGCCAGCGGGATACCGGCGGCAGAGCCGATATTGCAGACCGGGATGATGGCATTGCGCACTTTGATGGGCACATAGCCCTGTGCGTGCTGGGCCGCGTGGCCCGCCTCGTGACAGGCGACGCCGATGGCGGCGATCGACGAATGTCCGTAGGTACTGTCGGACAGGCTGATGATATTGGTCTTCGGATTGTAGTTGTCGGAGAGCTCTCCGGGGATGTGCTGGATGCTGACATTGGTGATGCCGTAGTAGTCGAGCACCCTCTGCGCGGCCTGTTCCGCCGTCAGACCCTTTGACGCCTTGTATTCGTCAAACTTGGCATAGACCGATTTGACGCGGGAAGACGCGATCAGGGCGGCGAAGAAGCACACCAGGACCAGGATATAGGACCACGTGTAGGCGGAGCCGAATCCATAGGCACTGAGATTGCCAAGACCTTGATAACCGTACATAACAGACACCTCTTTTAGACAGGAATGATTGGGTTTGCAGTTTCAATATAAGGATGAAAACTTAAAAATAACTGTATTTTACGAAACACTCTGCCCCGCCTCGACCGGGTGGCCGAGAAGGTAGGACTTCGTGTCCATGGCGCGGGATCCGTGGGGCTGGACTTCGAGCAGTTCCACGTAGTTCCCGTCGCCGCAGCGGACGAAGAGTCTCCCCTGTTCCGCGTACAGCGCTCCGGGTTCGGAGCAGCCGGTCTTCTCATCGGAACACTCGGGCGCCAGGACCGAACGGTGGAGCTTCAACGGCGAGCCGTCCCGCGTGGTGAGGGCACCCGGCCAGGGCGACAGGCCGCGGATCCGGTTGTGGACCTCCTGTGCGGCGCGCGTCCAGTCGACGGGCGAATCGGCTTTGGAAAGCATGCCCGCGTAACAGGACTGCGTGTCGTCCTGCGGCGTGCGGGTCAGCGTGCCGGCCTCGATGGCTTCGAGCGTTTTCGCGAGGACCGTACCGCCGAGGACCGCGAGCCGGTCGAAGAGCTCGCCGGCCGTCTCGTTCTCGCCGATGGCGACGGTCTCGGACAGGAGGATGTCTCCGGTGTCGAGGCCCTCGTCCATGAGCATGGTGGTGACGCCGGTCTCGGTCTCGCCGTTCAGGATGCAGGCGTTGATGGGCGCGGCGCCCCGGTATTTCGGCAGGAGCGACGCGTGTACATTGATGCATCCGTACTTCGGGAAGTCGAGGACATCGGACTTCAGAAGCATGCCGAACGCGGCGACGACGATGACGTCTGGCTGCGTCTGCTCCAGGATGGGGATGGCCTCCCCGTGCTTCAGGGATTCCGGCTGGTAGACCGGGATGTGGTGGAGCAGCGCGCACTCTTTCACCGGCGGCGGGGTCAGGATGTGTTTCCGGCCCTTCGGCTTGTCCGGCTGAGTGAAGACGCCGACGACCTCATGTCCTTCGGCGATGAGCCGCTCCAGCGAGGAGACCGCGAAGTCCGGGGTCCCCATGAATATGATCTTCAAACGGGAAGTCATCCTTTCTCGTTGTTTTTCTCGGCCCGGCGGATCCGTGCCCGCTCTTCCAGCTCCTCACGGTCGTGAGGTTCCGGGTTCAGACGGTCGAGGAACAGGATGCCGTTGGTGTGGTCGATCTCGTGACAGTAGCAGACGGCGCGGAATCCGTCGACCTCTTCGACATGGTGCTCGCCGTAGCGGTCGTCGTATTCGACGGTGATCTTCTCGGGACGGATGGTCTCGTAGTACTCGCCGGGAATGGAGAGACAGCCTTCGATCTCGTACTGGATGCCCTCCTCCTTCGTAATGACCGGGTTGATGAGCTCGGTCACGCCCTCGCCGTCCTGCAGGTCGATGACGACGGCCCGTTTGAGGCTCGCCACCTGGACCGCCGCGAGGCCGACGCCTTCATCGGCATACATGGTCTCGACCATGTCGTCGAGCAGTTCCCAGAGGCGCTCATCGAATTTGGTGACGACGCGGCTCTGTTTACGGAGGATGGGATCCTCTTTTTTGACTACATTTCTGGTTGCCATAGTTGTTCTTCTTTCTTAACCGTTCTCGACATCGACAACGGTGGTGATACTTTTTGCGTCGGAAGACCGGCCGAAGTCACAGAGGAGTTCGGACAGGAGCTTCCGGAACGGTGCCTGGAACCGGCACTTGATGAGGACCCGATACCGGTACGTCCCGCCGACCCGGACGACCCGTTCGGGCATGGGGCCGAGGGCGATGAGCCGGATGTCGTTCGACTCTCCGAGCCGCTCTTTGAGCAGGTCGAGGAAGGCGGCGGCCGCCTGTTCGACCCGTTCCTGTTTCGCGCCGCGGAACCCGACGGAGACGAGCGTGCAGAAAGGCGGATAGACCATCGCCTTGCGGACGCCGATCTCGTAGGAATAGAAAGACTCATAGTCCTGTTCGCGGGCGAAGCGGATGACTTCGTTCCCGGGGTTCATGGTCTGGATGACGGCCTTGCCGGACCAGCGTCCGCGGCCGGCCCGTCCGACGACCTGCGTGATGAGGTCGAAGGTCCGTTCCATGCTCTGGAAATCGTCGTTGTAGAGCTCTTTATCGGCATTCAGGACGCCGACCAGGGTGACGTTCTCGAAGTCGAGGCCTTTCGCCACCATCTGGGTCCCTACCATTATATCATATTCGCCGTCCCGGAACGCGCTCAGGTTCCGGTCGTAGGCGTATTTCTGCATCGTGGTGTCGGCATCCATCCGCAGGATGCGGGCGCCGGGCAGGAGTTCCGCCAGTTCCTCTTCCACCTTCTGCGTCCCGCTGCCGGAGTACCGGACGGCCTCTTCCCCGCATTCCGGACAGACCCGGGAGAACGGGATGGAGTAGCCGCAGTAATGGCACATGAGGCGCCGGTTCGCGTTGTGGTAAGTGAGTGAGATGCTGCAGTTCGGACACGTGACGACGTTCCCGCAGCTCTCACAGGCGACGTACGTGTTGTACCCGCGCCGGTTCATGAGCAGGATGGACTGCCGTCCCTCGTCGAGGTTCTTTTGAAGCTCCGTCAGCAGATAGCGGCTGATGGAGGACCGGTTTCCGTCCGAACGCTCTTTGCAGAGGTCGACGGTGACGACTTCCGGCAGCACCGCGTCCCCGTACCGGGTGCGAAGGGCGTGGAAACTGTAGCGGCCCGCCTGCGCGGCGGCAAAGGTGCTGAGGCTCGGCGTGGCGGAGGCCAGGACGAGCAGCGCGTCCCGTTCGGCACAGCGGTATCTCGCGATGTCCCGCGCGTGGTAGCGGGGGCTGCGGTCCGACTGGTAAGTGTGCTCCTGTTCTTCATCCATGATGATGAGGCCGAGGTCCCCGACCGGCGCGAACACCGCGGAACGGGTGCCGACGACGATCTTCGCGAGGCCGTCCCGGACCCGTTTCCACTCGTCGAGGCGTTCTCCGGCGGAGAGGCCGCTGTGGAAAACGGCGACGGTGTCGCCGTACCGCTGGTAGAAGAGGTCCAGCGTCTGAGGCGTCAGGGAGATCTCGGGCACCATGACGATGATGCCCTGCCCCGCGGCGAACACCTCATCGATGAGCCGCAGGTAGACCGAGGTCTTGCCGCTGCCGGTGACGCCGTACAGGAGCGCCACGCCTCCCCCGTCCTTCCACTGCGCGGTGAGGCCGTCGAACGCGGCCTGCTGCTCGTCCTGAAGGACGATCGGCTTCGGGTCGCCCTGAGGCCGGATGTCGTACGGGCGGCGGTACACTTCCTGTTCGTAGTATTCGACGACGTCTTTGTTCAGAAGGCCCTTGAGGACGGCTTCCGTGACGCCGGTGAAATAGCAGAGTTCCTTGACGGAGCAGGTGCCGATGCGGAACAGTTCCTCCGCGACGGCTCTCTGTTTTTTCGTCAGTTTTTCGGGCAGCGTGTCGAGGTCCTCTTCACTTCCGATGAGCGGCGTCAGACGGACCATGCGGACCGTGGCGTCTCCGACGGTGCGGACCGCGTCGTAGTCCCGCTGCAGGACGCCCTGCTTCGCGAGGTTCTCGAGGATGTCCGAGTCGAGGTCCAGTCCGAGGTCGGAGAGGATGATCTTCTTCCGGACATACCCTTTCCGGTGCGAGAGGTAGTCGACGATGATCTGTACATCGCCCTCGAACTCTTTGCTGTCCCGGTAGAGGTCGGCCACGGCAAAGGAGGCCATGGTCGTGAGGTTGACGCCCGCCGGGAACATCGTCCGAAGGGCATCAAAAAGAGTACAAAAGGTGCGTTCCCTCATGTACTCTGCCAATGCGATCATATGTCGATCGATCAGCGGTGTCTTGTCCAGCACCGCCGAGATCGATTTGTACTTGTCCAGAGGGAGACCGGAGCTTTTGACCGCTTCTTCGGCCGGGAGCAGACGGATGACGACGGCCTGACGGAGCACTGTGCCGCGCCCGAAGGGCACCATGACACGGCAGCCCACCTGAAGGTCGGCTGCGAACGGCTCCGGCACGAGGTACCCGAACAGGTGATCGAAATGGTACGCCGTGTTCTGTACCGCGACTTCCGCAATGAGTCCCATGTCCTGCATCGGCCCTCCTTCTGGAATAGTGTTGCTTCTTACAGGTCCCGGATCTCCAGAGGCTCTTCGATGGTGTACTCACCGTCGAGCAGCTTTTCGAGCGCCATGGAGACGGGTTTCTCGGTCAGGATCTCGCCTTCCATGTTGGCTTCGTCCGAGATCTCGCGGGCGAGCTTGGCGGTGGCAGAGACCAGCGAGTAACGGCTGACATTCTTGTCGCCGTTTTCTCCTTCGAGGAGTTCTTTGAGGTCAGGGTTGAAGGTCTGTTCTTTCATGGTTCTTACTTCCTTTTTTACTCAGTCGAGTTTGCTGGGGTCATCGGGCGTCCCCTCGCGCAGATGGCGGCGGTGGCGATAGATGAGTTCCAGGATATTTTCCACGGCATTTTCCAGCCGGTCATTGACAATGATGTAATCGTAGCCGGTAGCCATCGTGATCTCTCTGCGGGCGATGGCGAGCCGTTCGGCGATCTGATCCTGTGTCTCCGTCTGACGGCCTTCCAGCCGGGTGCGGAGCGTATGGAACGAGGGCGGCATCAGGAACATGGTGCAGACGTCGGGCTGCAGCTCTTTGATCTTTGCGGCGCCCTGGACTTCGATCTCCAGGATGACGGTCATGCCCTCATCGGTCCAGGCCTTGACGGGTTCTTTGGGAGTTCCGTAATAGTTGCTGCCGTACTGTGCGTATTCCAGCATCTCGTTGTTCCGGATCTTCTCTTCGAACACCTCTTTCGAGACGAAGTAATAGTTGACGCCGTCCACTTCGCCCGGACGGGGCTGCCGCGTGGTCATCGAAATGGAGACGATGATCTTCTCGTCCCTCTTGAGCAGCTCATTGATGACGGTGTCCTTGCCGACGCCGGACGGGCCGGACAGGACCAGTACGAATCCGCTGTTCATTGGTCCGCCTCCTCGGGTTCTTCTCCGGTGATCCTGCTCTTCAGGGTCTCCGGCTGGAGATAGGACAACAGGCACAGGTCGGTATCGGTCAGGATGACGGCCTTGCTTTTCCGTCCGTGAGTGGCATCGATGAGCGTGCCTTTTTCCTTGCAGCCCTGGACGATCCTCTTGATAGGAGCGGACTCCGGACTGACGATGGCGATGATGCGGTCTGCGTTCACGCAGTTCCCGAATCCGATGTTAACGAGCTTCAACGAAACACACTCCATCCATAGAGGTCCTTATTCGATGTTCTGGACCTGTTCCCGAATTTTTTCTACGTTCCCCTTGATGTCGAGGACTCTGGACGTGATCTCCAGGTCCGACGCCTTGGAACCGATCGTGTTGGCCTCGCGATTGATCTCCTGTACCAGGAAATCCATCTTGCGGCCGATGGCGCCGTCGTCCTCGAACATGGACTTCAGCTGGTCGATATGGCTGTGGAGCCGGACGGTCTCCTCGTCGACGGCCACTTTGTCGGCATAGATGGCAGCCTCCGTCAGAAGACGCTGCTCGTCGACCTTGACGTCGCCGATGAGGTCGCGGATGCGGCCCTTCAGTTTCTCGTTGTACTCCCGGACCGTTTCCGGAGAACGCTGTTCGATGAACTCCGTCAGTTCCAGGATGTGGTCCGCCTTCTCGCAGATGTCGTTCTTCAGCTGTTCGCCTTCCCGTTCTCTCATGGCGATGAACTTGTCGCATGCCTCGGTGAGGACCGGGAGCACCGCGTTCCAGATGGCCTCTTCATCGGCGGCCACTTTGTGGACGGCCAGGACATCGTTGAAACGGGTCAGGGACATGGCGGAGACGTCGTTGCGGACGTCGTAAGTCTCGGTGATCTCTTTGAGGGCCGCCAGATAGGCTTTGGCCAGGCCGTGGTTCACCTGGACTTCGACATCGGCCGCATCGAGCTCCAGGATGGAGACGCTGCATTCGACTTTTCCGCGGGCGACGCGGGTCTGGAGGTACGATTTGATCTTCTCCTCCAGAAAGCTGTACTGCCTCGGGCACCGGGTGGAAAGCTCGAAATACCGGTGGTTGACACTCTTCATCTCGACCGAGATGGAGAGCTCGGCGCTTTCCGACTGGGCACGACCGAAGCCGGTCATACTTCTTGTCATATTCGATTACTCCTCTGTAAGGCGATTTCGCGGGTCTTTCCCGGCGCTTTTTGCCTTATAACGTAACCTATATTATACAAGAAAACAAATCTTCTTGCAAATCTCCCGACTATTTGGAAGCGCGCTTCAGGGACGCCACTTCCTGAGGGGTCAGGTCCCTCCATTTCCCCTGCTGGAGCATGCCGAGTTTCACGGGGCCGATCGCCGTTCTCTTGAGGCGGGCGACCTCCAGTCCGAGGGCTTCGCACATCTTGCGGATCTGCCGGTTCCGGCCCTCGCAGAGGGTGACTTCCAGGACGGTCCGGTCGTCGTACTTCTGCAGGACTTTGACGTCGGCGGGCAGGGTCTTCTTCCCGTCGATCAGGATGCCGGCCATCATCTGCGCCACCTGCTCATCGGTGATGTCGGGGCGGATGGTGACGCGGTAGATCTTGCTCACGTGTTTCGACGGATGCATCATGTTGTTCGCGAACTCTCCGTCATTCGTGAAGAGAAGGAGCCCTTCCGAGTCGCGGTCGAGGCGGCCGACCGGGTACACGCGCGTCCCGACGTCTGCCACCAGCTGGGCAACACATTTGCGGTCCATCTCGTCGCTCATGGTGGAGATGAACCCGCGGGGCTTGTGCAGCATGATGTAACGGACCTCCTGATCCTTGCGGACCTTCCGGCCGTCCACGGTCACCTGGTCCCGCTTCGGGTCGACTTTGTCGCCGATCTTCGCGGTCTTCCCGTTGACCTTCACTTTCCCGGCGGCGATGAGTTCCTCGCTCTTCCGACGGGACGCGATCCCGCAGTCTGCCATATATTTCTGTAAACGGACGGTGTTGTCTGCCATACGTCTCTAAAACTCCTTTGAAAAGTCCGGAAATACAACAATACGCAACCACCCTTTGCAGGGTGGCTGCGTGAATGTCGTATGAAACGATTATTTGTTGCGGTTGATGAAACCGGTGACCTTGTCGAACATGTCGGGGACAAGGTTGACCATTCTCTCCGCAGCGTTGTCATAAGCCGTGATGTGCTTCAGGGTGACTTCGCCGTTCTGGATGAGAAGGAAAGCGACCGGAGTGATGGTGACGCCGGCGCCGCCGCAGCCGCCAAACAGTTCCTGGCTGCCCGAGGACGGGAAGTCAGAGCCGCCGCTGGCAAAGCCGTAGGTGACTTTGGAGACCGGGATGATGGTCATGCCGGACTCGGTGTAGACCGGATCGCCGATGATGGTCGAAACATCGATCATATCTTTCACTTTTTCGATAGTTGTTGCAAGCAGTCCTGCTGCAGAGTTCGTCTCTTTACTCATGAAAAGCACCACCTTAATTAATTTCTTTTAAAGCCGACTCAGCAGTCTGCCTTAAGTATTTAGCGTCTCGTTCTGCGATCATGGCCTTCTTGTTCGCGCGGATGCGGGAGCTGTTGTCTTTGACGACTCCCATCGTCTCCCTGCCGACCTTGCCGAGATACGGCAGGAACGGGCCGAGCACGCGAATAGGCCGGAACGCGATGTAGTTGTGCAAGGAAGCTTTCTGCTTCGTTGCGAGGAAGTCCGGAGTAAGCTCGATGTCGTACTTGCGGACTTTCATGTTTCTGGTCAGGAAACTCATGGCCGGGAAAACGACCGATGCGACTTTACCGTACTTGATGGCGGTGTCTGCAGCATCTTCGCCGGTGACCGTGAAGCCGATCGAGATCTCTTTGATCGTGAACCGCTTCTGGATCACCTTGGACAGAGTCCCCTTCGTCTGCGAGCCGATGAAGGCCAGCAGTGCCAGAACCGAGTTTGCATCGAAGCCGTCAATGAAGCTCTTGCCGTTGATGTAGGCGCCCTCCAAGTCAAACGTATCAACCTTTTCTTTGATGGTTGCCAGTTTGGAGACCTGAGATTCATCCACAACATCCGGTAACGGTGTACCGGCTGCCTCCGCTGCTTCTGCAGCCTGAAGATAGTCTTCAGCCTTTCTCATTTCAGCGTTGAGTCTTGCTTCTTCTTCCTGTAACCTGGTTGCTTCACCGGCGAGCTTTTCAGCAGTCTTGATCTCATTCTGGACTGCCATCTTGTCTCTCATGCCGATGGATTTTTCCTGAACTGTCCCCACGACTCTGGGTCCGGCAGAGCCGAAGTGATGCCGAACGAAGTTCCACATCCTCTTGAGCCGGTATTTCCGTTTTTCAGTAAACGGCCAGACCGACAGCCCAAGGAAACCGTACTTCAGCTTCAGACCGAGTCCGTCATCTTCATCGTAGTCCACTTTGACGCCGATCTTGACCCAAAGCAGGAACAGTATCAGCAGGACGGTCAGAATGACGAGCACCCAGACGATGTTCATGAACCAAAGGAGTACTTTAAGAAAAGCCAATAGTCAACACCTCCTCATTTATGAAATTTTGAATTGATACCATAAGGTCAGTCTTCCGACGCCTCTTCGTCCACCGGTTCCTCAGGTTCCTTTTCGGGAAGCGGCGGGAGTTCGTCGAGAGATTCTATGCAGAAGCACCGCAGGAATGCGGGCGTCGTGCCGTACACGATGGGTCTTCCGGGAAGGTCGAGTCTCCCCTTTTCCTCGATGAGACCCTTCTGGGTGAGGGATCCGATGACGCCGGAGCAGTCGACCCCCCGCACCTGTTCGACGAATGCTTTCGTCACAGGCTGGTTGTAAGCGATGACCGCCAGGACTTCGAAGGCGGCGCCGGAGAGCGGCGTGTTCTTCTTCATGGCGAGCACCGCCCGGACCGGTTCAGAGAACTCGGTTCGGGTGCAGAGCTGGACCTGATCGCCGAGGCGTTTCAGGACAAGACCGCTTTCCCGGTCGTCCAGTTCTGCCGCAAGTGTCCTGACCGCCTGATCGACTTCGGAGTCCGGCAGCTCGAGAGCCGCCGCGATCCGTTTGACCGGCAGCGGATCTCCCGCTGCGAACAGGATGGCTTCGAGCGCCCCCTGCAGCTCTTGCTGGTTCAAACGTGTCAACTCCTCTTGATCTCGATGGTCATTTCATCGCCTTCTTCATCGGCGATGACTTTCTTGTCCCGGATGAGTTCGAGCAGGGCCAGGAACGTGGCCACCATCTCGGAACGGGACTTGGAAGCCCGGATGAGGGAGGAGAACGTCCGTCTCCCCTTTCCGGAGATACTCGTTAAGATGTAGCTGATCCGGGACTGGACCGAGACGATCTTTCTCTGGACGATCCCGGCGAAGGCTTCCACCGGCGGCGGGAGCTTGCGCCCCTGTTTTCCGATGGCTGCCTGATATGCGGACAGCAGTTCGAAGGGCTCGTGGAAGTTCTCGTAGGTCATATCGGCTTCCACTTTGTCGGGCTCTTTCGTGTAAAGTTCGAACCCGTTGGCGGTGTCCTTCAGTTTTCCCGCCATGATCTGACAGTCGCGATACTCGAGGAGTTCGCCGGTCAGTTCCCGTTTCAGTTCCTCCGCCTCTTCGGACTTCGGAAGCAGGGATACGGTCTTGATGTAGACGAGCCGGGCGGCCATCTCCAGGAATTCACTGGCGACCTCCATGTCGGCTTCCTGCATCTTGCGGACATAGTCCGTGTATTGTTCGACAAGCTCCATGATGGGGATGTCGTAAATATCTAACTTGTGTTTGCTGATCAGGGAGAGCAGCAGGTCCATGGGACCTTCAAAGACTTCCAGCTTGTAGTTGATCTGCTCCATGCTCAACCCCCGAAGGGCAGAGCCGCCAGCCACGCGAAGAACTGGATGACGAACTGGGACAGTGCCGAGACCGGGTAGGACAGGATGCCCGTGAAGAGCAGGACGATGATGACGATGTACAGTGTCCGCTGGTTCCGCCAGACCCATTCCTTGGCCTTGCTCCCGTTCGGGAGGAAGCCTTCCAGGATGTGCCACCCGTCGAACATGGGGATGGGCAGCAGATTGAGGACGGCGAGGAAGATGCTGATGGTGGCGGCATACTCAAAGAATGTGGCGATGGACATCTGCAAAATGGAACCGCTGATGGCGTTGATGTGCATGACCACCGCTTCGATAAACAGGAAAAGCCAGCCCAACAGCAGATTCGATGCTGGGCCTGCCGCAGCGACCAGGACTTCGCCCCACCGCTGATTGCGGAAGTTTCTGGGGTTGACCGGTGTCGGTTTGCCCCAGCCGAACCCGATGAGGGCGATGAGAACACCGCCGATGGGGTCGACATGTGCCATCGGGCTCAGAGTCAGGCGGCCGGAATTGCGCGGGGTGTCGTCTCCCTGCCGGTCAGCTGCCCAGGCGTGGGCAAACTCATGCAGCGGGATGACGCAAAACACTAAAAATGCCGCGGCGAGAAGCGCGATGAAGATGTACATCGGTTCTCCGGTCCGAAAGGCTCTTAAAAGCATAAAATAAACACACTTCCACTTAATATAGCAAAATATTACTTATATACATACTACTAGAATTCTATCAAATCGTCAAGAAAAAACTAGGCCCGGAAACCACCGCTCTGGGCAGTCCCGAATAGTCCTTGAAAACCTTGATGTTATCGGAAAAATCGGCAAAGATCGAGGCGACACTTTCGCCCTGCTGCTCGCCGATTTCGACGGCGCAGAGACCGTCCTTCCGAAGCACCGGAGACCACTGTTTTGCGATCGCACGGTAGAAGAGGAGACCGTCTTCCCCGCCGTACAGCGCCAGGGACGGCTCGTAGCCGACTTCCGCCTGAAGGCTCTCCATCTCCTCCTTCGTGAGGTAAGGAGGATTGGCGAGGATGAAATCTGCCCGGTCGATGCCGAAAGCCGCGGGGCCGTCGAACAGATCGCCCTGCAAAAGGGTGAACCGTTCGGTATGGTTCCGTTCCATATTGCCGCGGATGATCGCGCAGGCCTGGTCCGATTTTTCCACAGCGGTCACGTCGCAGTTCGGAAAATTCCGCTCGACCGTGATGCCCACACAGCCGCTGCCGGAACAGAGGTCCAGCACGCGGGCGGGCGGTCCGTCCGTGTGGTACCGTTTCAAAAACTGCAGGGCGATATCCACGAGCAGTTCCGTCTCCGGACGCGGGATGAGGACGCCTTCTTTCACGGTGAACGAGAGGTTGTAAAAGTCCCATTCCTGCAGGAGATACTGGAGCGGATAGTGCTCGCTCCGCCGTTCGATCAGAGAGAAATACCGCTTCACGGTCTCCTCGTCGAGCGGGCGGTCCCGGTGGACCAGCAGTTCCCGCGGCGATACACCGGTCACGTGTCCGAGCAGTTCTTCCGCGTCAAAACGCGCGTTTTCGACGCCGGCCAGGCCGAGGGCGCGGGTGCCGCCCTTCAGCACTTCTCCGAGGTAGTAGTTCCGGCTCATTGGATCTCCGCTGTCTCCGGATCTTCCGGAAGCACTGCCAGGAACGCGGCGATCCCGCATTCGATCATCCCGTCTTCCGGCTCGATCGTCGTGATGCGCTGCATCCAGAGACCGGGTTTGGACAGAGCGCGGGACATGACGTTGTCATGGCGTCCCGCATAGCGGATGAATTCATAGCCGAAGCCCATGATCAGCGGGATGATGAGGATCTTGACGAGGACCCACAGCCAGCGGATGGTCCCGATGCCCGGGAACACCAGGACAAGGATCGTCGAGAACAGGATACTGATGAGCAGCATGACGATCATGAAGCTGGTCCCGCAGCGGGGATGGAACCGGGTCTGTTCACGGACGTTTTCGACCGTGAGGTCCAGGCCGTTCTCATAGCAGGCGATGGTCTTGTGTTCCGCGCCGTGGTACTGGAACACGCGTTTGATATCGTTCATGCGCCGGACGCCGGCCATGTACAGGATGAGGATGAGGATCTTGAGGATGCCCTCGAAGAGCGGGTGCAGGTTGTGGATCTCGAGCACGTCGTGGGTGATATAGCGGTCGAACATATCGACGAGGAACGCGGGCAGCCACATGAACAGGACCAGCGCCAGGGCGACGCCGAGGACGACCGCGATGATCATCAGCGCGTCGATGACGCCTTCCGTCAGGTGAGCTTCCATCCAGCGGTCGAGTTTGCTCTGCTCTTCCTCATAGACGGTCCCGTCGTCTTCCATGGATTTCTCCGCGGAATAGTCGAGGTACCGGTAACCGAACTTCAGGGACTCAAAGAAAGAGACCATGCCGCGGATGAGCGGCCATTTGGCTACGGCATACTTGTCCTGAAGACGGTGCTCTTCGTGGTGTTTGACTTCGATCTCGCCGTTCGGGAGGCGGATCGCGGTGGCCGCATCGTTCGGCCCTCTCATCATGAGTCCCTCGATGAGGGCCTGGCCGCCGATGCTGGTCTTGTGACATTTTTTACTCAACTTCGGTTGTCTCCGTTTCTACTTCGGGCACGTCAGCGAGGGATTCCAGAGGCACGTTCTCCACCGGGATGGTGTCGACCGGGAAGGACAGGATGACACAGGTGCCGACCCCGACCTCACTCTGGATCTCCATGGTGCCGCCGTGCATTTTGACGATCTCATCGACGACCGCGAGCCCGATCCCGCTGCCGCGTACTGAGATGTTGGATTTATAAAACTTTTTCCGGACTTTCGGCAGTTCCTCTTTCGAGATGCCGCAGCCGGTATCTTCCACAAATACCCGCAGAGTGGACTTTTCCTCCTCCCCTTCCGGAGGAAGCATTTCGGCAAAGACCGTGATCTTGCCGCCCTGCTCGGTATATTTGAAGGCGTTGTCAAGGATGTTGACGAACACCTGGTTGATGCGGTTGGGGTCTCCCTCGGCCGGCGCCGGCACGTGGGGGACGTTGTAGATGAGTTCGATGCCCTCGCGCATGGAACGGTCCTTGAAGACGAAGATGGTGTCGTCCAGTTCGGCGAGGATGTCGATCTTCTCGTACCGCAGCGTCATGCGGCCGTTGACGATCTTCGAGAGGTCCAGAAGGTCCTCGACGACGCCGGTCAGGCGGCTCGCCTCATCGATGATGACTTCCATGCCGCGTTTCGTGAGCGCCGGGTCGGAATCTCCGACGGTCTGCAGGGTCTCCGCCCAGCCTTTGATGGCGGTCAGCGGCGTCTTCATCTCATGGGAGACCGTGGAGATGAAGTCATTCTTCATCTTGTCGGTCGAGCTCAGCTCGTCGGCCATGAAATTGATGTTCTCCGACAGTTCGGAGATCTCGTCGTGGTACTCCTGCGGCTCCATCCGGGCGGACATGTCTCCCCCGGCGATGCGCTTCGTGACTTCATTGATCTGCCGGATCGGCTGGACGATGGAGTCGATGAAGGTGATACCGGAGACGATCATGATGAGCCCGATGGCAAGGAGCACGATGAGCAGCGCAAACAGGATGCGCAGGATCTGCAGGTTCGTCTGGTGCAGCGACACGACATAGCGGACCGCACCGAGCGGCTGATCGCCCTTCATCAGGCGATGTGTGCTGGCGTTGATCGCCTCTCCGTAGATGTTGCGGCCGCGGAATTCGGCACTCCCTGTGCCGTTTTTCATCGCGTTATCGAAGTCGGGCATCGGCTGGTCTTTGACCGGGAAACCGGAGCTCGAGACGACGACATGGCCGGAGGGGTCGATGACCCAGACATCCATGATGTCTTTGTCCTCAAAACCCTCGACATAGAGCCGGGCCGCGTTCTCGAAGGAAGAATTGTCCGTTTCCGCCACGAAGAACTGCCCGACAGAATTCGAGTACATATTCTGGACTGCGTTGTCTGCCGCGGAGCGGTAATAGTACCGGCCGATGATGAAGACCGCGACAAATACCAGAAAGAGGATCGTCATGATGAGCACCGGGCCGGAGGTGAACCAGCGGCGGTAGATGCCGGACAGACGGAGCCGTTTCCTGGTCTCTTGTTCGTTCATGCTTTCTCCTCTGTTCAGTTGACCCATTTATAGCCGATGCCCCAGATGGTCATCAGGTGCTGCGGCGAGGAAGGCACGTCTTCGACTTTCATCCGCAGACGGCGGATGTTGACGTCGACGATCTTTTCCTCTCCGAAATACGAACTGCCCCAGACCTGCTGCAGGATGTCCGTACGGGACAGCGCGGCGCCGGGATTGTTGAAGAAGTACTCCATGATCTGGAACTCCACCTGGGTCAGCTCGATGAGTTTTCCGTTCTTGGTGAGGGTCCGGCTGCGGATATCGAGTGTGAACTCGCCGAGCGTGATCGTGCTCTGGGGCTGTTCCGGCGCGGCAGAGACCATCTCGACACGGCGGTAAAGCGCGTCGACACGGGCCATCAGCTCGGCCGGCGAGAAGGGTTTGGTGACATAGTCATCGGCTCCCACCAGGAGGCCGGTGACCTTGTCCATCTCTTCCGTTTTCGCCGTCAGGATGATGATGCCGACACTGGAGCTGCGTTTGCGCAGTTCCTTGCAGACTTCGATGCCGTCCATCTCGGGCATCATGATGTCCAGGAGACAGACGTCGAACGCGCCGTCCGCCTCGTCGTAGAGCCGGACCGCCTCTGCCCCGTCCGCCGCTTCGGTCACATCGTAACCGCTGCGTTTCAGGTTGATGACGATAAATTCGCGGATGGCGGCTTCGTCTTCCGCTACCAGGATCTTTTTCAAAATTAACTCTCCTTTAATAGAACACCAGACTGTTCTGGATGCCTTCGTTGGTGAAGCCGGCTGCGATGCCTGCGCTGGTCAGGGTGCCGGACACGGACCGGTCACCCTGAGTGGCGCGGAACGTGTATTCGCTGTCTTTGGACTTTGCTTTCCCGCCGTCGGAGTAGACCAGGCTGAAAAGGGGTTCTCCGCGGCCCGCCTCCGTGGCGGAATAGACGGTGATGACGCCGGTCTTTTTGTTCCGGTAGAACCGGACGCTGTCCCGGTAATCGGAATCGATGACCAGCACATAGCGGCTCACCGTGTCCATCATGCCGAATGTCTTCGGTACCAGGACACCGGGCTCGGCGGTGCCGGTCACGCTCCAGACGTTGAGGGCGATGCGCTCCTCCTCGTCGGCGTCCTGCCGGGAAGGCAGTGTCGAGGTCCCGGAGGAACCGGTATACCCGTAGGCGATAGGGATCTCGATCCGTCCATCGTCGTCGATGTCCCGGACCGGGATGGCCGAGGCCCGGAGGGTGGACAGGTTCGAGTGGGTGCCGTTTTCTGTGAACGGCGCCTTTAGGGACTGCGCGACCCCGTTCCACCAGAGCACTTCCGTGAACATGGTGTTGTCGTCTTTCAGGGCATCGACAAAGACCATCGGTGTCTGTCCTTCCTGAACATAGACGCCGTCATAGACCGAGGCCGTACTGTCGAGGATGACTTCATCGCCGTACTGCTGCAGGCTCTTTCCGGTCATCTTCATGAGCGCGGCATAGTTGTGCTGGACCTTCTGGGCGGTCTCGCTCCACAGGACCAGGATCTCCTTGCTGCCGTCGTTGTCCATGTCGTAGACGCTCATCGCCTTGTAGGGCATGTTGGACAGCGTCTTGAACTCCGCTTTTCCGCCGGACAGGTCGAGCGTGTGGACCGTCATGGTCCGGGAACTGTCTGTGCCGGAAAGGCTCCAGGAGAAGATGGCCTCCGAGGCGCCGTCATTGTTGAGGTCGGCAAACGTGACGGAGTCGATCTTGCTGCCGTATCCGCTCTCGTCGAGGACACTCACCCACTCGTCGTCGATGAGGTCGAGGACGTGGATCCGGACCGTGCTGTCGTCGGCGGTCTTCGCATAGAACACCAGCGCTTCGGACTCCTTGTCGCCGTCGATGTCGTAGAGGACATATGCGCTCCGGTAGTCGCCCTCTGCGGGGAACTGGAGCTTGTATTCCGTCCCGGCGCCCACGGCCCGTTCAAAGGCCTGCTGGAGCTGCCGGTTCTCGCCGTTGGGATTCGGTGGTGCCAGGACTTCCTCGGGAGAATGGAGCCTCGTCATGATGAGGAGGAACGCTCCGAGGAGCAGCATCATCGCAACGGCGATGAGGGAGATTCGTTTCTTCAAGGGGACCCCTTTCTCTTATCGGTGTCTTACGAACGGATGGTGGCGCGGCAGGAATAGCTCCCGTAGCACCAGCAGGTCTCGGAGCTGACAGATGGCGTCAGGGCCAGACGGGTCGTACCTTCTTCCACGTTCCGTCCGGCGAGGTCGGCCGTAAAGGTGATGGAAGAGGCGGTCAGCGCGGCGAGGTCGCTCTCGGGTCCGATCAGGGTGACTGTGATCGGTTCCCGGATCGGGCGGACCGCAAGGTCGGTCGCGTTGTTCGTGACTTTGATGGAAGGACGGGCGATCTCGATGGTCCGGGTGGACAGATTGCCCGTGTTGATGGTGACGGAGAATTCATCGGACGGATCCATCGGGATGCCTTCCGTCATTTCGGCGGCGCGCAGCGTCAGGTTCGTCGTGCCGGACTCGATCTGGGAGAAATCGATGGTGCCGATGGAGATGCGTTTCATCCCTTCGAGTTTGTCCGGGTCCACCGCCACATGGATGCTGGAGGGGCTGATGCTGACTCTCGGCGCCCGGTCGATGTAGGCGGCCGGCGTGTTCGAGAAGGATACCGTGACCGGGAGGGTCGTGATCTGATAGACCGGGACCGTGACGGTGATGTTTTCCGCCGCGTCGGTCGACAGATATTTGACCGGATCGTCGTTTTCGTCGACGATCTTCAGCGTGGCGTCGAAGGTCTCTGAATTTTTGAGATTGCCGCTCGTGTCGGCATAGGCATAGGCGTGAGAGATCTTCTCAACGTAGGTCGCCGGGCCCCGGACCGCCACAGAGGTCTGGGACGGGATGGGGTCCTGCGTCAGATACTTGGAACTGTCGACAAGGTTGCCGGAGGAACGGACGACCGGTTCGACAGGGACGTCGATCGTTTTCGGGGCGTCGAAATAGACGTCGATGGTGTCTTTGGATTTGCTGATGATCCTGTAGTCCGGGTTGGGGTCTTTCGAAGCCGCGCGGAGCTGCAGGGTATATTTGCCGGGAGAGTCGACCGAGGTCGTGACGGCGGTCACCGTGAAGTCGTCGGCGGTGAGGACGTTGTCCCCCACTTCGTACCGCTTGCCGGAGACCGTGACGTCGACATAGAGGTTGTCGGCGCCAAAGGCTTCGTAGCCGAGCTGAGCGGGCATGCTCCCGTCGACTTCGACTTTGACGTCGCGGACGACCCGATCTACGACCGGCGATTCGTTGATGGAGACCGCGAGCCAGATCACAAGCGCCAGCAGGAAGGCGATGAGCGCCATGACTCTGGTGTTTCCAAGGAGCGTGGAGACGCGGGCGCGTTTATTCGTCGTCGCCATCCGGCTCACCTCCTCTGTGATCGATCACTTCGATCGTTTCTTCCGGCTCATTCTTCTGTTTCCGGTTTTTGCGGTTCTTTCTCTTTTCTTCCCTCTCCTCATCGATGTCGATCAGGAAGACGTCGAGAAGCATCTCACGGACCTCGCCGTCGGAGAGGTTGCGGTGGAGGCGTCCGCCTTCCGCGAGGGAGATGCTGCCGGTCTCCTCAGAGACGACGAGGATGTAGGCATCGGACTGTTCACTCATACCGATGGCCGCTCTGTGACGGGTGCCGAGCTTTTTGCTGACATCGTTGTGACGGCTGGTCAGCGGCAGGATGCAGCCGGCGGAGTAGAGCCGGTCGTTGCGGATGACCGCCGCGCCGTCGTGGAGAGGAGATTTCGGGAAGAAGACGTTCTGGATGACCTGGGAGGAAATGCGGGCATCGATGACCGTGCCGGTGTCGATGATCTCGCCGAGAGGCATGGCGCGCTCAAAGATGATGAGGGCACCGATGCGTTCATCGCTCATCTCCTGGGCCGCTTTACAGACCGAGTTGATGCAGCGCGACATCTCATCGTTGTACTGGATGACCTTGGCGGAGCCGTTCTTGCCGAAGAGCGAAGAGAACTTCAGGTAGGAGCGGCTGGTGCCGAGCTTCTCGAGAAGTTTCCGCAGTTCCGGCGCGAAGATGACCGCCAGCAGGATGAGGATGTTGTCGATCAGTTTCCGGAAGAGGAAAATGGACGACTTCATGTCAAGCAGCAGGACGATGACATACGCCACGATGAAGATGCCGAGGCCCTTGGCAAGGGTCAGGGCGCGGGAGTCCCGGATGACCTTGAGGAGCGAGTACACGAGCACCGTCAGGAGCAGGATGTCCAGTGTGTCGCTGAGCCAGTCATAGGTAGAGAATACGCTGATGACCCGACTGAAGAGTGTCGAGAGATCAGACCAGACAGTCATAAAGCAGGTTCCTCCTTACAGGTTATGAAAACAGGCCGGCCGTCCTGACCGGCCATGAATCAGTTTCAGGCGATGGGTTCGATCAGGGCGACGGCGTGGGCAGAGATGCCCTCTTTGCGGCCGGTGAAGCCCAGATGTTCTTCGGTGGTGGCCTTGACGTTCACGGCGTCGAGGTCCACGCTGCACGCTTTTGCGATATTTTCCCGCATGGCGGGGATGTGCGGCGCCATTTTCGGCGCCTGCGCGATGATGGTGGCATCGATGTTGCCGACGGCCCAGCCGTTCTCGCGGAGGCGATGTACGACCTGCTCGAGCAGGACGAGGCTGTCGGCGCCGAGGAACGCGTCATCGCTGTCCGGGAACATGCCGCCGATGTCGCCGAGCGCGGCGGCGCCGAGCAGAGCGTCCGAGACCGCGTGGAGCAGCACGTCGGCGTCGGAATGGCCGAGCAGGCCCTTCTCGTACGGGATCTCTACCCCGCCGATGATGCATTTGCGGCCGTCCGCGAACTGGTGGACATCGTAGCCGTGACCGATACGCATGTTGAGTTCTCCGTTTCTTTAAAGAGTTTCGATGTCGATGGACAGGATCTTGATGTCTTCGACCGGTTTGTCCTGGAAGCCGGTCGGAGCCGCCGCGATGGCGTCGACGACGTCCATGCCTTCAAAGACCTGGCCGAAGACGGAGTGTTTGAAGTCGAGCCAGGGCGTGCCGCCGAGGGTCTTGTAGTTTTCGACGACGTCCGGGCCGAAGCCGTTCTCTGCGCCCATCTGTTCCATCTGCGAGAGGAAGCGGGGGTCGCAGTCGCTGCACTGGACGATGAAGAACTGGCTGCCGTTGGTGTTGGGACCGGCATTGGCCATGCAGAGCGCTCCGCGGATGTTGTGGAGGTCCGGATGGAACTCATCTTCGAAGGAGTGGCCCCAGATGCTTTCGCCGCCGCGGCCGGTGCCCTGCGGATCGCCGCCCTGGATCATGAAATCCCTGATGACGCGGTGGAAGATGATGCCGTCATAGTATCCGTTCTTCGCGTGGGTCGTGAAGTTTTCAAAGGTCTTCGGAGTCTCTTCCGGGAACAGTTTGACCTTGATGGTCCCCTTGGTGGTGTTGATGGTGGCAACGGTGTCGCCCGCTGCGGGAAGTGCTACCTGATTCGGCATGGTCGTTTCTCCTTTTCTGTCAGATGACGTCTGTTTCCAGACTGCGGTAAGTGGCCTCGTACCCCTCGCAGAGATCTAAAAGATATTCGTCGACGAGGTCGAGCAGCTCGATGTTGAACGGAAGGGTGCGGCTGAGGACGAGATGATACCTCGGAAGGACCATTCCCTCCGGCGCCGCTTCCTGTGTGAGGTCTTCGTAAGCGAACTCCTTTTCGGAAGCTTCCGCGCTGAACTCCAGGGCGGCTTTCCGGTTCGGGAACACGAAGTGGAACTTGATGGGCCGCGGCGTCGAGCCGTCGTCCCCGTACCCTCTGAGTTTCCGGAGGATCTTGTTGTTTTCGACCTGTTTCAGCTGGATGGCATTCGGGAACAGGTACTCCATGTACTGTGTGCCCTCCGGGTCGAGCTGGATGGTGTATTCGGTGTGGCGGAACGCGTTGCTGAAACTCTCTTCCAGCATTTTGCCGGCCGACTTGGCCCGGCGTTCCGGGATGTAGAAGATGAGGAATGCCATATTGGCAGACGCGACGATGCCCTGTCCCACGAACCGGCCGTCGAGGTGCTGCCCCAGGATGGAGCGGACGGTGGTGATGTGGTTGAGCTCGGCATCCGAGATGAGGTCCGGATTGGACGGGTCCGGGTAGACCTGGATCTGGATCTTCACACAATACGGGATGGCCGTGCAGGGCAGTGATGCCGCAAAGTTGGTGTCGCAGGTGATGCGGACCGGCTGATCAGAGAACGATTCGGAATACTCACAGAAGTTTGGTTCGTTGCTGACTCCGCCGCCGGAAAGGGCGTCAAAGAATCCCATGTTCATTTCCCCTTTTATAATTAAAAGTACATTCGTTTTAGTTTAACACAATATAAGGGGTTTCTCAACCGCTCTGAGGCAGGAAATACGCAATATTTACGATTTTTTTGGGTTACAGAGACCGAAAGGTAAACCCCCGGTGCCGGTGACCGGGCTCGACGCGCTTTTGCTTCGTAAAACCAAAACGCGTTGCCCCTCTGCCGGTGACCGGGCTCGACGCGCTTTTGCTTCGCTAAACCAAAACGCGTTGCCCCTCTGCCGGTGACCGGGCTCGACGCGCTTTCCCTTCGGGAAACCAAAACGCGTTGCCCCTCTGCCGGTGACCGGGCTCGACGCGCTTTCCCTTCGGGAAATCGCACCGAGCTGCTGCCGCAGCTCCACTCACTAAAAACATGCCACAGGCATGTTTTCTTAACGCTCGTGCCCAAGGGTTCGAGCCCGGTCGGAATCAAAAAGGAGCAAAGGCAAAAGCCTTTGCTCCTTTTTGGTGCCGGTGACCGGGCTCGAACCGGTACGCTGTTTCCAGCGAGGGATTTTAAGTCCCTTGCGTCTGCCAATTCCGCCACACCGGCGTGTACAGCGGGCATTATTGTACCATAACGCCCGCGGGTTTTCAATTATTCCGGACGGGTGACAGCGAGGACTTCCTCCATCGTCGTCAGCAGGGTCAGACCGTATTTTTCGACGAGGTGCATCGCCTCTTCAAAGCCGTACAGAATGGTGTCGGCAGCATGCGAATCCGACGAGAGGATGACCGGTTTTTTCGCCTCTGCCAGACGCTCTAAAACGGCCTCTGACGGATAGGGCGATGTACGGTATCCGCGCGAGACGGCGCCCGTATTGATCTCGAAGACGGCGGGGGTCTCAAAGAGCCGTTCCAGCGCGTCGTTCTGCGCTTTTACGTACCTCGGGTCCGTGACGTCGATGAGGTCGTCCCGCTCGATGAACTTCGTGATGAGATCGAAGTGTGCGACGATGTCGCAGCGGGTCTTTCGATAGAGGTCTCCGACCAGGCGGTAATAGTCCTCCACGAAGGCCATGGCGTCTCCGCCGTACCACTCCTCCACCCCGCGCCGGTGGGTCTCGGCGTCACAGTCGACCGAGACGTAATTGCCGTCTTTGAAGACGCAGTGGACCCCGCCGATGACGTACTCGTAGAGCGGAAGGTCATCGGTGTCGGAACAGTAGTCCTGCTCGATGCCGAGGAAGATCTTCATCTGCCCCTCATAGTCCTCTTTCAGGGCAGAGACGGTCTCCCGGTAACGCACGGTGGCGTCCGGTTCCATCGTCCACATCGGGTCGAACTCGAGCCAGGAATGGCCGGAAAAGCCGATCTCCCGGCAGCCGAGCGCGAAGGCGGCTTCTGCCATCTGCCTCGGGCTGTTCGCGCCGTCGCAGTATTTGGTGTGCATGTGGAAGTTGTTGAAACTCATACCATTTTTTCCTGTTTGACCTTATGGTCGATGATGTGCCGGGACGCCAGTTCTTTCAGGACGTCCGACACGGTGATTCCCATATGGACCATGAGGACCATCACGTGATACATGAGGTCCGCGATCTCATAGACGGTCTCTTTCTTGTCGTCCCCTTTTGCGGCGACGATGACTTCGGTGTTCTCTTCCCCGACCTTCTTCAGGATCTTGTCGATGCCCTTTTCGAAGAGGTAAGTGGTGTAGGACCCCTCCGGACGGCTCTCGTTGCGGCCGACCAGCAGGTCGTAAAGGCCCTGGACCGAGAACTCGTGACGGGTCTCGCTCTGGAAGACCGGGTATTCGAAGCAGGAGTCCGTGCCGAGATGACAGGCGGGGCCGTCCTTTTCGACCACGACGACCAGCGCGTCTCTGTCACAGTCAGTCGTGATGGAGACGATGTGCTGATAGTTGCCGCTGGTCTCCCCCTTCAGCCACAGTTCCTGACGGGACCGGGACCAGAAGCAGGTGAGCTCCTTCTCCATGGAGACGCGGAGGCTCTCCGCGTTCATGTATGCGACGGTCAGGACCTTCTTCGACTCGCTGTCGACCACGACGGCGGGGATCAGGCCTTTCTCGTCAAATTTCAGTTCTTCTACGGACACAAAATTGGTTTCCATATGGAAATCTCCTTTGAGTATGGTTTGAGAAAT
>JAZOTY010000039.1:0-3594 GCA_045657845.1 Acutalibacteraceae bacterium | reverse complement strand
CGGGTCCTCACCCTGGCTGTCATTCCATATGTGAAACACTTAGGAAATGCAGCTCGAAGCTGTTTCTAATTATATCAACTAGATAGCCTCATCACAAGTAGTCTTAATATATTAAATACTTATTATGGTTCCTGCACTTCGCAGATACGATCGATGCGCTCATTCTCCGCCCGTTCCTGCTTCCGGATGTCCTTCCGGTTCAAAGCGGCGGAAAACTCGTACTGTTCTTCCAGCGTCTCAGGAATGAACTTCGGGATCGGGATCGGTTTGTCGTCGTCATCAAGAGCGACGAACACCATGTACGCGCGGTTAATCAGTTTCCGTTCCCCATTCAGGTGCTCCACAAAAGAGTCTACACGGACCTCTAAAGACGTCCTGCCGCTCCAGGTAACTCTTCCCTCCTGCACGACGGTGTCGTTCAGATAGGCCGCCTCCAGGAACGTCAGGTGGTCGACGCAGACAGTGGTAACGTTTGCTTTGGCGAATCGCCGTGCAGTGACAGCGCCAACGACGTCGATCCAGGCCATCAGCTGCCCGCCGAAGAGTCTCGGCTTCGCGTACCCGTTACAGTCCTGCGGCATGACGATGTGTACCGCATTAGTGACCTTGTTCATGTTTGAATCCTCCAAAGCTTGTATTACCAGGGGTTCCGCCCGTCAGGGTCCGTCGGGTCCCAGCCGGCGTTCTTACTGTTCGCGGGAATGCGCACCGGGTAAGGCTTCACCAGCGGTTCCTGCTGCCCTCCGTCATCATACAGGGTGACGATGGTACCGGTGGGACAGTTGTCGTAGATCCACTTGACGTCCCGCACACACAGCCGTACACAGCCTGCCGAGGCACGCGAACCCAGCTTGTTGTACTCCGCCGTCTCGAGCGTGCTCTTGTCCTGCTTGTAGTACGGAACGGAATGGAACAGGTACGAACCGGTGATGCGTGTGGCATACTGCCCGTACACACCGCCGTTCAGAGCGCGCCAGACATACTTGTCAGTGGTCTTGTAGGTCCCGGTTTTCGTGGGCGATTTACTGAGCCCGCACGACGCGACCATCGCCTTGACCGGTTGCGTGAACCGGCCGGAGGCGTCAGTCCCGTACACGATGACCAGGTTCTGAGACGTGTTCACCGCAATGCAGTACGGGTGGCTGTTGCGGTAGGAAGCAGTGTTTGCGCCAGCGTTTTCAAAGGCGGTCTTAACACGCGAAGGGATATCGCCGACACAACTGCCGTTCTTCACGGTCCAGTTGATGCCGAGGGAATTCACGCGCCCGTTTTTGGAGAAGTCCACCTTCCCCGTGCGGATGTACCAGTACCCGAGGCCGTTGCCGGCGACTCCGGTGTACGAAAAGTCGACTTTGCCGTTCTTAACGCGCCACCATCCGTACTCGTTTTGAGCCACGCCGGTATAGGAGAAGTCTACTTTTCCGGTCACGACACGCCACCAGCCCAGGTCGTTCTGGGCGACGCCGGTGTAGCCGAAATCGACAAAGCCGTCGGTCACTTTCCACCAGCCATACTTGTTCTGCGCAATACCGGTGTAGGTCGGGTCGAATGACCCGTTCCGAAGCGCGACCCAGGTATCTCCGACCTGTTCGACCGTAATGCCGTCCCGGCTGCCGCGCATGCCGCTGTCATGGAACGACGCAGCAGACGCAAAGCCGATGCCGGAACAAGCCATAACGGCCGCCAGCAACAGACCTAACACTGCTCGCAGTCTTCTGTTCACGCTTCACCCCACCTCTCTAAAATATATGCACTATAAATATATCACAACGTCTTTCCACTCACAAGAAAAGCAGCCCTCCGAGGAGGACTGCTTTCTGTTTGCGTTTATAAGGCATTTTAGCCTTTGTTGTTTTTGAGAAGATACAATTGCGTGCCGTAGAACGGGTTGGCCGTCGTCATGTATAGACCGTGGTCCGTCGGAGCGAAGCGGAGGCAGCCGTAGTTGAACTGGTCGCCGAAGCCGCAGTCCGTGACGTGCTCCCAGTGTTCGCCGTCGGCGGTCTTGATGAGATGGAACCCGCCGGGGTCTTTGCGGACCGTGTTGGACACGGAAGCGAGCATCTTGATGCCTTCCCAGTCGAACTTCTCTTTAAGAGAGTTCTTCGGTACCGCCGGAGCGTTGGCAGAAGCGGCCTTCAGGCTCTTTACAAGCTCCAGGGTCTCCTTGTTCGCGAGACTCTTGAAGAGGCGGTAGATCGCCCCAAACTGCGCTTTCCAGTCGTCCAGCGACATGTACAGGAGCGAACCGTTGGTCAGGCGGGTCAGATAGTTGTAGATGACCTTGGAGTCCATGGTGCCGACGTAGAACTCGCCGTTGTAGACCGCAGACTTCCAGACGTACTCGACACAGCTGCCTTCGACGAGCTTGGTGAAGCCAAAGCACTCATCGAAACGGCCGGTGGTCTCGTTGTACTTGTACATCTTCTGCGTGTGCTTCAGAGTGTCGTGGACCGGGCCGACGAAGTTGGACAGCTTGAAGTCTGGCTGCGTGATGCTCAGCATGCCGGTGATGCCCATGATCTCGGACGTAATGGTGTTGTCGATGTTATAGCAGTACAGGTTGTCTTTGAACACGCCAAAGGCACCGACGACGGACGTGATGCCCGCGCCGTAGTCGACCTGGTTGCCGAGCGGAGTCTCCTGGATGCCGGGATAGTTGACCGCGTTGTTGCCGACGATCTCGGTCCAGACCCATCCGTACTTGTTGGCTTTGGTCTTCTCTCCCCGTTTCGCCGGGTGGCCTTCATAGGCGATGAACCCCGTGTGGCCGGGAAGCGTACAGTACAGAGAGCCCTTGAACGCGACCATGTCCCAGAACGGAGAACCGGCCGGGCTCTTGACCGCGGAGTCGTCGGAATACTCATAGAAGTCATGGTAGTCCGCGACATAGTTCCAGACGGTGTCGTCTTCGTTGCTCTTTTCGATGACAGCCAGTTTGACACGGTCTTCATCACCCGGGTCTAACTCGAACTTGCTGTCCGCACCGGCGAAGTACAGTTTGCCGTCCAGAATAGCGTTGGCACGGGAGCAGGCGCCGTCATTCGTCTGGTAGACAGACGTAACGTTATCATCGAGGTCGACCTTGTAGATATGGTTGGTCTTCCCCATGTTGACGCCGCGATAAGTGGTGAAGTACAGGTCGTCACCGAACAGGACGACGTTCCGGAAGGAGACGTCGGTCTCGAAGATCTTCGTAAACTCTCCGGGTTTGTCCTTATGCATCTTGTAGATCTGCCCGCCAAGGCCCTTTGTCGGATGAGGAATCTCGTTGTTGGAGACGGTATCCATCATCGCTTCGATGGTCTCCTGAGACAGGTTCAGGCCTTTGGCCTTGAGCCCTGCCTGAATGATGGTGACAACGGCGCCGATGGTGTTGAACCAGGTGCCGATGTAGATGTAGTCCCCGCGCTCTGCCATTGCCCAGCCGTAACCCTGCTGGCGGTCGCCGACGAGTCCGTCGACATCTTTCGGTTTGCCGTTCGAGTTCGTGATGCGGATGACAGTGTCCGAAGATTTGACTTTAGTGAGTGGTTTCTGCTTGAGGATAGGCATGTAAAGCTCCTTTCATAGTTGCAATTCCTTGGGCGATGC
>JAZOTY010000038.1:0-2509 GCA_045657845.1 Acutalibacteraceae bacterium | reverse complement strand
AAGGACATAGCCTTCGCGGGTCATGGCTCTGCCTTCCGCGTCGGTGTCGGTAAAGCCTTTGACTTTCACGGTGTAGTTGCCGACCGGGACGGCTTCCTCTGTCACATAGGTGCGGTAAACGTGACCGTTGAGGCCGGTCATGGTTGCCAGTTTCCCAATGACATCCGTAGACAATGAGTTCAGTTTTGCAAGGACATCCTCGAATTTGCCGTCAAGGCCATTCATGGAATCCATTATTCCAAACGTATCGCGCTCTTTCAGGATCGCTTTCAGTTCTTCCAGTTTGGTCTGGATCTCTCGGATCTGAGTCTCCACGTCATTCTGGAACGGAATGTAGGTCTCCGTCGTCTCAGTGAAGAGTTCGATCGTCGTGTCTTCTTTCAGCTGGATCTCTTTCCCGTTCTCATCGACGAGGACCACGTCGACATCCGGAACGGAGATTCCACTGCCGTCTGCCAGTTTGGTACCCAGATCGGCGACGAGATCTGTCAGGTCTTGAAGCGTACCCTGGATGTTTACATTCCCTTCTTCAAGATCCTGGACCCCGGCTTCCATGCCGGTCAGGATCTGGGTCAGTTCTGCGCCGTATACGACGACGCCGACCTGACGGGTCGGTTTGGTTTCTTCAGCCAGTGCCGACAGCGGCAGCATCGCGACCACCATGACGATGGCAACGATCAGGCTGAGGATCCTCAGAGATTTCTTTTTCATATCTCTACCCCTTTCGATCATTTCTACATTGTTCAGTCTTTTGTCCGTCTTTGAACGATAACCTTACACGTAACCGGCTATCATTCGTTTTTTATCTGACATTTAAATTGTAAATATATAAAAAGGGGATGTCTATTGGAGAACCATCTAGTCTTTTGTACAAATCGTTGTGCATATTAACCAACCAAACGCTTTTATACACGTACAAAAACGCTTGTTTCATAAAGTTTAAGATTGCTTTAAGGATAATACAAAACACTTTGTTTCATAACTCCTGGTGGTTTCTTTACTATCCGACAAAAACGCGCCCCGACGGGATCGTCGAAGCGCGTTTTGCAGGTAGATTCACTTTGGGCGGTTGCTCATTCCACCATCTTGACCAGTTCCAGAAGATCCTGTTCCGGGATGCCCCGGACGCCGATCGCGTAGTTCCAGATGCCGTTGTCCTTGACGCCTTTCAGCTGCCAGCTGGCAACGTAGAACTTGTTGTCTTTGCCCTTGAGGGTCACTTCGGCTTCGCGGCCGTCTTCGAGAGTGAACTCAGCTTCTTTCACCGTGTCATAGACGTTGTAGTCGCCGGAGATGTCCGCCTCGTCATCGTCCGCAGCACTGGCCGCAGCCTTCCGCATGTAGCAGACTTCATCGCCTTCCCCGCCGTAGCGGACCTCGATGAGGTTCTCATTGATGGTGCTCCAGTAGTACTGCGCATAGTCCGCGCCGTCCAGGTTGACTCCTTCCGGGACCGTGAACGTGAATCCGGCAGCTTTTTCGGCCTTCGCCAGAGAGTCATAGGTCTTGACCGGGTTCGCGATCTGCGCGTTGCCCGCAGCAGCTTCTGTCGCCGCGTCGGGCTGTCCGTTCGCATTCTGTTTCGCGCATCCGGTGAAGAGCACCGTCAGCAGGACACAGAGCAGCAGAGCAAGGATGGGATTGCGTTTCATAAAGGGCCTCCTTTCAAAAATACACAAGATATTGTGGTTTTTCCAAAAGTTTTACTTGTAATTTTGGTCAAAATGGACCATAATAGTAACAATCATATTGTCCAGTCATTACCGGACACCATAATATTACACTATGCAGGCCATTTTTACCATATCGGGGGAGGTAACAGAATGACAGCTGCAGATTTCGCCGCACTCTATGGCACCGGCACAGAGGACATGACTGAGCCCTCCACGCGCGACAACTTCTTCTACACAGAGGAAGAAGATGACGACGAAGGTGCCGAGTGGGACTGACACACAATTTCATGAAATGAAAACAGGAATGGCTCTCCGCAAGGAGGGCTATTCCTGTTTTTTGTACCTGTTTGGGCGATTCACCCCTCCGCCTTCCAGCGGTGGTCGCGGAAAAACGCGACGATGTCTTCGAGGGGCGCGCCGAAGCTCCCCTGGACCATCTCGTCCCGTCCGCCGCCGCGGCCGTTCAGGCCCGCGTTGAACTCCTTCGCGAGCCGGCTGAGCGGCAGGCTCTTCGACGTCGCGATGTACCGGTAACTTTGCGGCTGCCCGTCCGGACCGAGCCCCTTCTCCCCCGCCGTCGGCGCCACGATTACGCCGTCGCTGAGGTCCCGGCCGCCGTTGGCCAGCGCACGGATGGCGTCGGTCTCGAGGGACGGCAGGAACACGACGAGGTTGCCGGAGGCGTCTGCGCCCTCCCGCTCCCTCAGGAACGACAGCGCGATCTCCCCCTGCTGCACCTGTGCCACGGACAGCTCATGCGTCAGTTGGCCGTTCTGCACCTGCAGGGCCTCGACGGCCTCCGCGGTCTCTTCCTGCGGGGTCGACGTGAGGTCCAC
>JAZOTY010000037.1:0-9448 GCA_045657845.1 Acutalibacteraceae bacterium | reverse complement strand
GATCATGGTCTTCGCGTTCGCCTGGAAGAAGTCGGAGTCGAGGGTCTCCTTCGTCAGCGGGGTGTAGAAGTAACCCGGGCAGATGGCGTTGACGGTGATGCCGTACTTGCCCCACTCAGCCGCGAGGGCACGGGTCAGGTTGACGACGCCGCCTTTTGCGGCATGGTACGGGGCAGAGCCGGCGATCTTGTTGCCGACGAGGCCGTACATGGAGGCGATGTTGATGATGCGGCCGTAGCCAGCCGGGATCATGGCGATCTTCGCGACGGCACGCGCCACTTTGAAGGTGCCGAAGAGGTCGATTTCCATCTCGCCGCCGAACTGCTCGTCGGTGATGTCCTCGGCGGGAGCGACAGCGCCGGTGCCGGCGTTGTTGATGAGGATGTCGATGCGGCCGAAATGGTCATAGGCCTTCTGCACGACTTCGTTGACCGCGTCGGTGTCGGTGATGTCGAGGCGAAGAGGCAGGCACTCGACGCCAAACTCTTCGGTGATCTCTTTGGCGACTTCCTCGAGCTTCTCGAGTCTGCGCGCGACGGGTACGATGTTGCAGCCCTGGTTGGCGAGGGCTTTGGCCATCTGGACGCCCAGTCCGCCGGAGCAGCCGGTGACGATGGCGACGCGGCCGGTAAGGTCAAAATACTGTTTCATGAATATCCACTCCTTTGAATTTGCTACAGGGGATGTATTCTGTCACTCTCAGATTAACATTTTATGTTAATCTTTTCTATTGACCGCTTTAACAAAACATGTCGCCCGCTTTTGTGTCAATTATATAAAAACGAAAGCATAGCGAGAACAAAGCCCCGGCTCGTAAGGAGCCGGGGCGGTTTGGGTTTTATCGTGAGTTGTCGGATGTGCCGTGGCGGAGCACCGTCAGGCAGCATCTTTGTCCTCGACCGGTTTGAGGTTCAGGTCGGCGAGCCAGTTCGGCGTGTTGGTGTTCTTGCCTTTGCCGATGGCATCCGGGTCGAGCCGGTTGACCGTGTTCATGAAGCTCAGGTACAGGGGCAGGACATCGTTGCGGTGGAAGAGGCCGCCGGAGACCGACATGTGGTCGCCGATGTAGGTCGGGAAGATGTTCCAGACGCCGGGCTTCACCGCTTCCAGTTTGGACTTCGCCGGGTCGAACAGTTTGCTCGGAGCGTTGAAGGGAGCCGTCGCGGAGATGGTGTTGACGAGGCCGTCATTCGGAAGCCACTTCTTGTCGAATTCGAAGCCGCCCTTGGTCTTGCCGACGGTCTTGCCCATCTTGATGCCGCCGTTCATCATGGTCGTCTCCATGATGTCCTTGTCCGGGAACCAGGTGCCGTCCTCCTGCTTCACGGTCGCGTTGCAGGGAACCGAGAAGTACCAGAGGTTGTCATAGGTGCCGATGGTCTCGTTGAGTTCCAAAGCATAGTCGATCTGCAGGTCGTGGTGCGCATAGTCCTCTTCGGCACGCGGATAGCCCGCGTCACCGGCCGCGCCGGAGGTGAACCGGCCGAGCATCTTCGCGTTGAACCGCTGCCATGCGGACAGGCTCTCATCGTAGCCTTCGGACGTGTTGTAGGCGGTGGTGCCATTGTGGGGTGCCGCGAGGGAGGTGACGGAATAGATCCAGTCGCCCTTGCCGCCGGTGAAGAGGGGAGAGATGTCCTTCTTCTTCGTGGCCGCCATCTCTTCTTCGGAGCCGTTGGTCATGAGCTCGATGAGGAGTCTCGTGGTGGCGCCGCCGAACGAGTGGCCGACGAGGTTTATCTTGTCTTTCGCGCTCCAGTTCGGGATGAGCGCGCGGCCGGTGAAGTCTTCGCCGTACCGCTGGTGGATGTACTTGTCAGAGTGGGCCTTGCCGTAGTCGACGCGGGTGCCGGTCAGCTGTGCGTACAGTTCACAGGCGCGGTCCCAGGCGGAACCCTGAGGGTCGACGGAGGCGGCGTAGCAGTCGAAGCCCATATCGTTCAGGGCCAGGAGCGCGTTGCCGTTGAACATGCCCCAGTAGGGCAGGCGTTTGTACTGGTCATCGTAGCTGCCCCAGCCGGAGAGACCGTGGCAGAAGACCCACGTGTAGTTGGTCTTCCAGTCGTCCGTGTCCGGTGCCGTGACGTTCTTCGTCGGGTAGGACCGGGAGCATCCGCTGACGAGCAGGACCATGGTGAGCGCCATGAGGAGCGCCATGATGTTCGCGATGCGTTTTTTCATTTCGGAATCCTCGCTTTCTTATTTATAGACTTTAACAGTTTAACACGATACGAATATGACTGCATAGCACTCTTTTGCGAACGTCAAGAAAGGAGAGACGCAAGAGAAAACGGCCCCGGCACGTGTCGGGACCGATTTGCTTTGTCGCGATCCACTCACCAGAGTTTTTCGAACTGGTCCATCGAGATGATCTCGAGGAGCTCGTCGTTGTCGGTGAGCAGGTCGTAGATGGCGTCTTCTGTGAGGACGCCGCGTTTGAGGTACGAGGGGAGCAGGCCGGCTTCGTCGTCTTCGAAGTCTTTGCGCCAGCACCCGCCTTCGTAATACTGTTCGAGGGCGATGATCTTGTTCTGCGCCTCCATGAAGTCTTCGAGCGCGCTCGAGACGTTCTTTACGGCTTCCTTCGCGTCGTCCAGATACTTCTCCATCTGCTCGATGCGCTTGAGCTGCTGGTCCTTTTCGCCCGGACGGGCTTTTGCCTCGCCGGCGCCGCCTTTGATGACTTCCATGGGGGAACCTCCTTCGGAAACGGGTCAAAAAATAAGAAAAAGATTGCGTCGTTCTTTCTGATACAAATTATAGTATATTCCTCTGACGCGGGCAACAACCACTGTGGTCGCCGTGGCAATTTACACAAAAACAGGCGACGGATCCACCGGTTCTTATGTCTTGAGAACCTTGACGAAAAGGGACCGCTTTATTATAATAATGAATGCTTTATGAACAGAAATGGGGTACATCGCCCCGGCACACACAGACAAAAGAGAATCAGAAAGGGAAAGAAAATGAAAAAGACAACGAAGAAACTCGTTGCGGTCCTCGTTGCTGTGGTCATGATGGTCGGCTGCGTCAGCGTGGCGGCCTTCGCGCAGTGGAGACGCGGTCCGCAGGGAGAACTCAATGCAGATACCATGGTTATCCTCGGTGACTCCATCCCGTCCGGTTACGGCATGCACGGCGACCCCGGCAACGCCTACACCCTCGGCAACCAGTTCACCTTCGGCCACGGCGGCTTTGTCCAGGGCACTTACCCGCAGCTCGTCGCCGACACGCTCGGTGTCCAGAACCGGTACAACTATTCCCGCGACGCGTTCCGTTCCGTCGAGCTCCGTCGTCTGATCGACCCGGAATACGAAGCCTGGCTCGAACAGACCGAGAACGCGCAGGAGCACTTCATCTCTGACGCCATCATGCTCATCGCCAACGTCGGCCTCGACGAGCGCGCAGCCATGGCCGCTGAGATGCAGCAGACCATCCGCAACGCGGACATCATCGTCCTGAACTTCGGCAACAACGACGGCGGCACCTACGGCTTCCTCGCTCCGTTCCTGAAGACCATGTATTACACCTTCGGCCTCGGCCTTGAGACCGCGATCGGCGCGCTGCAGGGCCAGCTCCAGATGATCACCACCATGGATCAGTTCGTCAAAGTCATGGGCGGCTATGCCGACTTCATGACCGAGATGGAGATCGGCAAACAGCGGTTCTTCGAGAACTACGACGCCATCCTCGCGAAGGTCAACGAGATGAACCCGACCGCCGAGATCTACTACATGGGCATGTACGACTGCTTCAAGGACCTCAACCCGCAGGACAACGACCTGCGCAAGTGGGCCTCCGAACAGGCGTGGGCGATGGACTCCGCCATCAACAACTACGTCTCGCAGCAGAGCCCCTGGGCCAACCGGGTCCACTTCGTCGACTGCCATGAAGCCACTATGTGGCAGACCGCAGATTTCCTGACCCCGATGTACTTCGTGAATTTCCTTATCTCCGTCCACCCGGACGTGGCGGGACACCAGTACATGGCGCGTCAGCTGCTGCAGGCCATTTACAACACGGTCCACGTATAAACCGCGGTCCGCAAATAACGAAAAAAGAAAAGCCCGCTCGTTGGAGCGGGCTTGTTTTTTGTTCAGGCGCTGGCTTTCTTCTCCCGGTAGGCGCAGAGGTCGAGGATGAGAGCGTCGCGTTTGAAGATGACGGGCTCATCGGTCGAGCGTAACGGGCGCATGGGATAGGCCGCGTTGACGCGGGGGCTGCAGTGGATCTGCGCGGACTCGTTCCGCGCGCGCTCCGCTTCGTCCTGCCAGTCACACAGGGCGGTCAGCGAATCGAAAAAGGCTTTCAGTTTGTTCATAGTCGCGCACCTCCGGGTGCAGGAGCAAAGGGTCATTTCATTTCCTGTTTATACAATACACGGAGGCGTACAACTGTTACAGTTCAATTTATGCAAATAAAATGTTTACCGCACACTCTTTGGAAAGATTGTCTTAAAAAAACCTTAAAAACCGGACCCCTGATGAGGGATCCGGTTTTGTGATTTAACGGATGTTAATTCATTGCGCGTCTTCGGCGTCGACGGTCGGCAGGTTCAGCATGCGGAGCGCGACCGTTGTCATGAAGGCGCCGTACATCTCGTAGTCCTCCCCGCAACCCATAAAGGCCAGGTGGTCTTTGGACTCGAGGGGCATCTTGTTCCAGATGCCGGGCTGACACTGGTCGAAGCCGGGGTAGTCGACGGCCGGTTCTGCCATCGGGTTCTGGGCCGTGCGGACCGGCACCAGCGTATCGCTCTGACGCCAGGTCTCATCGAAGCCGGGCTTCTTGTCCGTAGGCTTTTTCTTCAGCGCGCCGGTGATAGGGCCGACGTAGCGGGTCGGGGAGAAGAGCTCCCGTCTTGTGACCGCGTACCCCTTGTCGTTGTACTCGGTCGCGGCGCCCGCGTGGCAGAAGTAGTAGACGTTCTTGTAGGGGCCCGGGTACTTGCGCTGGACTTCCGCGGCGCCCTTGAACGTGGTCTCATGCACCATGGAGTTCAGCTGACGGCGGGAGATGTTCCGCGCGCCCTTCAGTTTCTGCCACGGCGACGTGTAGATGCCTCCCGGTTTCGAGGTCAGGTGGTACTGGTCGAAACGCATGTCGTAGATCCACCGGGCGATGGGGATGTCCATGATGAGGCTGATGACGAAATGGATACAGGACCAGCCGACGGACAGGAACGCTTCCGGGAAGACCTCGACCAGGGTGAGGCCGTTGTTCACGCCGGCGAACGTCGTGATGGCATGGACCCAGTCGGCTTTTCCGCCCTTGAAGAACTCGGAGAGTTCGTTCTCCGGCGTGGCCTCCCGTTCTTCTTTAGAACCTTCCGCCAGAATGGACATGAACGCGCGGACGGTGGGTGCGCCGAAGGAGTGGGCGATGAGGCAGATCTTTTTCCGTTTCCCCTCGTCGTCCAGTTTTCCCCAGTCTTTGATGAGCGGCTTGTCGTAGGTCCGGCCGTAGCGGTCATGGTGATACCGCTCCGAGTGGACGATGCCGTAGTCCGTGGTGCCGCCGGTGAGCTGCGCCCAGAGGTCGCACGCGCGGTCCCAGATGCAGTTGTACGGCCCGAGACCCGGCGAGCAGCATTCGATGCCCATCATCCGGTACATCTTCGGGATATCCATACGGACAAAGCCGTAATATCGCATGAATTTGTTCCAGAGGTCGTCTTCGCCCCAACCGACCGCGCCGTGGACGAGGACGATGGGAAAGTCGTTTTTCTTTTCCACGTACATGCGCGGCACCGTGGCAGTGGTGCGCATCAGACGCGGGGTCAGTGCTTTTTTATACATTTTCCTTATTTCAGGTTGTCGAGGCGTCTGAAGATCTCATACCAGAAGACACCGAAGTCTTCCTTCGTTTCCTTGGAACCCATGTAGCTCATGTGGTCCTTGTCCTCGATAGGCATGTCGTACCAGATGCCGGGTTTGAGGTCCTTGTCGTCGATGTACGGGGTCCACGGTTTGGTGCGCGGTGCGCGGCCGGACATGACGTTGACGAGACCGTCGTTCTCCTGCCACTCTTTGGTGATCTCCGCGTGGTTCGCGTCCGCGGGGTTGCCCTGATAGCGGCCGACGATGTAGGAGAAGCCCTTCATGAGGATGATCATGTCCTTCTTCGGCAGATGGACGCCGTTCTTCTCATAGGACTTCGTCGCATAGTACGCGAAGTAGTAGGTGTTCGGGTGGCATTCCCAGGACTCGCTGGTCTTGCGGAATTTGTGGATGGTCAGGTCGTCGAGGACGCAGTCGCCATCGGAATAGTAGTAGTCGCGAAGACGTTTCTTCCAGTCTTTGGCTCTCGGCTCGCCGGTCTGGGTGTTCATCGTGATGCCCCACTCGTCGAGTTCGGGATCGTAGAAGCTGGCAGAGACCTTGAACGCGCCGAGCCAGGACAGGCCGGACAGGACGGCCAGAGCGATCTTGTCTTTCGGCTTCTCGATGGCATACAGGAAGGAGATGCCGTCGTTGGCGCCGGCCAGCGTGGTGCAGGAGGCGATCCAGTCTTCGTGGCCGCCTTCAAAGAGGCCGGAGAGTTCGCCGGCAGGGGTGACCGCACGTTCCTCTTCACTGCCGGCCGCCATCATGTGGACGAAGCAGCGGACGGTCGGGCCGCCGTAGCTGTGGCCCATGACGTGGATCTTCTTCAGTTTGCCTTCCGCGTCGAGTTTGCCCCAGTCCGGGACAACGCCCTTGTAGGTGCGGCCGTAACGGTTGTGGCCGTACTTCTCGGAGTGGGCTTTACCGTAGTCGACGGTGCCGCCGACGATCTGCGCGTACATTTCGCAGCAGCGGTCCCACATGCTGGAGAAACCGGAGATGGACGGTACGTAGAACTCTTTGTCATACTTCGCGGCATAGTCCTTGATGCGGACGTTGTTGTACCAGCCGAAGTACGGGATAAACTTGTTCATGAGTTCATCTTCGCCAAATCCCGCAAAGCCGTGGAACACGACGATGGGGTAGTTGTGGAGACGTTCATACGGATTGTTGAGTTGCATAGTGGATATTCGCTCCCTTTCATTCATTTTGCGGCCTGTATCCGCACCGCTTTTTGTCCGCACTTCGCATTGTACGAACAACTTTCAATTATCATTATACATGACTTGATGAAAAGATGCATTAATTAGTTTTATTATTTTCGCCCATTCCGCGTATCAGACACCTTCCGGGGCGTCGACACTCGGCAGGTTGCAGATGCGGTGGAGCATCTCGTAGAAGTACGTGGTGTAAGCCTCTCTCGTCTCTCCTGCGCCGCAGTAGGACATATGGTCCTTGTCCTCGATGGGCATGTCGATCCACATGCCGGGCTTGATGTCGGCGTCACAGGTGTAAGAGACCCAGGGCTTGGAGCGGGGCGCGCGGCCGGACATGACGTTGACCAGTCCGTCGTTCTCGCGCCATTCGATGCCGGTCTCGGCGTGGTTCTCGTCCGCCTTTGTGCCGTTGTAGCGGCCCACCAGATAGCAGAAGGGTTTCAGGATGAAGAACATCCTGCCGTTCGGGAAGTAGTAACCCTTCTTGTTGGGGCTGGTCTTTGTGGCATAGTACGCGAAATAGTAGATGTTCGGCTGGCACTCCCAGTCTTTGCTGCGCTCGCGGAAGCGGTGGATGGTCAAATCGCCGATGCAGTTGTCATCCATGCAGTCGATGTAGTCGTCGATGCGCTGCAGCCAGTTTTTCGCGCGCTTTTCTCCGGTCTGCGGATTCATGGTGATGCCCCACTCATCCATCATGAAGTCATAGAACTTCGTCATGAAGGGGATGCTGTTCATGAAAGAGACGTCGATGAGACCGATCTTCGCGAACGGCCGGACAGCTTTTTCCTGACCGTACATGAACGAGATGCCGTCGTTGGCTCCGGCGAGCGTGGTGCAGGAGTGGATCCAGTTCGCATGGCCGCCTTTGAAGAGTCCGGACAGTTCGTCTTCCGGGGTGGCGGCGCGCTCGGCTTCATCGCCCACGGTCATGAGGTGCACGAAGTAGCGCACGGTGGGGCCGCCGTAGCTGTGGCCCATGACGTTGATCTTCTTGATCTTGCCTTCGGCGTCCAGCTGGCCCCAGTCGGGGATGAGGGCTTCATAGGTGCGGCCGAACCGCTTGTGACCGTACTTCTCGGAGTGGGCCTTGCCGTAGTCCACTGTGCCGCCGACGAGGTGGGCATACATCTCACAGCAGCGGTCCCACATGCTGGATACGCTCGAGAGAGACGGGCAGTAGAACTCCGTGCCAAGATCGTTGTAGTACTTCTTGATGTTCGTGTTGCCGAGCCATCCGAAGTAGGGGGCAACCTTGTAAATGAGCTCATCTTCGCCAAAGCCCGCGAACCCGTGGAAGACCACGACGGGATAGTTGTTGAGCCGCTGCATTGCGTATTTCTGTGCCATAAAACTGTTCTCCTTTTCCAATATCGCAAAGTCTTATTCGGATACATGTATCCCAATCATTTTTATCTTAGACAATTGTCTTACATTTTGCAAGTGGAAAGTGAAACCCCCGGCTCTGTTGAGTCGGGGGTGGATCTCAGCTGACCACGCGCTCAAAATCGGAGGCGGGGTGCTTGCACAGGGGACAGATGAAGTCGTCCGGAATGGGGTCGCCTTCGTAGACATAGCCGCAGATCTTGCAGACCCAGGTGACCTTGCCGGCCTCGGCGGCGGGCTGGGGCTTTGGCTTGATGTTCTCAAAATAGTAAGTGTACGTGCAGGACGGCTCATCCGAGAGGACGTCCATGTCGGCCACGAGGGCGATGAACAGCGTGTGGCTCCCGAGGTCCAGCGTCTGGGTGACCCAGCCGGAGATGTACGCGTTCGTCCCTCGGGTGATGATGGGCACCCCGTTGCCCGCGAGCTTGCAGTCTTTGAAGTCCGCGAACTTGTCCACATCCCGCCCCGACTGGAAGCCGAAGTGCTGGAAGAGGTCGAACGTCGCGCTCTCCGAGAGCATGGAGATGTTGAACTTGTTCGTCTTCAGGATGACGTCATGGGTGTAGTTTGCCTTGTTGACACAGATGGTGATGGTGTTGGGGTCGGACGCCGCCTGGATGGCGGTGTTGATGATGCAGCCCGTGTTCCGTCCGTCCTCATCCTGCGCGGTCAGGACGAACAGTCCGTAACTGAGTTTGTGCATGGCTTTTGAGTTCATGAGATCCCTCCTTCGATTTGGTTATCCGGTTCGATTCCATTATACAATGGATATACGGAAAAGGGTATGACCAAACGAAATGGCAATAAATCGCCCAAAACATTCTGAAAACAGTCTGAAATTGTAAACTATTTTTGGACAAATACCGGAACCCCTTTTAAAGACTAATTTAAGGTGCTAAAATATACATGTGTGAATTACATTATTTGATAAGGAGAGTATCGCATGAAAAAGATCAGCAAAACTCTGGTTTCTCTTCTGATGGCGGTCGTCATGATCGCGGCGCTCTGCGTCCCGGC
>JAZOTY010000036.1:0-5450 GCA_045657845.1 Acutalibacteraceae bacterium | reverse complement strand
GCATAGTCTTTTGCGTTCTCGCCGACATAGGTCAGCATGGAGCGCAGGTCCTTGGAGTCGATGAGGAGGATGCCCTCGTCATCGGCGATCTTGAAGATGATCTGCATGATGGCGGCCTGCGTGTCGTTGAGCCCGAGGATGCGGGAGAGGAGGAGCGGGCCGACTTCGGAGACCGTGGCGCGCAGCGGCAGGCCCATTTCCTGATAGACGTCCCAGAACGTGACGGGGTAGCTCTGGAACTGGAAGCCGTCCGCGGCAAGTCCCATCTCGTCCATGCGCTTCTGGACCGGCTCGACCATGGTGCCGGGCTGGCAGAGGGTGGCGAGGACGCCTTTGGCGTCCGCGAGGAACACGGGGACACCGGCATTCGAGAAGGACCCCGCGATGACGCGCAGGGTCGTGGTCTTACCGGTACCGGTGGCACCGGCGATGAGGCCGTGGCGATTTGCCTTGCTCAGGTTGATGCAGACTTTTTCGCCGTCGGCATAGCCGACATAAACTTTGTTGTCAAGTAACATAGGTCGCTTCCTCCTAAAACTCAAAATGAGTCGAATCTTTACCCTATTATTTTACATAAAAAGGCGATGCATTGCAATGAATGCATCGCCTTGAAGTTTCAGGCGGTTCAGCCGTGGAAGTTCGACTTCTTCTGGCCGAGGAACGTGATCGGCAGGGCAGCGCCGAGGATGTACGGCTGCTGGATGAGCTGGCGGCATTTCTCGGCCAGTTTCATCTTCGGCAGGGGAGCGCTGATGTAGTTCTGCTCGAGTTCGGCCGGGGTCAGCTTCGGCAGGTCGAAGATGCGGTCGTCACGGGCAAAGCGCGGGGCGTCGACATACTGGCCTTTGGCGATGTACAGCATACGCTTCAGGACGACACGGACCGCGCCGAGACCGATGGGCATCATCCACGGGTCCTTCGGGCTGACGATGGACAGCAGGGCGCCGTAGGAATAAACTCCACAAAAAATCGCCCAACGAATTGGGCGATTTACCGAAGTGTAAACTAAAACCATTTCCTCCATTTGAAGAAGCAGATCTCTCCGATGAGGACGATGACCGACAGGCAGATGACATAGGGATACCCGTTCGACCAGTTGAACTCCGGCATGATGAGGTTCATGCCGAACCATCCCGTGATGAGCTGCAGGGGCAGGAAGATCATGGTGACGACCGTCAGGGTCTTCATGGTGTTGTTCTGGACGAGGTCGATCTGTGCCTGGTAGGCTTCACGGACCTGCTCGAGGTACTCCTGGTTGCGGAGGATGAAGTCGTAAAGACGGTCGAATTTTTTATCGATGAAGACGAATTCCGGTTCCATGTCGGCGAGCTCGTCGGACAGGAGTTCCATCTCTTCATAATATCGTTTTTTCTGGGAGATCTCCCGGCGGAGTTCCATGATGGCGTTGATGCCCTCTTTGTCGGGGACCGAGTCCTCGGAGAAGAGCTCGTCCTCCAGAGCTTCGATCTTGTCCTCGAGCCGCGCCAGTTCATAGATGTCGGAAGAGGTGAGGGCGAGGAAGAACGCGAAGAGTTCCTCGAAGCCGTTCTCGTGGTCGATGCCTTCCGCCTTTTCGATGAGGCGGGGCGTGCCGGTCATCATGCTGCAGCGCTCGTCGTTCGCGAAGAGCACCGCGCCGTGTTCGTCGACGGTGTGGAAGGACACGAGGAGCGCGCCGTTGTGGGTGCGGACGACGTAGTCGCGGGCACCGCGGACTTCCCGTTTCGTGGGCATATCGATGTATTTGTAGAAGTCTTTGGACTGGTCCGGTGCAAAGATCTGGATCATTGGGAAGCCCCCTTTCGTAAAGACCGTTTCTATTCTAACGCAAAACCGCGACGACTGTAAAGGAAAAAGCACGGCTCCGCCAATTAAATTGTGCTTGACTTTTTTTGCCGCCGCTACTAAGATAGGGTACACGATCAAACGACAAGGAGGCAACTTCCATGAATACATTCCAGTTCACCCCGCAGGGCGTCTGTGCCCGCCAGCTGCAGTTCTCTCTCGACGACGACGGCAACGTCAAAGACGTCAGTTTCTACGGCGGCTGCAACGGCAACCTCAAGGCCATCTCGAAACTCATCGACGGCAAACCGGCACAGGAAGTCATCGACATCCTGAAAGGCAACGACTGCGCCGGCCGCGGCACCTCCTGTGCCGACCAGCTCGCCATCGCGCTGGAACAGGCTCTCGAGTACGTATAAAACCCCACACAGATCCATCGGGCGATTTACGGTAAACAATCCGTAAATCGCCTTTGCTTTTTCTTGACTGAAAATAGCAAACACTTTAAACTGTAAAGTGAAATAGTTTTCCCCGGAAGGAGTTGTATTTAATGTACATGGATGAATATAAACGCTGGCTGGAAGCCGAACTCGAGGACTTCGACCTCAAGGCGGAACTGCTGAAGATCGAGGGCGATGAAGACGCCATCGCGGACCGTTTCGCTGTCGCGCTCCAGTTCGGTACCGCGGGCCTTCGCGGCACGCTGGGCGCCGGTACCAACCGCATGAACATCTGGGTCGTCCGTCAGGCCACGCAGGGCATCGCCGACTGGGTCAAGACCCAGGGCGGCACGCAGACCGTCGCCATCGCCTACGACTCCCGTCTCAAGGGCTGGGACTTCGCCAAGGCCGCGGCCGGCGTCCTCGCCGCCAACGGCATCAAAGTCCGCATCTATGACGCGCTGAACCCGGTCCCGGCACTGAGCTTTGCCACCCGCTACTACAACTGCAACGCGGGCATCATGGTCACCGCGTCCCACAACCCCGCCAAGTACAACGGCTACAAGGCCTACGGCCCCGACGGCTGCCAGATGACCGACGACGCGGTCGCCGTCGTCTATGACAGCATCCAGAAGACCGACGTCCTGACCGGCGCCAGGTACATCTCCTTCGCGGCAGGTGTCTCCAAGGGCCTCATCAAGTTCGTCGGCGACGGCTGCAAGAAAGCCTTCTTCGATGCGGTCGAGTCCCATCAGGTCCGCCCAGGTCTCGCGAAAGACGCCGGCCTGAAACTCGTCTACACCCCGCTGAACGGCACCGGCCTCGTTCCGGTCACCACCGTCCTAAAGGACATCGGCATCACCGACATCACGATCGTTCCCGAGCAGGAGTACCCGAACGGCTACTTCACCACCTGCTCGTACCCGAACCCCGAGATCTACGCCGCCATGGAAATGGGCGTGAACCTCGCGAAGGAAGTCGGCGCGGACCTGCTCCTCGCCACCGACCCCGACGCCGACCGTGTCGGCATCGCCATGAAGTGCCCGGACGGCTCCTATGAGCTCGTCACCGGCAACGAGATGGGCGTCCTGCTCCTCGACTACATCTGCGCGGGCAAGCTCGAGAAGGGCACCATGCCGGACAGACCGGTCGCCTGCAAGTCCATCGTCTCCACGCCGCTCGCGAACCTCGTGGCCGAGCACTACGGCGTCGAGATGAGAGAGACGCTCACGGGCTTCAAGTGGATCGGCGATCAGATCGCCGCCCTCGAAGCGGACGGTGAAGTCGAGCGCTTCATCTTCGGTTTCGAAGAGTCCTACGGCTATCTGGCCGGCCCGTATGTCCGCGACAAGGACGCCGTCATCGCCTCCATGCTCATCTGCGAGATGGCCGCTTACTACAGAAGCATCGGCTCCTCCATCAAGCAGCGCCTTGAGGAGATCTACGCCGAGTACGGCCGTTTCCTGAACCAGGTCGACTCCTTCGAGTTCCCCGGCCTCTCCGGCATGGACAAGATGGCCGGCATGATGGCATCGCTGCGCGAGGAACCGCCGAAAGACATCGCGGGCATCCCGGTCGCGAAGGTCACCGATTACCTGAAACCCGAAGAGACCGGACTCCCGAAGTCCAACGTCCTCACGTACAGCCTTGAGAACGGCGAGACCGTCGTGGTCCGTCCCTCCGGCACCGAACCGAAGATCAAAGCGTACTACACGACCAAGGGCGCCGACCTCGCCGAGGCACAGGCCCACAAGGACAAACTGGCCGAGGCGCTGGCTCCCATCTTCGCGTAAGGACAGAGCGGCGTACATCGCCCACGAAAATACCAAAGGCTCCGGATAGACCGGAGCCTTTTTTCTGTGCTATAATGACGTTCAAGAGAGTTCCCTTTGAATGAAGGAGAGTATATGGCAAAAGAGAAACAGATCCTCAGATTCCTTCTGACCCTCGAGACCCTCGGGGACGTCAGCATGGAACTGCAGAAGTATTTAAAAGAGCACAGGACGGATGACAAGGACATCCAGACGGCGCTGCTGCTCCTCGAGGAGATCTCGGTCCGGTTCTTCGAAGCGGCGCCCGGAGTGCCCGTGAAAGTCCGGGTCCGGAACCGGCACGGGAGCATCCACCTCATCCTGTCGCAGGAGGCGGAGGAGTTCAACCCCATCTCGGAGATCAAGGACTGGGGAACGGAGTCGGAAGACTATTTCCGGACCCTCATCTTCCGCGCGAACGCGGAGAAACTCGATTACACCCGGCAGAACGGGAAGAACATCGTCCACATCCACGCCCGGAAACCGAAGTACTACATGATGTTCCTCGCGCTGGCCATGCTGGTGGCCGGCACGGTGCTCGGACTCGTCATGGTCCACACCCTGAGCCCGGAGCGGGCGGCGTTCATCGACCTGCAGATCTTTGACACCATCCGAACCATGTTCTTCAACGCGCTCGGCGCCCTCATCATCCCGATGATCTTCTTCTCGGTCGTCACGACCATCGCCGGGCTGTCCAGTCTGTCGGACACCGGCCGTCTCGGCGGCAAGGCGATGCGCGCCTACATGACGACGACGGTCATGGCGATCATCGTCGGCTTCGGCACCGCGTTCCTGTTCCTGCCGAGGAAACTGCCGGCCGCCGTGCACAACCTTGCGGAGGGCAGCGCCAGCGGCGAGACCGCCAAACTCCTGGCGCGCGAGACCCTCATCAACCTCATCCCGAAGGACCTCCTGGCGCCCATCCAGAACGCGAACGTGCTCCAGATCATGCTGGTGGCGGTCTTCATCGGCGTCGCGCTCGGCGTCCTCGGAGACAAGATCCAGATCCTGAACAAGCTCGTCGAAGAGATGACGCAGCTGTTCCAGATCCTCGTCAACATGGTCGCCGCCGTCATGCCGCTGGTCACCCTGGTGGCCACGGCGTCCCTCATGATCAACATCGGCCTGCCGGTCATCCCGCTGCTTCTGCGGCTGATCGTCGCCGAAGCCATCGCGGTCGCGATCATGTGGGTCATCTACTCCATCCAGCTCGGCCTCGCCGGCCTCTCTCCGATCCCGTTCTGGAGAGCGCTCCCAAGCTATTTCCGGAAGTCCGGACTGCCGAACTACTCGGGAGCGTACCTGCCGTATTCGATGGAACTCTGTACCCGCAAGTTCGGCGTCTCGCCCCGGGTCACGGCGTTCACGACCTCCCTCGGCGCGACCATCAACATGGACGGCGCCTGCGTCCACT
>JAZOTY010000035.1:0-11475 GCA_045657845.1 Acutalibacteraceae bacterium | reverse complement strand
AAAGTTCTTCGAAACTTCAAAAGAAATTTCAAGGGTTCTTTTCGTTCATTGATGTTTAATTTTCAAGGTCCACCAACCACGTAGTTACGTGGTTTGCGCTGTCGGCCGGAAGCCGAACGCGAGATATATAATACTGCATCTGTACTTATAAGTCAACACTTTTTTACCCTATTTTGTAAAAATCTGAAACCCCGCCGGGTGTTCGTGCCCGGCGGGGTCCTTTGCTTTCGATCGGCTTGCTGTCCGCGGCCTTACCGCAGGAAGAAAAACCGTATGGTCATATGGTCGTCATCGGTGTTGTACTGCAGCTTCGTCGAGCTGACTTTGTTCCCCGGTTTCACCAGTACGTTGGCGCTGGAGATGAGGTAGTAGATCCGGTCGTTTTCGACGAGCTGATACTTCGCGTCCTCGAACGCGTCGCGGTTCGTGAATTTGAGTTCGAGAGACCGCTTTCCCTCGTTCAGGACTCTCGGCAGGGTCCGGGTGACGGCGCGGGACGCCGCTTCGTACGAATCGCACTGCAGGCCGTTCCACTCATAGTAGTTCAAATCGCCCCAGATGCAGTCTGCCCAGAGGGCCTCGTCGTCCGGCTGGTGGTCGGCGGCCATCTCGGTCTTGTCCACGTTGAAGAAGACGTGGCTCGGCTCGTCCGACGTGATGCCGGAGGCGCCGTCGATGATGTAGTCGTCCCAGGTGGCATCGACGTTGTACTCCCGGTCGGACACGGTGACAACGTTCCACATGTGGTTCTCGGTCCCGCTCACGGACATGCCGGTGCCGGAGATGACCCGGCTCACGACGCCGAGGCGCTTCAGCAGGTACTGCATGCCGCGGGAGTACCCCTCACAGTTCGCCTCGTGCTCGATGAGGAGCCCGTAGGGCGTGTAGACCGAGGACTCGGGGACGGTCGACGTCTTGTAGTCCGATATGGCGGCGATCGCGTCGTGGACGTACAGTTCCTTGTCGTAGTCGGAGGCCCCGGCGTCGAGGCCGGCGATGAGCCGGTTCGCCTCGTTCTCCACCGCGCTCATCTCTTCGAGGTACCGGTCCCTGGTCATGCTGTAGGTCGGCTCAAAATAGAAGATGGCGCCGAAGCGCATGTACTGGCAGGAGTTGCCGAGGAAAAAGAACTCGGGGTTGTCGTAGGAGACGGCCATGTACACTTTCCGGACCTCGTCCGATGCCAGGTTCGGCACGGCGATCCGCTCCGGGAAGTCCGGCAGCTGGCTGCAGATGAGGGTGTAGGCCTCCTTCGCCGCGTCGCTCTCCAGATGATTATAATAGTATTTATAATCGAGCTCCTCCGGTTGGGACACAACGGTGTACCCTTTGCGCTCCGCATCGTGCTTCGCGATGTAGCTGTCGATGGGCAGGTAGAACCAGGCGGCGAGCAGCACGACGGCCGTCACGAACAGGGCATAAAAAACGAGGAAGGGGTGACGGCGCTTCTTTGTCTTTTTCTTTGACATGGAGCGGTCCTCCCTTCCCTGCAGTATTCAAACGTTTAAAGGTCTTCGTCGAAGACGGTCTTCTGGGCCTTGATGGGTCTCTCCCGGTCGGACGCCTCTTCGAGGAAGTTCGTATACCGGGCGAAGTCGTTGATGGTGATGTCCGTACTGACGGCGTTGACCAGACTTTCAAAGAGCGCCTGGCTCTTCTCGTAGTTCTCGGGCGTCAGTTCCTGGTTGAGCCAGTCGGCGATGACGGCGGTCTGGGCATCGGTCTCGTCGATCGAGTGGTCGCCGCCCATGTACTTGAGGTACGTGTAGAACTCGTTGCCGTTCAGCGAGTGCTGTCCCTTCAGAAGGTGGAGGGTCTGGCGGGCGCCTTCGTACTTGAACTCCTCCTTGAGCTCGATGTCGTAGTACCCGAGTTTCAGCAGGACACGGCCGATGTTCTCCTCGTTGACAATGAGGTACCGGTCGAACTCTTCGCCGTACCGCTCGCTGACCGCCTTCACCAGTTTCTCTCTGGAAATGGCGTCGGCGTCTTTGCGGCCGAGGATCTCATCGAAGGTCTGGCGTTCATACCGGGACTTCGGCGATATACCGGTGATCTTTCCGGTGCCGTTCCGGGTGTTGACACTGAGTCGCGACAGGAAGACGAGTTCTCCGTCGGTATCGGTCCCGCCGAACAGGATGTTGACGGTATGATGCATGGTGTTGCTGTCGAAGCCGGTGTCGTTCCTGCGGCCGAAGCCGGTCTCTTTGAAGAGCACGATGCCGGACAGCAGCGCCACGAGCAGCACGACGGCGGTGAAGATGAGCGCGATCCGTCGATGGCGGATCTTGTTCTCCTTCACCGTGGTCCGGAATTTCAAAGGTTTCTTGTCGCCGGGTCTTCTCATACGGCGCATGCCTCCTTGGTGATTGCTTGGGCGATGTACCTATTCTATCGTAATAAGTTAAAAGTTAGATAAAAGGGAATATTAGTATATAACAAAAAGCGGAAAAAGCAAATCGGGTCGCGGGAAATTCTTCGGAAAACCTTGGAAAACCATCTTGACGGCAAAATGAAGGTATGATATATTTATTCCCGCACGTGAGACGCGCGAGCAACCGGACATGCTGGTGTAGCTCAGTTGGTAGAGCAGCTGATTTGTAATCAGCAGGTCGGGGGTTCAAGTCCGTCCACCAGCTCCACAATTTCATATGGGAGAGTTCCCGAGTGGCCAAAGGGGGCAGACTGTAAATCTGTTGGTTGTACCTTCGGTGGTTCGAATCCTCCCTCTCCCACCATGGAAAACAGACGACTATCCAGTCGTCTGTTTTTCATTTGCCCGAAGGGTGGATTCGAACCCTTGGGCTGGAGCGTCAAGGAAACAGTCCGGCGGACTGTTTTTAGCGACAGGAGCTGCGGCAGCAGCTCGGTGCGGTTTTCGCGGCGAAGCGGAGTGAAAAGCGCGTCGAATCCACCCTCTCCAAAAGAGGAGGCGCATACGCCTCTCCCACCAAGACAAGAGACCTTAGCAACGCTAAGGTCTCTTGTCTTTTTTGAGAGTTTTATCATTCATAACCCATACATTAAGGCCAGGTATGAGTTGAATCCTTTTTCGAGCGTCGTGGCGTCGTATCCCCGGTCGGCCAGCACTTCCGCAATAGCTTCGGACCAGAGCCCGATCTTGCAGTACACGATGACCGGTTTGTCCTTCGGGACTTCCGAGAGCCGGGTCCCGACCTGATCCATCGGGATATTGATGGACCCCTCGATGCCGTCCCGCTGGAATTCGTACTCTTCCCGCAGGTCCAGGAGCGTCACCTCATCGTAGTCGAGGTCCGCGAATTCCTCCGCGCTGATGCGTTTGAAGTTTTCCGGCATATGGTTCACCTGCCCTCGCTGTTTCTCATTTGCCTATCCATCGGATAGGCTTATCACCCAACCAAATTATAGACCCGGTCGAACGAAGAATCAACCGGGTCTTTTTTGATACAGACGGATCATTCCGCAGGAACTTCCGGAACGGCCGGAGCTTCCTCCCCCGCTTCTGCCGCCGCGCGGCGCGCGACGAGTTCGTCGAGGATGCGAGTGTGTTCCGCGTCGGACAGAGCGTACTTCCAGGTCGGGATGGCGGCGAGCGCCATGCCGATGGCCGGCGGGATGGAGATGAGGAACATCATGGCGGCCGCGTACTTGCCGGCGCCGGTGCCGCCGTCGTACGTCAGGAAGTCTGCGCCGGCGTGGAGGGCGTCGTTCAGTTTGTCGACATTGGCGCCGCTGTAACCGACGTAGCCGAAGACCGCGGACGAGATGAGGGCCGCGATGCCGCTCGAGAGCTTCGTGATGAAGCTCTGACCGGAGAAGAACACGCCGTCGGTACGGATGCCGTTCGTGTACTCTTCATAGTCGACACAGTCCGCGATCATGACAGACTGCAGGACATTCAGGGCGCCCTGCGCCGCGCCGCTCAGGAAGATGCATACGCTGAAGGGGATGCCCCAGACGAGGGGTTTTACATCGCCCCCGGCCATCAGGTACAGGACGAACATGAAGGCATACGGGAGCGCGCCCACGAGGGTCGCGAAGTTGTAGAGGTTCTTCTTCTCGAACCGCTTCATGAGACCCGGCATGATGCCCATGCCGAGGAAGTTGCCGACGAACATCATGCCGCCGATGAGCACCATGTTGATGAGGATGCCCTTGTTGAGCCCGTTCTTCCCAAAGACGTTCATGATGTCGCCGTTGGCGTAGTAGTAAGTGACGACGGTCATGGCGTTGATGAGAAGGAGCTGGATGGGGCTCCTCAGGATGCCGGAGATGAGGATCTGCCGGAAGGGCAGGTTTTTCCACATGATGCGGAAATTCTCTTTGACGGTGTAGTGCTCTTCGCTGCCGGCGACACGCTCCTTCGTGAAGAGGCCCGCGAACTCGAAGAGGATGGTGGACAGGACCGTGAAGCCGATGGCGGTGACGATGAACCCTCTGCGCTGGGCTTCACTGTGGCTGAGACCGGAGGCCTCGAACGTGGAGCCGACGGCCTGGGCCACCTGGACGATCATGACGCCGACGCCGGCGAACCCGGCGGCGATCCGCGCGAGGCTCAGTGCCTTGGCCCGGTCGCTTTCGTCCTCCGTCATGACGGAAGTGAGGCCCCAGAGCGGGATGTCGCAGACCGTGTAGGTCATGCCCCAGAGGATGTAGGAGATGCCCGCCCAGGCGATGATGGCGATGCGCCCGCTCGTGGTCGTGGCGTCCGCGTAGTTGCTGTTGAGGAAGGCGGCAATGGTGACAACCATGATGACGGGCGGCCCGAAGATCAGGTACGGGCGGCACTTGCCCCAGCGGGTATGGGTGCGGTCCACGAAAGTGCCCATGATGGGGTCGTTGACGGCGTCCCATACTCTTGCGAGCATGAAGATCCAGCCGAGCGCCATCGCCGGCAGGCAGATGACGTTCTGGAAGTAGAAATAGAGGCCGGTGTTGACGATCTGGTAGATGAGGTTCTGACCGAACATGCCGATCATGTAACCTCCCATCTCCCCGCGGGTGTAGGTCTTCCCGTGGGCGAGCGCAGTTTTACTTGCCATGGGGTTCCTCCTTTGCATCGGACAGGCCGTAAGATTCTCTATGGTTTCATTCTACTGGAAAGCAGTTGTCCGTGCAACGGGTGGAGCCTTGCGTAAGAAAAAAAGAGCCATGCGGTGTCCCGCACAGCTCTTTTGCGTATTCGTTTTATTCGTCGACGTCCGTCGCGTCCGCATCGACGCCCTTGTCCTGTGTGAACAGAGCGGTCATGAAGACCATGGCGCCTGCCAGGAACGTGAAGACTTTGGACAGGAAGCTCTTCTTCAGAACGGAGCCGCTGTAGGCGGCGATAAATGCCGCAAGACCGGCGGTAAAGCTCATGGACGCCAGCGTCTTGCCCTTTTTCTGTTCTCTGGTGAGTTTCTGTTTTGCCATTGTTATTCCCTCCTAAGTTGGAATTGCAGCTTCACTTTACGCAGTGAACCTAAAAAGTACTTAAGTTTTCCTCTGTTATATTATCATGAAAAGGCGCCGGTCGCAACGCATTCCGGCGCCGCGGGGAATCAGTCTGCGCTTTCGGGGAAAAACACCGGCAACACGATGCCGAGGAGCTGTTCACAGGCGGGGACGCCGTGCTCATAGCCGGGCAGCAGATGGAGCGACAGGTTGTCCCGGTCAAAGGGCGGTTCCCGGTCGTCCGGCGTGAATTTCCACATCTCGACGATCTGCGGGATCATCTGCATCATGGTCTGGTCCCGGTCCCCCACACCGCACCAGATGACATAGTCTTCCGGGGCGAGGCGGAACACCTTGGAGGCGGAGGCCAGCGTCTCCGCGGTCTCCTTCGGATGCTTCGCGCCGTCGAACTGTTCGTTCGGCCAGCTGTCGCAGGCCAGCGGCGCATAGTACCGGCAGAGGTCGCCGCAGAGCATGTAGACCTGCCAGGTGGTCACGGAGCCCATCGAGTACCCGCCGAACGCCCGGTGGTCCCGGGACTCCCGAAGGGCTTTCGAGTCGGTGGCCGCCGCGTAGGTGTGGTACTTCGACTCGACCGCGGGGACGATGTCCTGCCGGAATTCCTGGTGGAACTGGAGGATCTGTTTGTAGGACGTCTCGAAGTCGCGAATGGAATTCTCGTAGTCCCAGGTGAGGGCCACGGCGATGAACGGCTTCGTCTTCTTTTCGTAGATGAGCCAGTCGAAGATGTTCCCGATGGCGCCGTCGTCCCCTTCAAAGGTGGAGTTGGCATTGCAGAGGAACCCGTGCATGAAATAAAAAATGTCATACCGGGTCTCGGTGTCTTCCGGGTCATAGCCGAACGGCGTATAGACGTAACAGGGTTTCAGGATCGGACTGCCGTCGCCCGCATAGTAGGTGCTCCCGTAGAGGAGTTCCTCGACGTCGCCCAGCTCGGGGCAGTCGGGGCTGCGGTAATGGGCGGGGATCTCTGTCACGAGTGACGAGATATCTTCCAGTTTCATGGGGACACTTCCTTAAAAAGAACTGCCGGACGAAGGTCGTCCGGCAGAGCTGTTTTCAATGACTTACGCTTTGTTGGTGGAACCGAAGACGTCGATCTTGTATTTGACCATGTCGACACAGGCAGCAAAACCGGGGGCGAGGAGTTTGCGCGGGTCGAAGCCCTTGCCTTCCTTGTCTTTGCCGGCTTCGATGTACTCTCTGGTCTTCGCCGCGAAGACGAGCTGGAGTTCGGTGTTGACGTTGATCTTGGAAACGCCTTTGCGGACCGCTTCCTGGACCATGGCATCGGGGATGCCCGAACCGCCGTGGAGAACGAGCGGAAGGTCGTCGCCGACTTTGGCGATGATGGCGTCGAGGACGTCGAAACGAAGTCCCGGCCAGCCTTCCGGATAGACACCGTGGATGTTGCCGATGCCGCAGGCGAGCATATCGACACCGCAGTCTGCGATGGCTTTGCACTCGTCGGGATCTGCGCACTCACCCATGCCGACGATGCCGTCTTCTTCGCCGCCGATGGCGCCGACTTCGGCTTCGAGGGAGATGCCTTTGTCCTTGCAGATCTGAGCCAGTTCTCTGGTCTTCGCGAGGTTCTCTTCGAACGGGAGCGCGGAGCCGTCGAACATGATCGAGGAATAGCCGGCTTCGATGCAGGCTTTCGCCGCTTCATAGTTGCCGTGGTCGAGATGCAGCGCGATCGGGACGGTGATGCCCATCGAGTCGATGAGATCGTTGACCATATCGACGCAGAGCTTGTAGCCGCCCATATACTTGGCGGCGCCCATGGACGTCTGAACGATGATGGGGGCGTTCGCTTCCTGTGCGCCTTTCAGCACGGACTGGGTCCATTCGAGGTTGTTGATATTGAAAGCACCAATACCATAACCGCCTTTCCGGGCAGCGATCACCATGTCTCTAGCAGAAACTGTCATAAAATCCTCCTTCATTCAAGTGACGGTTAGCACCGTGCAACTTATGTATTTCTTTCTATAACGATTGTCTCATAGAACCGCCCAGAAAGCAAGAGAATCGCCCAAAAAATGGGCGATCCGGTTCAGTCGTTCAGCAGTTCTTTCAGAAGAGCGATGTTTTGACGGCTGTAAGCGTACAGCATGAAACTCGCGATGAACAGCGCGAACGGGATGATGGCGATGAGCGGGTTGCTGAGGCTCGTGAGCACCATCACGAGGATGGCGGCGAGGAGGACTGCCGCTGTGACGACGGTGAGGACCAGCCAGATCTTCTGGCGCTTCTGCTCTGCCGCGAGGTCCTTCGTCAGTTCGTCCTTCGTCTTGGTCTCCAGATGCCGGTCGAGTTTCAGGGATGACATGAGAACGCTCCTTTCGAAACGGTGGAAAAAAAGTGCATCGCAAAAGCGATGCACTTTTCAGTCTTGTTGATCAGAACTTAGTCGTTCTTCTTTCTGAGGCCGGCAAGCAGAAGGATGAGGCCGACGACCGCTTCACCGGCAAGGATGGCGAGCGGAGCGCCGAGCTTCAGCTTGGACTCTTTGGCGACTTTGGTGTCAGCGGGGTTCAGAACATGATGAGCACCGTTGTTGGAGTCAACATAGTTCAGGAGCTTTTCGCCGGCAGCCGGAAGGTCGACGTCGAATTCCGGAGCTTTGAAGTTCGGGTCATACTTCTTCATGTTGAGGCTGTAGGTTTCGACATCGCCGTTCTTGGTGTAGAGGTCGAAAGTCTTGGCAGCGCCCCAGGCAAGGATCGGAAGATCGAAGACCGGGAGTTTGCCTTTGATGCCGTCAACGTTGATCCACTTGGTCGGGAGGATCTCTTTGCCGTTGAAGATGATCTTCTCAAGGTCGGGCTTGTTGAAGGTCAGACGGGCATAGGATTTGCCATCTTTGACGAACAGCTTCGCCGGAGCAGCCAGTTTCCAGGCACCGCCGGTGAGGTCGTAATCGATATCGAATTCGCCATCGGGAAGGTCGATGTCGATCGCTTTGATCTTGCCGCTGAGCTCATTGGCTTTCGCTTTGGCGGTGTCGATCAGGCTGACGTCATCGTCGTCGACGTCAACAACGAGAGTAACATCTTCCGCGGGCTCTTCGACGGTGACTTCTTCTTCTTCGAAGTCTTCGACAACGACATCGTAGTCGGGCTCGTCTTTGGTCGCTTCGTACTTTTCGTCGTAGGTCTTGGCAGACTTGCCGGCCGGTGCAGCTTCATCAGCAAAAGCAGTCATCGGCAGAACAAGAGCAATGACCATTGCCATAGCCGTAAGGATGGCAGCGATTGATTTTCTCATAACTCTCTATCTCCTTTAAAGATGGTTTGGAAAGTTTCCCAACAGGATGGGCAGACTTTCAGAGAACTTTACATATATAGTATACATTCGATTTGTTGAAAGTCAATCGCTTTTTGACCCTTTGAAACCAGATTGTTACTTTCCACGAAAATAAAACATTTGTTCGAAAAAACATTGTAAATCGCCACAGTGGCTGTTACAATATTATCGATCCATTATTGGGAAGGAGGATGCCCCATGATCGACCTTCTGGAAGGCCTCAACGAGCAGCAGAAAGAAGCCGTCACCACGACCGAAGGGTTCATCCGCGTCATCGCGGGAGCCGGGTCCGGAAAGACCAGAGCGCTCACCCACCGGTTCGCGTACCTCGTCAACGAGATCGGCATCCTGCCCGGCAACATCCTGTGCGTCACGTTCACGAACAAGGCGGCCAACGAGATGCGCCAGCGCATCCACCAGCTGACCGGAGACAACGACACGGGCTACATCAACACGTTCCACGGCTTCTGCGTCTCGGTCCTGCAGGAGGACAGCCACGCGGTCAGTTACCCGAAGAACTTCCTGGTCCTCGACAACTCGGACATCGACAGCATGCTCGAGATCATCTACGAGGAGCGCGGCCTCACCCTCCGGGACATGACCTTCGGCGATGCACGGGACATGATCGAGAACCAGAAACTGTTCCGGAAACCGGAATACTATAAAGATCTCATCCGCATGACGCTCGACGAGCTCTACGAAAAATATCAGACGGCCACGAAGAAGGACGACATCATCTTCTACGGCTACCTGCACCAGCAGAAAAAGTGCTTCGGCCTCGACTACAACGACCTTCTGCTGTTCACGCTGTACATCTTCTCCATGGAACCCGAGATCAAACGCAAGTGGCAGGAACGGCTCGAGTACATCATGATCGACGAGTTCCAGGACATCGACCAGCCCCAGTACCTGCTCATGAAAGTCCTCGCAGGGTACCACGGCAACCTGTTCGTCGTCGGCGACCCGGACCAGACCATCTATTCCTGGCGCGGCGCCGACCACCGGTACCTCATGCAGTTCGACACCGAGTTCCCGAACGTCAGGACCATCTACATGATGCACAACTACCGCTCGACGCCCGCCATCCTGGACGCGGCGAACGCGCTCATCGACAAGAACATCAGCCGCATCAAAAAAGACCTCATCCCGGAACTGCCGCAGGGCACTCCGGTGCTCTGCCACATGGCGCCGAACTCGGAGCACGAGGCGAAGTGGATCGCCCAGCGCATCCGCGCCCTCCACGAGGACGGCTGGAACTATAAGGACATGACGGTCCTCTACCGGGCGCATTATCTGACCCGGCCCATCGAAGAGTTTTTCCTCAAAGAGAAACTCCCCTACACCATCTACAGCGGCACGCAGTTCTTCGACCGGATGGAGATCAAAGACGCGCTCTCCTACCTGCGGATGGTCGCCTACAAGGACGACCTCTCGTTCCGCCGGGTCTGCAACGTGCCGAAGCGGAACATCGGGCAGCGGCGCATGGCGTTCCTCGAAGAGTACGCGGCACAGAACGACGTCTCTCTGTACAACGCCCTGCGGCAGAACCTCGACCACGACCTCTTCAAGGGCACGAAGGCGCGGCAGTTCGTCCACCTCGTCGAGGACTTCTCCGCCACCTACGAAGGACGGCCGGTCTCGGAACTGCTCTCCGACCTCCTGAACCAGTCGGGCTATGAGCAGATGATGCGGACCAACGGGTCCCAGGAGCGTCTCGACAACCTGGCCGAACTCAAGCAGTCCATCTACGAATACGAGGTGTCCTGCGGCGAGGAAGTCGACCTCGACGGGTACCTGAAACACGCGGCGCTCTTCACGAACGCGGACACGGCGGAGTCCGGCGACAAGGTCCGGCTCATGACGGTCCACGCCGCGAAGGGGCTCGAGTTCCCCATCGTCTTCCTCATCGGCATGAACGAGGGCACGTTCCCCTCCCGGAAGATCAAATCACTTGACGAGATGGAGGAGGAGCGCAGGCTCGCCTTCGTCGCCGTCACCCGGGCGGAGCAGCAGCTCGTGCTGACCTCCGCGGAAGGGCGGAACCTCGACGCCACGCCCCGCTACCCCTCCCGGTTCATCCTCGACATCGGGGTCGACCGGCTGCTCTTCGACGAGCCGCCGCGGGAAGGGCTCATCAAGGAGGCGAAAGAGTACATCGACATGAAGTCCCGCTACCTGTCGACCGGCGACGAAGAGGACTCTCTCTTCGACATCGGCGACCGCGTCGAGCACCCGGTCATGGGGCTCGGAACAGTCCTCGAGCGGAACGCGAACAAGTCGGCGTACCTCATCCAGTTCGACGACATGCCGACCCCGCGGGCCATCTCCTACCGGGCAAAGCTGAACGCGACGCCGAAGGGCGAAGGCGAAGGCAGCGCACCTGCCGAGCCGGCCGTGAGCACCGAGCCGCCGGAAAGCAGCAAGCCTGCCGAACCGACCGGCCCCATCCCCTACCAGCGCAAGCACTGATCTATTAGTTAATCAAACGACCCTCACCGACCAATAGCCGCCGGTGAGGGTTTCATCATCTCCTCAACAAACTGAATTTTGTGCGCCCGCGCACACCATTCGACGCAGGCGGGTGCAGTGAACGGTTCGAGAGCCCGGGCATTGGCAGCCCGAACTCCGAACCTGCGGCGTCCACCATCCCGCCTGCTGAACGTTTCTCCTGGCAATAATCAGACACGAATTGCTCTATTGTGAAATGTGTATGATGATTTTTCGTCG
>JAZOTY010000034.1:0-2223 GCA_045657845.1 Acutalibacteraceae bacterium | reverse complement strand
GTAGCTCGTCGGGCTCATAACCCGGAGGTCGGGGGTTCAAGTCCCCCCTCTGCACCCACGAAAAAAAGAGACCACAGCAACGCTGTGGTCTCTGTTTTTTGTTGTTAAAACGCGGGGGACTTGAACCTTTAGGCCGGAGCGTTTAGAAAACAGTCCTGTGGACTGTTTTTAGCGACGGGAGCTGCGGCAGCAGCTCGGTGCGGTTTTCCAAAGGAAAAGCGCGTCAAGTCCCCCCTCTGCACCCGGAAAGAAAAGAGACCCTTTGGGGTCTCTTTTCTTTTTTGCGATTTCATTGTGAGACGTTCTGAATTATGATATATTCTAAGGTGAATGAAATATCCCTATGTTGTTGTTTCCAAAGGAGAGAAAACTATGGCCAACTGGAAGAACTTAGACACCCTCAAAGCGTATGATGAGCTCCTCGAGCTCTGGAACGAAGTCAGCGTCAAAGACGTCATGACGGGGGAGAGCGGAGCGAAGCGCGTTGCCGAGTACAATGTGCCCATCGCCGAAGGGCTCACCTTCAATTATGCCGCCCGTCCCGTGGATGACAAAGTCCTGAAAGCGCTGCAGGCCCTCGCCGATGAGGCGGAGCTTGCCGACAAATATAAAGAGCTCTACAACGGCGCTGTCATCAACACCGGCGAGAACCGTCTCGTCCTCCATCAGCTGTGCCGCGGCCAGCTCGGCGACGACGTCATCGCCGACGGCGTCAACAAGAGAGACTTCTATGCGAAGCAGCAGGCGCGCATCGCCGAATTCGTCAAGAAAGTCCATGCCGGTGAGATCGTCAACGAAGCCGGCGAGAAGTTCACGACGGCCTGCCAGATCGGCATCGGCGGCTCCGACCTCGGTCCCCGCGCCATCTACATCGCCCTCGAGAACTGGGCCAAAATCAACGGCCGCCTCAAGATGGACGCGAAGTTCATCTCCAACGTCGACCCGGATGACGCCTCGGCGGTCCTGTCCCAGATCGACGTCTCCAAGACGATCTTCGTCCTGGTCTCCAAGTCCGGCACCACGCTCGAGACCCTGACCAACGAGGCCTTCGTCAAGAACGCCATCCAGGAGGCCGGCCTCGACGCCTCCAAACACATGATCGCGGTCACCAGCGAGACCTCTCCGCTGGCCGGCAACCCCGACTACCTCGACTCCTTCTACATGGACGACTACATCGGCGGCCGGTACTCTTCCTCTTCCGCCGTCGGCGGCGCGGTCCTGAGCCTCGCCTTCGGCCCGGAGATCTTCGACCGCTTCCTGCAGGGCGCGGCCGCAGCCGATGCCGCTGCCAAAGAGACCGACATCACGAAGAACGCCGCCATGCTCGACGCCCTCATCGGCGTCTATGAGCGGAACGTCCTCGGCTGCGACACCACCGCGGTCCTGCCGTACTCCCAGGCCCTCAGCCGCTTCCCGGCCCACCTCCAGCAGCTCGACATGGAGTCGAACGGCAAGAGCGTGAACCGCTTCGGCGAGCCCGTCAACTATGTGACCGGCCCCATCATCTTCGGCGAGCCCGGCACCAACGGCCAGCACTCGTTCTACCAGCTCCTGCACCAGGGCAAGACCATCGTCCCGCTGCAGTTCGTCGGGTTCAAAGAGAACCAGATGGAGAACGACGTCGTCATCGAGGGCAGCACCTCTCAGCAGAAGCTGAAAGCCAACGTCGCCGCCCAGATCGTCGCGTTTGCCTGCGGCAAGGACGATGAGAACAAGAACAAGTACTTCGAAGGCGACCGCCCCTCGAGCATCATCGTCGGCGAAAAGCTGACCCCCGAATCCCTCGGCGCGCTCCTGGCGCACTTCGAGAACAAGGTCATGTTCCAGGGCTTCGTCTGGAACGTCAACTCCTTCGACCAGGAAGGCGTCCAGCTCGGCAAACTCCTCGCGAAGAAAGTCCTCGCCGGCGACACCGACGGCGCCCTCAAGGGCTACGCGGAACTCCTCGGCATCTGAGCATGACAGAATCGCTGAAAACCCCCGCTTCCGGCGGGGGTTTCTTATACCTTTTTGTTCTTTTTATTTCATGCAAAATCGTGTATACTATTCCCGTCAAATCGCCAAACACCACTTCGAAAGGATCGTGCGTCATGCAGAAGAACACTTACGAAACTCCCCTCAATTCCCGGTATGCCTCGAAAGAGATGCAGTACATCTTTTCCCCGGACTTCAAGTTCCGGACCTGGAGAAAGCTGTGGATCGCGCTCGCGGAGGCGGAGCACG
>JAZOTY010000033.1:0-12452 GCA_045657845.1 Acutalibacteraceae bacterium | reverse complement strand
GTCTTGTAGTCCGAGCCCTCTTCGTTGGCGCGGTTGATGATCTTGTCATCGATGTCCGTGAAGTTCTGCACGAACGTGACCTTGTAACCCCGGTACTCGAGGTAGCGGCGGAACACGTCGAACACACAGAGCGGACGGGAGTTGCCGATGTGGATGTAGTTGTAGACCGTGGGTCCGCAGCAGTAGATCTTCAGCTCTCCGGGGGTCTGGGGAACGAGTTCTTCCTTTTTGCGGGTCAGAGTGTTGAATACTTGCATATAGAATACTCCTTAACTGAGTTGGTTTACTTGGAAAAGTCGATGACCTTGGTGCCTTCCCGGATGTAGGTGATGCCGGAGATGGCGGTCAGGATGGCCGTGATCCACAGAAGGATGCTCGCGACGGTCTCCAGAGGGAAGCCCTCGGGCAGGACGCCGAAGTCGAACCGGAGCGAGAGCAGCAGGAAGATGAACCCGGTGAACATCATCATGGTGAAGGTCTTCACTTTGCCCCACATGTTGGCGGGGATGACCACGCCCTGGCTGGAGGCCACGAGGCGGATGGAGCTCACGCCGAACTCCCGGAACAGGATGATGAACAGGATCCAGACGTTGCAGTACCCGTTCGAGATGAGGGCCAGGTAGACGGCCGTCGTCAGCATCTTGTCCGCCAGCGGATCGGTGAACTTGCCGAAGTTCGTGATGAGGTTGTCTCTGCGGGCGATCTTGCCGTCAAAGAAATCGGTCATGCCGGCGATGAAGTAAAGGATGGTCGCCGCCAGGTAATGGCCCGGGAAGATCAGCATATAGACGAGCAGGACCACGGGGCTCAGGACGATGCGGGTCACTGTCAGGATGTTGGGTATGTTCATGGTATTGCCTCCCTAACTGCCGGCGGATCAGAGTGCCTTGCCGGTCAGATCGTATTCATCGAAGCCGAGGACTGTCACATCCACGAATTCGCCGGGCGTCAGTTCCCGCAGACTCGAGAACAGGACCGTCCCGTCGATGTCCGGGACCTGCCCGTAAAAGCGTCCGACATAAGTGTCGTCATAAGTATTATACGCGTCCACGAGGACTTTCAAAGTCTTTCCGAGGAACTTTTTATGATTTTCGAGAACGATCTCGTGCTGGAGCTGCATGATGAGGTCCTGGCGATGGACCTTCACCTCTTCGTCGAGCTGGCCATCCATCTCCGCCGCCACGGTCCCCTCTTCCGGGGAGAACGCGAAGCAGCCGAGGTTGTCGAAGCGGCAGGTCTTCACGAATTCCGCGAGCTCTTCGAACTGCTCATCGGTCTCGCCGGGGAAGCCCGTCATGACCGTCGTGCGGATGACCATATCCGGCACCTTTTCCCGGATCTTCCGGATGAGCGCCTCAAAGGTCTCCCGGTCTCCGGGGCGATGCATGCCGCGCAGGACAGACTTGTCCGCGTGCTGCAGCGGGATATCGAGGTAGTGGCAGACTTTGGGGTTGGTCGCCATGACGTCGAGCAGTTCATCGCCGATGCGTTCGGGGTAACAGTAGAGGAAGCGGATCCATTCGATGCCCTCGACTTCGGACACGGCGGTCAGGAGTTCGGGCAGTTTGTTCTCCTTGTAGAGGTCGCGGCCGTAGAGCGAGGTGTCCTGTGAGATGAGGACCACTTCTTTGACGCCCTGCGCCGCCAGGGTCTTCGCCTCGTCCACGATGTCCTCGATGGACCGGCTGCGGAACTTTCCGCGGATCTCGGGGATGGCGCAGAACGCGCAGTTGTTGGAGCAGCCGTCGCCGATCTTGAGGTACGCCCAGTAGTCCGGCGTCGTCAGGATGCGCCCGCCGGTCAGCGGCAGGAGTTCCTTGTCGGCGAACGCTTCGACCAGGTCGCCTCCGAGCACCTCGTCGACGATTTCCACGATGCGCCCGTTCTCCCCGATGCCGACGACCGCGTCGACCTCCGGCATCTCTTTCATGATGTCGAACCGGTAGCGTTCCGACAGACAGCCCGTGACGATCAGCTTTCGGATGTCCCCGGACTTCTTGTACTCCGCCATGTCGAGGATGTTCTCGATGGCCTCCACTTTGGCTGCCTCAATGAAACCGCAGGTGTTGACGATGACCGCGTCACAGCCCTCGACGTCCCCGGAAATGGCGAAGCCGGCCCGTGCCAGTTTGTCCAGCATGAGCTCCGCGTCGACCTGATTCTTGGGACACCCGAGGGAGATCATCCCGACGGTTTTCTGAGTTGCCATACGCATCGTTCTCCTTTTAGTTGACCCTAATTATATAACAAAAGAGCGGCTGTTTACAACCGCTCAATTGGATGTGATCGATTCGATGGTGTGGTCGTCCCCCATGACCACGAGCCGGTCGGCCAGTGTACGGGCCAGTTCGTCGTTGTGGGTGGAGACGATGAGGGTCTTCCCCGCCTTCTTCAGGTCGAGCAGGAACCCGACGAGCCACTCCTGGGTCTTCCGGTCGAGGCCGGCGAGGGGTTCGTCCAGCACCAGCGCTTCCGGGTTCATGGAGAGGATGCACGCGATGGCGACTTTCCGTTTCTCGCCGCCGCTCAGGTGGTACGGCGCCCGGTCCCGCAGATGTTCGATGTCGAGCAGTGCGATGACGTCGTCGGTCCGCTGTTTCACCTCTTCTTCGGAGAGCCCCATCTGCCGGGGACCGAAAGCGACTTCCTCTTCCACGTTGCTGCAGAACAGCTGGACGTCGGAGTTCTGGAAGATGAAGCCCACCCGCTGGTGGAACTGTTTGGAGAACGTCGAGTTCTTCAGCGTTTTTTCCGTGATCTCATCGCCGTCGAACCGGTACGTACCCTCCTCTGCGAACACGAGGCCGTTGAGGAGTTTCATGAGGGTGGACTTCCCGCAGCCGTTCGGGCCCTGGAAGACCACGGTCTCCCCCTTTTCGATATCGAGGGTCACGTATTTGAGGGCGATGTGCCCGTCATAGGCAAAACAGACGTTGTCCAGTGAAAACAATGGTGCCATGGTCGACCCTCCTTTACTGTGATATCGCCAGAATGGCGTGCTGAGTATAGATAAACAGTGCGATCATCCCCGCGAGGAACAGGACCGTGACGGCGTCTTTCCATCCGAGGGACCGCTGTTTCGACTTGACGTATTCCCCTTCGAACCCCCGGCAGGCCATGGCGTCGTACATGTCGTCCGCCATCTCCCGGGACTTGAGGAACGTGACGCCGAGGATGCCGGAGAGGCTCTTCCCCTTCTCACGGTTCTTCCCGACCGAGCGGAGCCGCAGGGCGTTCAGCATGTTCACGCATACATCGCCGAGGAGCACGATGTACTTGAGGGTGATGTCCAGCGTGAAAATGAACAGGTCCGGCACATGGAAGGCTTTGAAGCTTTCCGTGATGCGGTTGAAGGGCATGGTCTGGGACACCAGGTTCAGAAGGGCCACTGAGATGAAAACTTTGATGGACACCGTCAGCATGGTGCGGGGCGCGCCGCTCAGCGCTGCCGGCAGGAGCAGGATCAGCGACAGGAGCATGGCTGAGAACGAGGTCTTCATGCTTCGGGCCAGCGCCTTCCCGCTGAGGAACAGGGACGCGATGAGCATCTCTGCCAGCACCACGTAGGTGAAGATCATGTTTTTCGAGAGGGCCATGAGCACGATGAGGATGAAGACCGTCAGCAGCATGACCGCGGGGCTCGCCCAGCGCAGGCCGCGCTGAGAGGTCTCCCGGATCTTCGAGAGGACGCCCAGGACAGACAGTGCGCTTCTCGTCAGAAAGCCATCGGAATCCTTCGGCGCGGAATACGCTTCCGGTTCCGCCATCCAGGACGGGATATTGGGTCCCATGGGCACCCTCCTTTCGATCAGATAAACAAGCAGCTCCCGGCGATGCCGGAAGCTGCGGTGGTTCAGGCCTCAGTAGGCGTTTCCGTAGGTTCGTCCTTGTCACCATAATCGGTCTTCGTTTTCGCGGTATTCGCGAAGAGACGGAAAATGATGAACGACAGCGCGACACCAATTATAGCAGAAAGGATGTACGCAAACCAGTCCGGAAGTCCGCTCATCGTGTAGTCCGGGAACAGGACCGAGAGCTCAAAGCCGTTTTCAAGGAAATACGGGATATAGCCGAGGGCGGAGCCGGCTGTGACGACTTCCGCGATCTCATCGGCACCCCATTCGCCCCATGCGGTGCCTTCGGCCAGCAGGCCGAGAGGAACGGCGATCACGAGGACGGCGAGAAGGATGAGGATGGGTCTCAGCGATTTCGTGTCGACTTTCGCCTTTTCCGCATAGGCCATGTTCGGGACCGTGCGTGTCACGAACGCGAAGATGGCGACCGTGTAGATGACCTCCGCAATACCGGCGATGGTCAGGTGGCCGAACATCATGGCCGGGATGGAGACGGACAGGCCGTACGGGCAGTAGAGCGCGTTCCCGGCGGCGTCATGGAAGAGATACGGCTGGATGCCGAACTCGATGGCGGCGCAGAGAGCTGCGGCGTTGATGCCGACATAGGCACCGACGGCAGCGGCGATGTACTTGCCGGAGGGCGATTTGATCCTGTCTTTCAGGAAGTGATAGATCGCGTGTCCGGTGAAGGGCAGGACAAAGGCCATGTTGAAGCAGTTGGCGCCGAAGGCCAGGATGCCGCCGTCACCAAACAGGAGCGCCTGCAGGAACAGGGCGATGGTCACCGCGATACAGGCCGCTTCCGGCCCTAGCAAGAGTGCGATGAGCGTACCTCCGACCGCGTGCCCCGTCGTGCCCCCGGGGATGGGGATATTGAACATCATGCCGAGGAACGAGAACGCCGCCAGGATACCGATGAGCGGGATCTTGTCCTTCGGGATGGTCTCACGGACCTTCTTGACCGATTTGTACCAGACCGGCACCATGGCAGCCGCCATGACCGCACAGGTCTCAGGGCTCAGATAGTTTTCAGGAATATGCATACTGTACTCCCCTTTTATATTCATAGTGTTACCATCCATCATAGGCTTGTTGCAGGGGTGTCACAAGCCCCCCGGGGGGATGGTTTTTATACCTCGTCGATCAGAACGACGGTTTTCCCAAAACTATTTCCGCTCTCGAGGAAGGCGTGTGCACCGGCCACATTCGGGAAGCGAAATACTTTTTCCGGTGCCGCATCGACGTCGAACCGGGCGACGAAGTCAAGCATCTCCTGGAGCTTTTCCTCGGTTACATTGCCACTGTGGAAACCGGTGACATAGCCGTTCACCGGCAGGTCCTCGAGGGGGTCGAAGTCCGGCAGGGTCCATTGTCCGCCGAGCAGACCGGTCACACAGACAATCCCGTTTTCTCTGACGTGTGAGAACGTGTCCCGCAGGCTGGCAGGGCCCACCAGTTCGAGTACCCGGTCGAAGGATTCGTTCGTCTGCAAGGTGTTGTCCCGGTCGAGGATGACCGCATCGAACCCGGCCTCTTTCAGCTTTTCTTCCTTCTCCAGGTTCCGGCAGCTCCCCACGAGCCGCAGTTCGGGGTAGGCACCCTTCATCAGCCGGGCAAAGGCGACCCCGACACCGCTGGTAGCCGCTCGGACCAGAACAGACTCCACTTCCGGGTCATCCATCCGAAGCTGTTTCAGGGAGCCGTATGCGGTGTAAAACGTCTCCGGCAATGCCGCCAGCGTCGGGAGCGGCAGGTCGGTCTCAACCGGATAGATCTGTTCATTGGGCAGCAGCACATATTCTTCATAGCCCCCATCAAAGTCACGACCCATCTCGCCCATAATAGAGAGGACCGGCTGTCCTTCCGGCAGGCGGACCGGGTCCGTCGTCTCGACGACCACCCCGACACATTCGATCCCGAGCACCCGGGGGAACCGGACCGACGGAGACTGTCCCTTTCGCGTAAAGATCTCCGAGTGGTTCACGCCAAACCCCCGGACTCTGACCAGGGACCATCCCGGCCGGACGTCCGGCACAGGTCGCTCTTCCACGACGAACTGTTCCGGTCCGCCGGGCTCATAGATGACGACCGCTTTCATAATGTCTTTATTTTCTTTCTTCATGACGGAAACCTCCTGTCTGCATCCCGGCTTTTATTATAACAAACCGCATAACAAGGGCAAAGTAGGCACTTTTATTGGGGCTTCGGTTACCTGGAAGTGCGTACTGTTCAGTCACCTGGATTAGTGTTAGTATACTTTTGAAAGTACCCCCTGTTTGCGACAAAAGGAGGCAACCTATGGCACAGCTTCACGAACTTCCGGAGTGTCCGGTCGCCACGACTGTTCAGCTCATCGGAAGCAAATGGAAGATCCTCATCATCCGCAACCTGCTGGTCCGTCCCTGGCGATTCAACGAACTGCATCGCTCATTGGAAGGGGTCAGCCAGAAAGTGCTCACCGAAAGCCTTCGGGCACTGGAAGCAGACGGCATCATCACACGCACCGTTTTTCCGGAAGTCCCGCTCCGCGTCGAATACGCCCTCAGCGAGACCGGCGAATCATTAAGGCCGGTCATCAACGCCATGGCCGCCTGGGGCAATGCCTATAAGGAAGGACTGACAGAATGATCCTTTCCTATTTTCAGACACACGCCACGGAGTACTGGCACATGGTCCTGCAGCATCTGGGGCTCAGCGGAGCAGCGCTTCTTTTGGCGATCTGCATCGCCATTCCCACCGGGGTCCTCTGCACCCGGTTCCGCCGGCTCGAACGGGTCTCGGTCGGGTTCTGGAGTGTCCTTCGCATCGTCCCGAGTCTCGCGGTCCTGTTCCTGCTGGTACCTTTCGTGGGGACCGGGACCCGGTCGGCGGTCATCGCGCTGGTGCTCCTCGCCATTCCGCCCATCCTCATCAACACCATCCTGGCATTCCAAACACTCCCGCGGGACGTCCTGGAGGCCGGCACCGGTATGGGGATGTCCACCCGCAGGCTCTTCTGGACCATAAAAGTGCCGTTGGCATTCCCGGTGGTCTTCGCGGGCATCCGCACCGCGACCATCGAAGTCATCGCCAGCGCCACCCTGGCCTCGTACATCGGGGCGGGCGGCCTCGGAGACCTCATTTTCACCGGCATGGGGCTCATGCGCCAGGATCTCTTATGGATCGGCGGCGGCTCCGTCGCCTTCCTCTCCCTCCTCACCGGAGGTCTGCTTACCCTCATCGACAAACGCGCACGTCGCTATGAAAGGATGGATCAATCATGAAGACCACCTCAAAGAAACTGCTTGCCCTCGTTATAGCTCTGGCCATGTTCGCCACACTTGTGCTCGCCGGATGCGGCGGGACAAAGAAGTCCGACGCCATCGTGATTGGCTCCAAAGATTTTACGGAAAACCTCATTCTCGCCGAACTCTATGCCCTCGCCCTGGAGGATAACGGATTCACCGTGGAACGGAAACTGAGCCTCGCGAGTTCCGCGGTCCACACCGCGCTCGTCAACGATGAGATCGACCTTTACCCCGAATACACCGGCACCGGCCTTCTCTCCGTCCTGAAGCTGGACATGGAGACGGACCCGCAGAAGGTATATGACACGGTCAAGGCTGCCTATGAAGACCAGTTCTCTGTCACCTGGCTCGACTACTCTCCCGCCAACGACGGACAGGGGCTCGTCATCTCGAAGAAGGCCTCCGACCAGTACGTAATCACGACCATTTCCCAGTTGCAGCAGAAGTCGCCCAACATCCGCTTTGCCTCCCAGGGCGAGTTCGATGAGCGCGACGACGGCATTCCCGGACTCACCTCTGTGTATGGAGAATTCAAGTTCGCGTCGTCCAGGATCTACGACAACTCGCTCAAGTACCAGATCCTGAAAAACGACGAGGCCGACTGCGCTCCGGCGTACACCACCGAAGGCCAGCTGACCGACACCGACCACTTCGTTCTCCTCGAGGACGACAAACAGTTCTGGCCGCCGTACAACGTGGCTCCGGTCGTCCGCAGCGATGTTCTGGAGGCCAACCCCGCCATTGCGGAAGTCCTCAACAAACTGGCTCCCCTGCTCACGACCGAAGTCCTCACCGGCCTCAACGCCAAAGTCGACCTCGAGCAACAGGAGTATGAAGAAGTTGCCGCGGAATACTATGCTGGCATCCAGGCACAGTTGAAATAAGGTTTCAGAAAGGACCGTTTTATGGTCGCTGTAGAATTTCAAAACATCGTCAAGACATTCCCGGGGGCGGGCTATCCCGCCCTCGACCACATTTCCCTCTCCATCCCGGAGGGAGAACTCGTCACCATCCTCGGCACCTCCGGGTGCGGAAAGACCACCCTCATCAAAATGGTCAATCGGCTCTATGAGCCGGATGAAGGCACCATTCTGGTGAAGGGTGAAGACATCGCCCGAACAGACCCCGTCGAACTGCGGCGCAGCATCGGCTACGTCATCCAGCAGATCGGTCTTTTCCCGCATATGACCGTCGCCGACAACATCGCCACCGTACCGAAGATCCTGAAGTGGGACAAGGTGAGCATTGCGAACCGGGTGAACGAACTCCTCGAGATGGTGAACCTGGACCCCGGTGAATTCCGGGACCGGTACCCCTCCCAGCTCTCCGGCGGCCAGCAGCAGCGCATCGGCCTCGCCCGGGCGCTGGCAGCGGACCCCGACATCATGCTCCTTGACGAGCCCTTTGGGGCCATTGACGCCATCAATCGCGAAAAACTCCAGGACAGCCTCAAGGATATCCACGCCCGGAGCGGCAAGACCTTCCTCTTCGTGACGCACGACATCGGGGAAGCCTTCAAGCTCGGCACGACCGTCATCCTCATGGACAAAGGACGTATCGAACAGGCAGGGACACCGGCGGACATCGTGGACCACCCGGCCGGCGAGTTCGTCGAACAGTTCCTGAAGTCCGCCGGGCAGTTCCGCCTGCCGGAGGACCGCTCATGAGAGACATTGTCGCCTACTGGGGGAAATACCACGAAAAATTTCTGACCGCCCTCGGGGAACATGTGGCCATCGTGCTCCTGACGCTGGTCATTTCACTGGTGTTGGCCGCCGTTCTAACGCTGCTCATCCGCAACCACCCGCGGTTTTCGAACGGGGTCGTCCAGTTCTTCGGGGCCGTCTACTCGATCCCGAGTCTGGCGCTCTTTGCCCTGCTCATCCCCATCTCCGGACTCGGCCTCAAGACAGCCATCCCGGTGTTGGTGGTCTATAACCAGTTCCTCCTGCTTCGGAACATCCTCGAAGGACTGGATGGCGTGGACCGGTCTATGCTGGAGGCCGCCCGCGGTATGGGAATGACCGACCAGCAGGTCCTCACCCGGGTCCAGCTCCCGCTCGCCATGCCTATGGTCATCGCGGGGCTTCGCCTGGCCGCCATCTCCACGATCGGCATCGGCACCATTGCCGCCACCATCAACGCCGGTGGGCTCGGCGCGATCCTCATGGAAGGCCTGCGCACCATGAACCTCGCCAAGCTCCTCGGCGGCACGCTGCTTTGTACGCTCATCGCGCTCGTGACGAACAGCCTGCTGAAGGCGCTCGAAAACCACCTGTGGAAAAAGCAGGGCCGCGACCGGCAGGAGCCTGCGTAAAGACCGCTTTCCGGTTGACAAGGAAACGATCCTGCATATACAATATTGTTTACCTTAAAGAACAGGAGGGCTTCCCATGAAGAACCTCATTGAAGAGAGCATCGTCAAGATCGTAGACGACGTCGTCGCAGATTATGACCACGGTCGTATCGTCGACAACCTTGACGTGCACAGCATCCCCAGCACCGATGCCATCATCGAGATCATCGACAAGCTGCTGCGCATCCTGTACCCCGGTTACCATATCGACCGGACTTATAAGACTTACAACATCCGCACCACCATTGCGACGGTCGCGGAAGATGTCGCATACCGCCTGTGCAAGCAGATCGCCCTCGCGCTCAAGTTCGATGAAGAGTACGCCAACAAGTGCGACACCGTCATCCAGGAGCGCGCCCAGGAAGTGACCGTGAAGTTCCTCGAGGCCCTGCCCCGCATCCGCGAGTACCTCGACACGGACGTCCATGCCCTCTTCGACGGCGACCCCGCTTCGGAGAGCCCGGACGCCATCATCATCTGCTATCCCGGTCTGTACGCGATCACCGTATATCGCCTCGCCCATGAGTTCTATGAGCTGAACGTCCCGATCATCCCCCGCATCATGACGGAGTATGCCCATTCCAAGACGGGCATCGACATCAACCCGGGCGCGCAGATCGGCAAGTATTTCTTCATCGACCACGGCACCGGTATCGTCATCGGCGAGACCACCATCATCGGCGACCACGTCAAACTGTACCAGGGCGTCACGCTCGGCGCTCTGTCCCTGAAGGAGGGCCGCGGGCTGCTCAACGTCCGCCGTCACCCGACCATCGAGGACAACGTCACCATCTACTCGAACGCGTCCATCCTCGGCGGGGAGACCATCATCGGCCACGACTCCATCGTCGGCGGTAACGTCTTCCTGACCCGCTCCATCCCGGCCGGCACCAAAGTGTACGCCAAGGCTCAGGAGCTCCACTTCGACACCGACGTGGAGAACCCGGAGGTCCAGGACGTCCTGCAGACCGACAACCAGGATTACGTCATCTGAGTAGTGCATCAAATACCATACAGAAAAGAAAAAGGCGCCCTGCAGAAACAGGGCGCCTTCGCTGGTTCACATGCATCCCGCAAAGATGGGGATGAAATGCAATGCGCTCCCACTCAGGATGAACAGATGGAATACCGAGTGGCAGTACCGGTGTTTTTTCTGCATCGCGAAAAAGATCATACCCAGCGTATAGACCACGCCGCCCGCGAGGATCAGCCAGACGAACGCAGCGCCATAGGTGTACCAGATGGCGGGAACAGCGGCGAGAACGCTCCATCCGGCGATGAAATAACAGGCGTAGGACAACGGGCCGAACCTGTGGAAGTCGATCGCCGTGAACACGGTGCCGATGAGGCAGACGCCCCAGACGATCCCGAAGGTGATCCACGCGGTCTTCGGGTACAGTTGCCGCATCTCCGTCATGGCGATCGGAGTGTATGTTCCGGCAATCAGGAAATAGATGTCACAGTGGTCCAGGACCTGCATGATCTTTTTGCTCATCGTCTTGCGCGGGTTCTCCGGACGTATGCCGTGATACACACTGGAGACGGTATAACACAGGATCATCGAAACGGCATACACGCTGCCCGTCAGGATGCCCGCCACATTGTGGTGAATGGCCGCGAAGACAGCACACAGAATGAGTGCTGCGACACCGAGCACACCGCCGGCGATGTGGCTCACCATATTAAAGATCTCTTCGCCCCGGGTGTAGATCGGCAGAGCTCGTTCGGAAAGCGGAGTCCGTCGACGGGCGCTGCCTCGTGCCGGTCTCTTCGAAAGCGCCTTCGAAGAAACGGCAGGCAATTCTTTTACAGCTTCCAACGGAAGCACCTCCTTTGTTTGTGGTGCGTCCATTGTAGTGTTCCGCCTCCGGGAGAGCACCCCCGCATCCGGAGAACGGCTCTACCCGCAGTCTACCGCCACTCTCCCGGCAGTAGAATCCGCCATTCTACGAAAAAGCACCCCGAAACGGGGTGCTTTTTTGTGAAAGTGAGAGAACGACGGTTCAGTCGTCTTTGACAAGGACTTTTTTCATCCAGGACTTCTTGCCGCAGTGCGGACAGGTCATGTAACGGGTGCTGCCGAAGTGCATGCTGCGGATGAATTCACCGGGAGTGCAGACGTAGGTGTAGCCGCAGTGCTCACACTTGTAATAGCCGGCTTTCCGTTCCACCTGGCCGGCATAGATGACACCTGCCAGGCCGATCACCAGAGGAACGAGAAACTCGGGGTGTTCGATCAGTTCCCGGCCCCCGACATGGCGCCATTTTCCGGTCAATCCCAGTTTGTACATGACGATCGTCGTCGAGAGGATCACGCCAACCGACATCAGGGCGATCGCGTTCCGGAACTGGAACATCTGGCGGTTCTTCTCCTCTTCCCGTTTCTTCATCTCGAGAAGGTTCTCTTCCATTTTCTTATTATAGTCGTCCATGTGTTCTAACCTCTCTCCTGTAAACAATTCATTGATGGTGATGTCGAGGGTATCGCACAGGTCCTGCATGATGGAGGCGTCCGGCAGAGACAGGCCCCGTTCCCATTTGGAAACCGCCCGGTCTGTCACACCCAGCTTCTCACCGAGCTGGAACTGTGTCAGCCCTTTTTCTTTTCTGCATTGGGCGATGAACCGCCCGGTCTTCATTTGATCCATAAAAGGCCCTCCTTTCACCCTCATCATAGTTTGCGGAGAGAGAAAAATACACAAACTGCTGGTTGAGTCGGCCTGTTTTTCACCTTTTTTCTATTCTACCAAAAATATTTGGAAAAAGCTGTTGACATTCTGATTTCCCAATGGTATTATCTGTGCGTAATAACTCGGCTAGTACAGTTGTTACGCAAAGCCTATGGATAACAATGGAGGTAACCACCATGAAAAAACAGCTCCCCTTCCTCATCGCTCTGACGATCCTCATCTCGGTCCTCATGACCACCTTTATGATGAACGGCTGCAACAAAAA
>JAZOTY010000032.1:0-39524 GCA_045657845.1 Acutalibacteraceae bacterium | reverse complement strand
CGGAACGCCTCGCCGAAGGAGTTGCCGTCGGTCGAGCTCAGCAGGTCGAAGATGCGGTCGATGTACTGTTTTCTCTGCTCCGGCGTCGTATTCGTAAGGATGTTCTGAATGGCACGGTAGGTGATCTCCGACGTTTCGTCCGGCGCCCCGAGGACGCGCATGGACGTCGGAAGCGTCGTCCAGGAATAAATATCGTGCTGCATGATCCCGTTTTCCGTGCTCTCGATGACCCGGAAGCCCTCTTCGTGTTCATGGATCCGCCCGATCATAGACTCCTGCGGCAGCCAGGAATACAGCCGCTCGCTCACACTGGGAAAATCATGGGAATCGATGAAACTCCGCGGGAAACCGGGACCGTCATAGTTGCTGACGTGCACGAGGAGTTCTTTGAGTTCCGCCGGCAGATTGACCGCCGTATAGATGGCCAGATTGCCGCCCTTGGAATGGCCTCCGAGGTGAAACGGTTTTCCGGGGTACTTTGCGCAGATCGCCAAAGCATAGTCGAGCGCCTTCTTCTGCGCCGGGACGTCCTCCATGAAGGACATGTAAAAGTCCTCTTTCCAGCCCGTCAGGGTCGAGTCCGTACCACAGTATGCGATGTACAGCTCGCCATTTGGCAGATGGATGGTGACAGCCGCAAACTGCAGTACCGCCTCGGGGTCATTGTTCTTTACAAAGTCGGTGACGATCAGGTCGTCGAACCGGTCTGACTTGCTGAGCAGATGGACGAACTGCATGTCGCCTTCCAGACGAAACTTGTCGGCCGGCAGCGTTTTCAGTTTCGCACAGATGCTGACCACCGTTTCCGACGGGTCGAGTGTCAGTTCTTCCATCGGCATGTACGCAAAGCGCGTCAGGACCAGTCCGTCGAGCTCATTGATCGGGAAACTGGAAAACGGCAGATCTCCTCTCCAGTAGAGATAGTCGTGGATATTGGCCATGGATTCCTCTCTTCTTTCCTTGTTGGCGATTGATTTTCCCCGTTATTTTAGCACCTGCGGAGCGGTCTCTCAAGGGAAATATATCTTTATTTGTTACATATAACTTTTTTGAACGAACAAACTTGACAAAAAGGTTCGTTTTGTATTAAATGATATATGGTAAAACAAGATTGTATCAACAATTTAAGCATCCTTTGTTGAATTCCGAACAGAGCCATCCCATCAAGGAGAACGCATTATGGACAGACGCATCAGAAAGACCAAGCAGGCTATCGTCACGGCCTTCCTCGAACTGCTCGATGAGAAGAAAGACATCGACAAGATCAGCATCACCGATATCACCAAGCGTGCCGACATTTCCCGAAGCACCTTCTATTTCCATTACAACGGCACTTACGAACTCGTCGACGAGATCTGCGATTCGTTCACGAAACAGATCTACAACATCATCATGAAAGCTCACGGAGACATGCCCGGTGAGAACGGCTATCTCTTCATGTACAACGAGATCCTGAGCTACCTCTACGACAACAAGACGACCACCCGTCTCCTGCTCATGTCCCCGAAGGAAGCGGACATGACGAAGAAGATCTGTGACGACATCTACAAACTGCTGACGGTCTACTACCTGTCGAAGCGGCAGCCCATCAGCAAGGAAGTCCTGAACATCACGGCCCTCTTCTCCACCTACGGTGTCCTGTCCATCATCAAGGACTGGGTCGATTCCGACTTCAAGCACCCGCCGCAGGAAATGGCCGAGATCACCTTCCAGGCGGTCAAAGCCGCCATCGGCTTCTTCTCCGACCGCGCATAACGAAACCCAAAAGAAAACCCTCCTGAACATCAGGAGGGTCTTTTTATTGCGTTTACTTATGGGTCTTGCCGTAACCGAAGCTGTAGAAGTCCGCACGGCCGAGTTCCTTCGCGCTCTTCTCATTGATGAGCTGTTCCATGCGGATGAAGGCGCGGACCTGCTCTTCCATGAGGTCGAGATCGAATTTATCCATTTCCTGTCCGTCGGAGACGACCGTCAGGTAGTCCGGCGCCACACAGAGGGAGATGTCCGGGATGCCCACATTGAAGGTGGACTGGCCTTCCCCGAAGTGCATGAAGTTGTGGGGGTGCAGCGAAACGGTGCGGACTTTGCTCCGCTCTTCCTCCAGTGCCCGGTACAGGATGTCGTCCATGACCCGGTTGCCGGTGTAGGTCAGTTCGATGTCGACGTCGTTGGTCTTCTGATAGACGCCTTTGACATCTTTCCATTCGGCACAGCCGAAATGCTCCAGCGCCAGTGCCGCGACGGTATACTTGTGGCGGCCCTTGCCGTCCCAGAGGTCTCTGTGGTCGTTCAGCCATCCGGACGTGGCCTGCTGGACCGGGGCGATGGAGTTTCTGTGCTCAAAGGCCGGCAGACGGAAGTGGCCGGCGACGAACGCGAAGATGAGGTCGCGCTCCGGCTGATGGGTCTTGTAGTAACGGAGCATCTCCAGCATGGCGATGGGACCGTTCTCTTCGACCGCGTTGACACCGTCCGTATGGGTGTTGATGATGATGTTCTCTTTATGGTTTTTGCCGGGAACGAGGACATAGAAGGACTCCGCAAAGGCGTCTTTCTCGATCTCGGCGTCCAGCGTCAGTGTGGCCTTCGTCTTTTTCTTTCTGGCCTTCAGGAGGGCTTTTCCGGCCTCTTCGCTGACCCAGAGGGTCGGGATGCCGAGGTGGCCAAGAATGAAGTTCAGGTACTGGCCCTGTACCATTTCTTTCGACATCTTCTGCCAGATGAAGACGGCGGCTTTCGCGCCGGTGAACTTTGCGAGGAAGATGCCGACGGTCGCCTTGACGAACGCGACCGCGACGGGGCCCTTATAGTACTTCGTCACGTGCAGGTCGGCCGGCATGGCGCGGCGCTCCGAGAACGCGACTGCGGCGGGGACGCGGCTGAAGTCGGGCATCCGCATGACGACGATGTCTTTGAAGGGTCGGAGCTTGGACAGTTTGCCGGTAAAGCCCTCCGGACCGGTCTCGCCGGAATACGGGAACGCGGACGCGACAGGGACCTCGACATCGCCCTTCTTCGTGTGAAGGACCAGTCCGGTCTTTTTCTCTTCCCAGCGCTCGAACGTCTTAGTGTCCGACACCGGCTCGTAACCGATAGCACGGACTTCTTCTTTCAGGTATTCGACGAACTCATGGTGTCCTTTGGACCCGGTCAGACGGGACCCAAACGCATTCATGTCATCCATGCCTTTTTGCAGGTTTTCTTTTGACAGCTGGATACTCATGGAAACTCTCCCCTTCATTTTCTTCTAAAAAAGGCCCAACGAAAACGTCAGGCCTTGGTTCATACATGATCAGTCTTTTTTCTTGGCGTCCTTCTTGGCAGCCTTCTCTTTGGCTTTGGCAGCCTCTTTGGCTTCCTTGTCTGCCTGCGCGCGGGCATTGGCAGAGGCGTTGGTCGCGATGGCGGCCTTGGTGAAACGGATCTTGTTGCGGTCCGCGCCGGTCTCCAGAACGACGGTCTCGTCCTTGACGGAGACGACCTTGCCGAGGATGCCGCCGATGGTGACGACTTCATCGCCGACCTTCAGGCTGTCTCTCATGGCCTGTTCTTCGTTGCGGCTCTTCTTCTCTCTGCGGCTCATCATCCACATGTAGACGACGAAGAAGAGAAGAATGACGATCATAAATCCGCTGGAGCCGAGCGCTGCGCCCTGATCAGCAGCAGAAGCGCCGGAAGCGGTGTTCAGTAAAAGTGCGAAATCCATAGTGAGTTACCTCCAAATGTATTGTGCGTGGCACATGTTGCCATAAATTATAACATAGTTCAGATCCGAGTATCAAGAAGATCCACATATTTGTCGTGGAACTCCGTGAACGTCCCGGCGTCCAGTTCCCCGCGGATGCGTTCCATCAGCGTGTTGTAAAAATAGAGGTTGTGCATGACGCAGAGACGCATGCCGAGCATCTCCCCTGCCCGCAGCAGATGACGGATGTACGCTCTCGAATAGTTCCGGCAGGTCGGGCAGTCGCACTGCGGGTCCAGCGGCGATGCATCGTCGAAGTATTTCTGATTGTTGAGGTTGCGGATGCCCTCCCAGGTGAAGATCTGTCCGTGGCGGGCGTTGCGGGTCGGCATGACGCAGTCGAAGAGGTCGACGCCGCGATACACGGACTCGATCATGTTGCCGGGCGTGCCGACGCCCATCAGGTAGCGGATCTTGTCCTTCGGCGCGTAGGGCTCCACCTCGGAGATCATGTCATACATGACTTCCTTCGGCTCCCCTACCGCGAGACCTCCGATGGCATAGCCGTCGAGGTCGAGGTCGGCGATCTCTTTCATGTGGTCCCGGCGAAGGTCCGCGTAGGTGCAGCCCTGGTTGATGCCGAACAGCAGCTGGTCCGGATTTACAGTGTCCGGGAGCGCGTTGAGCCGCGCCATCTCCTCTTTGCAGCGGACGAGCCAGCGGGTCGTCCGGGCGCAGGACTCTTTCGCGTAGGCGTATTCCGCCGGGTTCTCGACACATTCGTCGAAGGCCATGGCGATCGTCGAACCGAGGTTCGACTGGATGCGCATGCTCTCCTCCGGCCCGATGAACAGCTTGCGGCCGTCCACATGGGAGTTGAAGTACACGCCTTCCTCTTTGATCTTGTTGAGCTTTGCCAGTGAAAAGACCTGGAACCCGCCGGAGTCCGTCAGGATGGGGCCGTCCCAGCCGGTGAACTTGTGGAGACCGCCCATCTGCTTGACGAGTTCATCGCCCGGACGGACATGGAGGTGGTACGTGTTGCAGAGCATGATCTGCGTACGACAGGAGTCCCGGAGGTCCTGCGCCGAGAGCGCGCCCTTGATGGCGCCGGCCGTCGCGACGTTCTGGAACGCGGGAGTCTGGACCGTCCCATGGACGGTGGTCAGCTCCCCGCGGCGCGCCGTACCTTCCGTTTTCAGTACTTTGAACATAATAGCCTCATTCGGTGGGAAAAAATCCTGGAAAAGCTTCGTCTCGCTGCGAAGGTCGCGTTGCGAAGGCTGTTTCTGAGAATCAATAGCGCCTTCGGCGCACCCCGCAAAGCTCAATTCTTGCTTCGACGAACTTTTCCCGCGGATTTTTTCAATTTGAAGTGATCATCATGGAATCGCCGAAGCTGAAGAAGCGGTAACGCTCTTTCACGGCTTCCGCGTAAGCGTTCATGGTATTGTCGTAGCCGGCAAAGGCGGAGACCAGCATGATGAGCGTACTCTCCGGCAGGTGGAAGTTCGTGATGAGGCCGTCCATGGCCTTGAACTCGTAGCCGGGATAGATGAAGATAGACGTCCAGTCCTCGTCTTCGGCGATGCGGCCCAGCTTGGTCGCGACGGACTCAAGCGTACGGCAGCTGGTCGTGCCGACCGCGATGACCCGTCCCCCGTTCTCCTTCGTCCGGTTGATGAGGTCGGCCGTCTCTTTCGGCATCCAGTAGTGCTCCGAATGCATCTTGTGCTCTTCGATGTTGTCGACCTTGACCGGCCGGAACGTCCCGAGACCGACGTGCAGGGTGACCTTGCCGATGGCAACGCCCATGTCTTCGACCCGTTTCAGGAGTTCAGGTGTGAAGTGCAGCCCGGCGGTCGGCGCCGCCGCGGAGCCCAGCTCGTTGCTGTAGACCGTCTGGTACCGCTCCTGGTCCTCGAGTTTTTCGTGGATGTAAGGCGGCAGCGGCATCTGGCCGATCTCTTCGAGGATGGCGTAGAAGTTGCCGTCATAGGAGAAGCGCACGACTCTGCCGCCGTCGTCTGTGACGTCGGTCACGGTGCCCGTGAGCCGTCCATCGCCAAAGGAAAAGACGGTGCCCGGCTTTGCCCGTTTGCCCGGCTTGCAGAGGCATTCCCAGAGGTCCAGTTCCTTTTGCTTCAGAAGCAGGAACTCCACGACCGCTCCGGTCTCTTCCTTGACCCCGTAGATGCGGGCCGGCAGGACCCGGGTGTCGTTCAGGACGAGACAGTCGCCGGGACGCAGATAGTCGAGGATGTCCGTGAAATGGCGGTGCTCGATCTCACCCGTTTTCGGGTCGAGATGCAGCATCCTGGACGCGTCGCGCTGCCCGAGCGGTGTCTGAGCGATCAGCTCTTCCGGAAGCTCATACCAGAAGTCCGAGGTGTTCATCGGTTCGTTTCTCCTTAACATATGAGGATTTTTAACAAAGTTCGGCCCTTTTTGGTTGACTTTGGTTTTCCTCTGTAATATAGTATTAAAAACTTGCTTTATTATAGTAAAAGATGAGCCGGTTTACAACCGGTTTTTATTCTAAACATCAATTCGAAAGAAGTGGAAACAACATGAAACAGTACAACGTAGGTATCATCGGCGCCACCGGCCTGGTCGGTCAGCGCTTCGCCACCCTCCTCTCGGGTCATCCGTGGTTCAACATCGTTGCTCTCGCGGCCAGCTCCCGTTCCGCCGGCAAGACGTACAAAGACGCCGTCGGCGCCAAATGGAAGCTCCAGACCCCGATGCCGAAGGAACTCGAAGACGTCATCATCATGGACGCCGAGAACGACATCGAGAAGATCGGCGAGATGGTCGACTTCGTCTTCTGTGCTGTCAACATGTCGAAAGAAGCGACCGCCGCTCTTGAAGAGAGATACGCGAAAGCCGACATCCCCGTCGTCTCCAATAACAGCGCACATCGCCACACCAAAGACGTCCCGATGGTCGTCCCGGAACTGAACCCGGAGCACCTCGACATCATCCCCGCTCAGAAGAAGCGTCTCGGCACCACCCGCGGCTTCATCGCCGTCAAGTCGAACTGCTCCCTCCAGAGCTATGTCCCGCCGCTCTTCCCTCTCCATGAGAAGTACGGTGTGGAAGATGTCCTCGTCTGCACCTACCAGGCCATTTCCGGCGCCGGCAAGACCTTTGAAGACTGGCCGGAGATCCTCGACAACGTCATCCCCTACATCGGCGGCGAAGAGGAGAAATCCGAGAAAGAGCCTCTGAAGATCTGGGGCAAGGTCGAGGGCGATGAGATCGTCCCGGCCACCGAGCCTCACTTCACTGCGCAGTGCCTGCGCGTCCCCGTCTCGGACGGTCACCTGGCCGCGGTCTTTGTACGCTTTAAGAACAAGCCGAGCAAAGAAGAGATCCTCGACTGCTGGAAGAACTTCTCCGCGAAGCCCCAGGAACTGAAACTCCCGATGGCTCCGGAACACTTCCTCAACTACTTCGAAGAAGACGATCAGCCCCAGACCAAAGAGAAGCGGATGCTGGAAAAAGGCATGGCTGTCTCCATGGGCCGTCTTCGCGAAGACACCCAGTATGACTACAAATTCGTCTGCGTCTCCCACAACACCCTGCGCGGTGCTGCCGGCGGAGCCGTGGAACTGGCCGAACTGCTCGCTGCGGAAGGCTATTTCGATTAAGACTGAACAGGAGGAACGACAATGAAAGGACCCAAGCCCATCTTTGAAGGCGCCGGCGTAGCGCTGGTCACTCCCTTCGACAACTACGGCAACATCAATTACCCGAAAATGGCGGAGCTCATCGAAGAGCAGATCGCCGCGGGCACGGACGCCATCATCAGCATCGGTACCACCGGTGAAGGCTCTGCCCTCGACATCGTCGAGCACGTCAAAGGCATCGAGTTCACCTGCAAACAGGTCGCCGGCCGCGTCCCGGTCATTGCCGGTACCGGTTCCAACGACACCGCATTCGCAGTCAAGCTCTCCAACGAGGCCGAGAAGGTCGGTGCGGACGCGCTCCTGATGGTCACGCCTTACTACAACAAAACCTCTCAGAGAGGCCTTGTACGCCACTACAGATATATCCACGACCGCGTTTCCAAACCGATCGTTCTGTACAACGTCCCGTCCCGTACCGGCGTCGACATCAAGCCGGAGACCTACGCGGAACTCGCCGAGATGCCCCGCATCGTCGCGTCCAAAGAGGCCAACGGCAACATCGCGGCCTTCGCCAAGACGATGGATCTCTGCGGAGACAAACTCGATTTCTACAGCGGCAACGACGACCAGATCACCGCGCTCTGCGCCCTCGGCGCAAAGGGCGTCATCTCCGTCCTCTCCAATGTCGCCCCGAAAGTGGCCCATGACATCGCCATGGAAGCCGTCAACGGCAACGTAGCCGAGTCCGCCAGACTGCAGATCGAGTACATCGACCTCATCAACGCGCTCTTCAGCGACGTCAACCCCATCCCCGTCAAGGAAGCCATGAACATCATGGGCAAGGAAGTCGGCGACTGCCGCATGCCGCTCGATGTCATGTCCGATGCCGGCCATGAGGCGCTGAAGCAGACCCTCATCCGCTACGGCCTCGTCGAGGCATAAGGAGACAACATGGTCAACATTCTGATGAACGGATACCTCGGCCGCATGGGCCGGGTCATCCTGGAACTCTCCAAGGAGCGGGACGACCTCGAAGTCATCGCCGGCGTCGATTACAAGGCGCCCGAGAACGAAGTCTTCTCCTTCTCCACCTACACCGATTATGAGAACATCGAGGTCAAACCCGATGTCATCATCGACTTCTCGAACCCCGTGGCACTGGACAGCATCCTGTCCTATGCCCTCGCCAACGAAGTCCCCGTCGTCATCTGCACGACCGGCTTCAGCGAAGAGCAGTTGGCGAAGATCGACGAGGCCGCGAAGACCATCCCGGTCTTCTTCTCCGCCAATATGTCGATCGGCGTCAACCTGATTTCTGAGCTGGCGAAAAAGGCGGCTGAGATCCTCTACCCCGGTTTCAACATCGAGATCGTGGAAGCGCATCACAACCAGAAGCTCGACGCCCCCAGCGGCACGGCTCTGATGATCGCCGACGAGATCGCCTCCGTCCTGCCGGAGCAGGTCGACTACGAGACCAACCGCGCGGCGAAACGGGAGAAACGCCCGGTCAACGAGATCGGCATCCATGCAGTCCGCGCCGGCACCATCGTCGGTGAGCACGAGATCATCTTCGGCGGTCCGGACGAGGTCGTCAAGATCTCTCACCACGCCGCCAGCCGGAAGATCTTCGCCAACGGCGCGCTGAACGCCGCAGCGTTCCTCGCCGGCAAAGCAGCAGGAAAGTATTCCATGAAGGACCTAATTGGATAATATGGTTGAGATTTTTTCTGGAAAAGCTTTGTCTCGCTGCGAAGGTCGCGTTGCGGAGGCTGTTTCTGAGAATCAATAGCGCCTACGGCGCACCCCGCAAAGCTCTATTCTTGCTTCGACAAACTTTTCCCACGAAAAATTCCCATGATAATAATAAAAGGCTTAACTTCTGAGAGTTAAGCCTTTTTCTTTTTCTTGTCTTTGATCTTCAGGACGTTCTTCTTCGACACGACCTGGTTGTACTGCCGTTTGAACTGGACGTTCACGCGGTACTTCTGGTTGCACGCCTCACATTTGTAGATGGCGTGGAACGAACTGCCCGAGAACCGCCATTCGGAGAGCTTCTTCGCCTTTTCTCCGCAGAGGATGCAGGAGCAGTCGAGCATGGCCCTGTCGACGCCGGTGTCATCGATCTCCTTGATGATGTACGGCTTGAAGAGCATCTGCTGGTAGAACTCCTCATCGACGTCCACGATGTAGTCGTCGAGGTCGATCTCGTCGTAGATCGCCCGCAGACAGACGGAGGCGAGGATGCTGTCGTCCAGCGCCCGGTGGAGAGCGAAGGAGTCCGGGTCGACGTCGATCATCTCGGCGGCCGAAGACAGGCCGATCTGATGAGACTTCGGCAGGCCCTTCTGTTTCATGAAGCAGTCCTGCAGGTCCACATAATGGTGGATGTACGGGATGCGGACGTTGTCGAACGCCGCACCGTTATTGCTGATGAGCGCCCGGATGTCCATGTCTCCCCAGCTCATGAAAACGGTGTCGGGGTCTTTCCCGATCCAGTCCACGAAGTGCTTCGTGACGGGCAGGTACTTCTCGGCGTTCTGGACGTCCTCGTTGGTGATGTGCGTCAGTTTGCGCACCCGGGACGTCAGCTTCTTTTCGATGACCGGTTTGACAAAGCTCGAAAAGGTATCGACCTCGTCGAGGTGTTCGTCCAGTTTCACCGCGCCGAATTCGATGATCTCGTTGACAAACTCCTTGCGGCGTTTATCGAACGCGGTGTTCCATTCCAGGTCCAGGATGATGTATTGCATGCGGTCAGCCCTCGTTTTCTGTATCGGAAGTGGAGGTCACATCCTGCAGGGACTGTCCGCCAAAATCGTCCGGTTGATTGTTTTGTACGACGACCACGTCATCCGCGCGGAACGACATACGGCTCGTCACTTTGGAAATGCCCCGGTTCACGGTCAGGAAGAAGTTCCGCATCGGGAACGTGTCAGAGTAGTACTCCTCCACTTTCGGGATGTACTCCCCCGCCAGAAGACTCGAGACCGAGAAGGCAGGTTTCGCGGCCAGTTTCCGGTTTTCCTGTTCGGAGACGGTGGCGTCGGTGTCGAACAGCGAGAACATAAAGAAAAACATGGTCACGGCGAGGAGCATGGCCAGTAGGCCCACGCCCACCCGCGAGTAGCGCATCAGCGGCAGCGCGTCCGGGTCAGTTTGTCTGTGTTTCAAAGGGAAAACTCCTTAAAATCTGAAGTAAAGGAAGGGGTTGTAAGTGGACCCCACGATGGCGGCGGTGCTGATGAACAGCAGGACCGCGGCGAACAGGACGAGCCCTGCGTCGGCCAGCCTGGAATTCGTTACGCTGGAGCGGCCAAAGGCGATGTACCGCTCCTTGATGTAACGGGAGACCGGCAGACACGCGACGATGGCGAACAGGAAGAACAGCAGGTGGTTGAGCAGGATGGACACATCGCCCGCGGTGGCACCGGCAGAGGCGCCGAAGCCGAAGAGTACCGAGAAGAACTGCCGCAGCCGGGACATGTCATCGAAGTAGAAGAGTCCCCAGCCGAGGATGACGAACAGCAGCGCGTAGACGTGTCCGAAGACCCGTGGGATCTTCTCAAGCGCTTTGCCGAGGAACAGTTTTTCCGCAAGGATGAGGACAAAGTAGTACAGTCCCCAGCCGACGAAGTTCCAGGCGGCTCCGTGCCAGAACCCGGTCAGCAGCCAGACGATGAACAGGTTCAGGACCTGGTGTTTCCGGTTGCCGCCGAGCGGGATGTACAGGTACTCCCGGAAGAACGTGGTCAGCGAGATGTGCCAGCGCCGCCAGAAGTCCGTGATGCTGTTGGCGATGTACGGATAGTTGAAGTTCTCCTTGTACTTGAATCCGAAGATGCGGCCGAGGCCGATGGCCATGTCGGAGTAGGCGGAGAAATCGAAGTAGATCTGGAGCGTGTAGCTCAGGATGCCGAGCCAGGCGCCGAGGACCGACAGGTTCGAGAGGTCCCCGTCGAGGAACGTCGACGCGACTTCGCCGGCGACGTTTGCGAGGATGGCCTTCTTGAAAAGACCCACCAGAAAGCGCAAAACACCTTCCCCAACGTCTTTTCCGTGCAGGACCCGTTTGCGGATCTGCGCCTCGATATCCACATATTTGACGATCGGTCCGGCGATGAGCTGCGGGAACATGCTGACGTAGAGCAGCAGGAACCCAAAGTTCTTCTGTACCGGCGCCTTGTCCCGGTAGACATCGACGATGTACGTGATGGTCTGGAACGTGTAGAACGAGATGCCGATGGGCAGCGTCAGTTCCAGAAGCTTCGCATTCGTGTGGAAAAGAGTATTGAAGTTGAAGGTGAAAAAGTCTAAATATTTGAAGATGAAGAGGAAGGTCAGGGCGACGCCGATGCTGACACCGACAGCCGCTTTCGCCTTCCATGTCCCCCGGTTTTTATCGACGATGAGAGCGCCCGCGTACTCGACCGCGGTCGAGATGATCATGAGGATGATCCATTTGGGCTCGCCCCATGCGTAGAAAAACAGGGACATTGCCAGGAGGAAGTAATTCTTCCATTGCAGCTTCGGCAGCGTGAACGCGCCGAGGATGCAGATCGGCAGGAAGATATACAGGAATGATAAACTGGAAAAGACCACGCTGATGACACATCCTTCTAAACCGTGATCTGGTCTCGCAAAGATTCAAACGTTTTCTGGCCGATGCCGCTGACACGGGTCAGGTCCTCGACGCTCCCGAAGGGACCGTTCTCGGTCCGGTCGTCGATGATGGCCTGCGCTTTGGAATCCCCAACCCCTTTCAGAGTCTTGAGGTCCTCGAGCGTCGCCGTGTTGAGGTTCACTTTCCCGGTCGCGTCGATCCCGGGCGCCTCTGTGGGAGCCTCGGAAACGGGTTCTGAGAGCGTTTCTGACGCCGGTTCCGACTCCGGGGGCGATTCATTTTGGAAAGACAAGGAAACCGATGTCGTCGCGACAACAGTTTCCGTAGTGACCTCCTCTTCCACCGTCACTTCATACCGCAGCGGTGACGAGAGTACATGATAGAGTATGATTCCGGCCAGTAAGACGAGCGCTATTACAGAAAGGATCTGCTCCTGTTTGCGCAAAAGCAGTACCTCCATACTTATAATAGTCGTGTCGTATTATACCACAGAAAAAGACCACCGACAACAGTCGGTGGTCTGGTATTTCGGAGAGTTTGACGCTTATTCAGCGGCCTCTTCAGCAGCTTCCTCAGCCGGAGCTTCTTCCGCAGCTTCCTCAGCCGGAGCCTCTTCGACAGCTTCCTCAGCGGGAGCCTCTTCGACAGCTTCCTCAGCCGGAGCTTCTTCGACGACTTCCTCAGCGGGAGCTTCTTCGACAGCTTCCTCAGCGGGAGCTTCTTCGACAGCTTCCTCAGCGGGAGCTTCTTCGACGACTTCCTCAGCGGGAGCTTCTTCGACAGCTTCCTCGGCGGGAGCTTCTTCCGCAGCTTCCTCAGCCGGAGCCTCTTCCTCAGTCTCGAGGATGTCCGTCAGGTCCTCTTCGTCATCGAGGAGGGCGCGGATGGAAAGGCTGACGCGTTTCTTGTCGTAGTCGATGTCGGTGATCTGGCAGGTGACGACCTGGCCCTTCTTCAGGACATCGTCCGGTTTCTCGATGCGCTTGTTGGCGATCTGAGAAATGTGGATGAGGCCGTCGATGCCGGGGATGATGTTGGCGAACGCGCCAAACGCGGTCATACCGACGATGGTGGCTTCGACAACGTCGCCGACTTCATAGGTCTTGGAGAGAACGACCCAGGGGTTGTCTTCGTCTTTCTTGTAGCCAAGAGAGATGCGCTCGTTCTCGAGGGATTTGATGTAAACTTCGACGGTGTCGCCGACGTTCAGAACTTCAGAAGGATGCTTGATGCGCTTCCAGGAGAGTTCGGAGATGTGGATCATGCCGTCGATGCCGCCGATGTCGACGAAAGCGCCATAGGAAGTGAGGGATTTGACGACGCCGGTGAAGGTCTGACCTTCTTCGGCAGTCTCCCAGAACTTCTCGCGGGCCGCTTTGCGCTCTTCCTTGAGAACGTCTCTGATGGAACCAACAGCACGTTTTCTCGGCTTGGCAAGCTCGATGATCTTGAAGCGGACACGGGCGTTGCGCAGGTCTTCGAGGGGCTCGCCTCTGCTGGCAGTGGCAAGAGAACCGGGGATGAAGACGCGGGAACCCTTATCGGTGGTGGCGATGACGCCGCCCTTGTTGATGTCGGTGACGGTACCTTCGATGATGGTGCCTTCCTCAGCAGCCGTCTCGAGCTCGCTCCAGGCATTGGCGCTGTCGAAACGTTTCTTGGACAGCATGATGGTGCCTTCGGCATCGTTGGTCTTCATGATGATGCAGTTGATGGTGTCGCCCACTTTGACGTCGGTCGCGGGGTCAACAGTCGGGTCATAGCTGTACTCGTCGTACTTGATATAACCGGTCTGCTTTCTGCCGATGTCGACCTGGATCTCAGTCGAGGTGATGCCAACAACAGTACCTTCGACGCGGCCGTCGGTAGACATGTTGCTGAGGCTCTCTTCGAGCATCGCTTCAAAATCTTCGTTTTCTTCGGTCATGGTTTTTACTTCTTCGGACATGGACTCAAGTACCTCCTTTATTGTCGCAGAAGGCGTAGACGCTCCTGCAGTGACACCGATGGTGTCGGCTCCCTCGAGGAACGCCGGGTCGAACTCGGACGCGTCCTGAACGAGCAAAGTCTCACAGTTTTTCCTGCAAACGTCATAGAGTTTGACAGTGTTGGAACTGTGCCTGCCACCGACAACTATCATCCTGTTTACCTGTTTGGAAAGTACTTCAGCTTCATGTTGGCGTTCTTCGGTAGCTTTACATATTGTACCAAATATGGAATAGTTTGTACATAAAAATTTTATTGATGTTACGCACTTTTCCCATTCTTCGAGACTGTATGTCGTCTGGGCGATGAGATTGATCTTCTTCCCTTCCCATTCGGTCTCGTGGGCGATGTACGTCGCCTTCAATTCTTCGGCATCGTGGACCACGAATGCCGGACAGGAGGCGAACCCGAGCGTGCCGGTCACTTCGGCGTGGCCGACCGTCCCGGCGAGGATCAGGATGTCCGTTTCCGGATCCAGCTCCTCGACGATCTTGTGGATCCGTTTCACGAACGGACAGGCCACATCGAGATACGGGATGTTGCGCTCCTCGTAGTACTCGTAGATGCGTTTCGGGACCCCGTGCGTGCGCAGGACGACCTGAGCGTCGTCGGGGATCTTCGTCTCATCTTCTTCGAAGTGGAGACCCATTCCCTCGAGGCGCTCATTGACGGCGTTATTGTGGACCACCTGGCCCATCGCGTAGACGTTGGGCTGTGTCTTCAGGTACTCTTCGATCTGGTCGATCGCCCGTTCCACACCGAAACAGAATCCGGCATGTTCCGCAACGATGATCTTTACATCTCGTCTTTGTCCCATAACTCCTGGACCTTCCCCCAGATGATCTCTGCCGCGGCGTTCAGCTCTTTCTTTTTCCGGGAACCCGGGGTGAATCCGAGCTCTTCATAGGTGATCGGGGCGCCAAACCGGACGATGCACTTCGGATGATGATCGTCGAGGTTGGGATCGAGATGGACGGAAGCCGGGACCACGGGCACTTTGCTTTCCCGGGCGACCATGACGAAGCCGTTGGAAGCGGTGTCCAGTTCCGGACGTTTGCGCTGGCGGTCTCTGGTGCCCTGCGGGAAGATGACGAGGCCGAACCGGCCGTCTTCACAGACGCGCTGCGCGAACTTCATGGCGTCGCGGTCGGCCGTGCCCCGTTTGACCGGGAAGCCGCCCAGGGGCTCGAGAAGCATGCGGATGTAAAACGCGCGGAAAAATGCCTCCTTCGCCATGAAGAAGAAGCGGCGGCGGGCACGGATGCCGTACACCATGGTGATGGGGTCGAACCCGTTGACGTGGTTCGAGACCAGGATGAACGGTCCGTTCTGCGGGATGTTCTCCGTCCCGTAAAAGTCGAGGCTCCGGAACTCCCGGTTCAAAATGAGATGCGCGATCGGAAGCAGCGATTTATAGAGCAGCGGCCGGTCGATCAGCTGCTTGTTCCAGTCGAAATCGTAAGGTTTCTCGGACAGGAACGGGATATCTTTTACTTTCGTCGAACTCATACTTGTCTCTCCTTCGCGAGGTCTTCGATCGCCTGAACGACCTCATCAAAACTCATATTTGTCGTGTCCAGCAGAACGGCATCGTCCGCCTGTTTCAGCGGGGCGATCTCCCGGTGCGTGTCCTGGTAGTCTCTCTGGTTGAGGTCCTTCAGGACTTCCTCGTAAGTGACGTCGCTCTTGTCTTTGATCTGCTCGTAACGGCGTCTCGCACGCTCTTCGGGCGTCGCCGTCAGGAAGATCTTCAGCTGGGCATCGGGCAGCACGACCGTGCCGATATCCCGCCCGTCCATCAGGACGTTATTGTTCTTCGCCATGTCCCTCTGCAGGTCGAACAGGAACTGCCGGACCTCCGGGATGGCGGAGACGGTGGAGGCGGCCGCGGAGACCTCCGGAAGACGGATGTCCTCCGAGACGTCTTCCCCGTTCAGGAACACTCTCTGTTCGCCGTCGACAAAGCCCATCGTGACTTCGATGTCCGGCAGGAGCGCGACGATCGCTTCCTTCTCGTCGGGCCGCAGGCCCTTCTGGATGGCAGCCAGTGCCACGGTGCGGTACAGCGCACCGGTGTCCACGTAAATGAACCCGAGGTTCGCTGCCGCCGCGCGGGCGATGCTGCTTTTGCCGGCCCCCGCGGGGCCGTCGATCGCAATGTTGAACATACAGTACCTCCTAAACGCTGAGGCCGGCCAGACGACCGGTCGAGAACGCGATCTGAAGATTGAACCCGCCGGTATAGGCGTCGACGTCCAGGACTTCGCCTGCAAAGTAAAGTCCCTCGACAAGTTTCGACTCCAGGGTCTTCGGGTCCACTTCCTTCACCTGCACACCGCCGGATGTGACGATGGCTTCCTCCACGGGCCGGAACCCGGAGAGCGGGATGGTGAATTCCCGTAAGGTATGCAGGATCTCCCGCCGTTCTTCGCGGGTGATCTGGTTGACTTTTTTATATGGGTTTACCCCGGTTTTCCGCAGAAAGACGGGGATCATGCTCTTTGGCAGCAGATCGCCGAGCGAATTGCGGAAATCTTTGTTGGAGTTCGCCTCGAAGTCCCGTAAAAGCCGGGCCTCCAGCTGTTCTTCGGACAGTGCCGGCTTGAGATCGATCCGCAGCTCGTACTCCCCTTTCTGCAGCTCGTGCAGATGGGAACTGGCGCTGAGGATGACCGGTCCGGAGACGCCGAAATGGGTGAAGAGCATCTCTCCGAAGTCGGAATAGACGGTCTTCCCTGTCCTGACGTCGACCACTGACACCGAGACGTTGCGCAGGGACAGCCCCTGCATGTCGGCGCAGGACGGGTCGTCGGACGTCATCGGGACCAGAGACGGGACGATCTCGGTGACCGTGTGCCCCACTTCCTCTGCCATCCGGTAGCCGTCGCCGGTCGAACCGGTCCTCGGGTATGAGAGCCCGCCCGTGGCCAGGATGACCGCAAAGGCGTCGATGGGTCCGTGGTGTTCCGTCTCTACGCCGGTCACCACTCCGTCTTCCACCAGGATGTGCTTCACCGTGTCGTGGAGGCGATGCACCCCGGTCTGTTTCAGCCACCGGTCCAGGGCGTCGACGATGTCGACCGCCTTGTCGGAGACCGGGAACACCCGGTTGCCCCGCTCGACCTTGAGCGGCACGCCGAGGCGTTCAAAGAGTTCCATCGTATCGACGGGCATAAAACAGTGGAACGCACTGTAGAGAAAGCGCGGATTCACCGGTATGTTCTCGAGCAGCTCCTCCACGGTATACGTGGCATTGGTGACGTTGCATCGCCCTTTTCCGGTGATCATCACTTTTCTTCCAATGCGTTCGTTCTTTTCGATGAGGAGGACGCGGTGCCCCTGTTCCGCTGCCGTACAGGCGGCCATGACGCCGGCCGCGCCGCCGCCGATGACCACGACATCATTCGTCACTGTGGGCTTCCTCCGGTTTCTCGTAAATGTTGTATTCCGCCCAGATCTTCTCCAGTTCCGCGAGGTTCTGCTTGGTCGCGTTCCGCCGGCCTCTTGCCGAGGAGACGATCAGCGCGTTGACGAGGCTCAGCGGCGCCACGAGAGAGTCGATGAAGGACACCATATTGCTCTTCGCGACGAGGACATGATCGGCGAGTTCGGCGATGGGAGAATCGTCGTTATCGGTGATGGCGATCGTCCGGGCGCCGCGGTCATGGGCGTAGCTGACCACGCTCTGGACCTGCATGGAATACCGCGGAAAACTGAACGCGACACAGACGTCGTCCGGTTCGATGCGGTAGATCTCTTCGAACATCTCGCTCGAGCTGTTCGAACTGATGAGGCGGACATCGTCGTAGATCATCTTGAAGTAGAAGTACATGAAGTTCGCGAGAGGCGCGGCGCTTCGGACTCCGATGATGTAGATGCGGCGGGCGCCGTTGATGGCGCGCGACGCCAGTTCAAAGTCTTCCTTGGAGACGGCCGTCATCGTGTTGCGGATCATCTCCCGGTCTTTCTGGAGAACGGAGGTCAGGAGATCGTTGTCCTGGATCTGATTGCCGGCCACTTCGATGCGCTGGGTCGAAGTCAGTTTCCCCTTGATGGTCTCCCGGAGCGCGTCCTGGAATTCGGGGTAGCCCTCATAACCGAGCGTGGTGGCGAACCGGACGACGGTCGACACACTGATGCCGGTCGTCTCACCCAGTTTCGCGGCAGTCAGGAACGCTGCCTTCTCGTAATTTTCAAGAATGTAATCGGCGATCTTTTTGTGGCTCTTGGACAGCCCGTAATAGGCGTCTTCGATCCGCTGAAAGACGGAATAATTCATGGATAGTCCTCCGTTTAAACGTTCTCCCGTCATTCTACAACAGAAGGCAATTTGTTTCAATACAATCGAATAATTAAAGAAATGATATTGTAAATCGCCCGAGAATTTTATAAACTATTACAGAACCATTTTTTATCACCACAGGAGGTCACTCATGCCTGACAACAAACTCGAGCAGGATGGACTTTACGGCCGCATCAATTCCCTGGAAGAGGAGATCGCCGACCTCAAATACACAAACCAGAAACTCTATAAGGACTGTGTCACTTTCGCGAAAAAGCTGAAAAAGATCCAGGTCTCCGGCATCCTTGAAGAGGACGTCGACGGCCTGAAGGAACTCAATACGCAGTATGCGGAAGAGATCGCCGCCCTCAAAGAACAGATCGTCGCACTGACCATCGAGAACCAGAACATGCGCGAAGTCTCCCAGGCCAACGAGCTCAAGGAAACGCTGGAAGACATCGAAGACGAACTCCCGATCGTACTGGAGTCTGCGGCTGAACCGGAGGAAGAAGAACTCTTCGCCGATGAGATCGCCGCCCCGTCCCTCGAGACCATCCAGAACACCGAACTCGCCAACGCCACCCGAACCGGCAACACCGTCAGCTTCAAAGCTTTGAAACTCGACGAGCCGGACGAAGAGCCCGAAGTCGGGCCCGCCATGCGCAACTCGAACCAGGGCCGCGCCAAACGCGCTCCGGCTCCCCAGCAGCAGCCCCGCACCTCTCACCGCAAGGGCTCTCCGGGACGCAGAGTGCTCCGCGGCATCCTTGCAACGCTCCTGACGCTCGTCCTTCTGCTGGCGCTCATCAGCGGCATCGTCGGACTGTTCGCCCATTACTTCCCCACCGCCACCATCGGCGGAGTTCGCTGCTATACCGTCCAGAACGACGCCATGGCGCCGAATGTCAAACAGACCGACGTCATCGTCGTCCGGAAAGTGCCCATCGAGAAGCTGCAGCCCTCGAACGTCATCCTCTCCACCTACGGTGACCGCTCCTTCGGTTCCGTGGAAGCTCTGGAGACGAGAGACGGCGCGAACTACATCGTGGCTGCGGACAACACCGGCGCCACCTATGACGTCACCGCCGACCAGTACCTCGGCAAAGCGGTCTACCGCATCGCCGGCCTCGGCACCCTCACGAAGTACGCGCTCACCCACCGCATCAACTACTTCGCGGTGCTCGCGTCTCTGGCACTGGTACTTATCGCGCTGCTCATCCTGTTCCCTTCCCGGAAACCCCGGAGAAGAGATCAGCCGAAATTCGGGCGCGATTACAATGTCGAAGACTTCACGATTTGAGTAAAGGAACCTCAATCGTACATTTTTCAAGCAAATCTGCAGAACTCTGACAGTTTGTCAGGGTTCTGTTGTTTTATTATACAAATACAATTTGCGTGTGTTTCGGTTTATCTGTATAATAAAAATGTTCGAATTAATTTGATTCCAAGGAGGATTGATCCCAATGGCAACCACTAACAAAAAGGTATTCATTACCGGTGCTTCCGGCCACATGGGCTGGCAGACTTTCCAGGAGATCTATCAGAAAAGACCCGACCTCGACATCGCCGTCCTGATCAGAGATTCCGAGAAAAACCGTAACCTGTTTGCAGGCTACATGAATGACAAACGCGTCCAGATCGTCTGGGGCGACTTCGGCGACTACGATGCCATCCTTGAAGGCATCACCGGTGCCAGCTACGTCCTGCACATCGGCGGCATGGTTTCCCCCGCTGCTGACTACTGGCCGAAGAGGACCCTCAAGACCAATGTCATGGCCGCCGAGAACATCGTCAAAGCGGTCAAGGCACAGAAGAATGCCGACGACATCGTCGTCTGCTACATCGGCACCGTCGCCGAGACCGGCAACCGCTGTGAGCCTCTCCACTGGGGCCGTTGCGGAGACCCGATCAAAATCTCCATCTACGATCACTATGCCATTTCCAAGGTCAAAGCGGAGCGCGTCTTCGCCGAATCCGGTCTGAAAAAGTGGGTCTCCCTCCGTCAGTCCGGCATCCTCTATCCGCAGATCCTCAAGAACATGGATCCGATCATGTTCCACGTCCCGCTGAACGGCGTTCTGGAATGGGCCACGGTCGAAGACTCTGCCACTCTTATGGAGCGTCTCTGCCGCGACAACATCCCCGATGACTTCTTCAGAAGATTCTACAACATCGGTTCCGGTGACCAGTATCGGATCACGAACTATCAGTTCGAGGACCTTCTCCTCAATGCCATCGGCATGGGCCACGACGCCACCAAGCGCGTCTTCAAGCCGAACTGGTTCGTCGACAGAAACTTCCACGGTCAGTGGTATGCGGACGGCGATGCCCTCGAAGAGGCACTCCACTTCCGTCACAACACCCCGATCGACCTCTACTTCAAGAACATGGCGAAGCAGGTCGAGTGGTTCTATCAGCTGTCCATGGTGACCAGGCTCCCGATCATCTCCACGCTTGCCCGTGAAGGCCTCGGCATGATCGCACTCAACAAGCGGTTCGGTACCCGCACCTGGGTCAAGAACAACAACACCGAGCGTCTGACCGCGTTCTACGGCGACACCAAGACTGCCGGTATGGAACACTACAAGACCCTTCCCACCAGCTGGGACAAGGCCGACATCCATATCCCGTCCAAGACCCCGGTCCTCCTTGATCACGGTTACGACGAGACCAAGCCCTTCGACGAGCTGACGGTAGAAGATCTTCAGAAGGCAGCTGCGTTCCGCGGCGGCAAGCTCATCTCCACCGAGATCGTCGACATGTATACTCCGGTCACCTGGGAAGATGCCGAAGGCAACCAGTTCGACATGACGCCGAACACCGTCCTTCGCGGCGGCCACTGGTCCCCCGCACAGGATCCGTTCCCCTGGAGATACGATGAGATCGCCAAACAGAACCCGTTCTTCGCTCAGGTCTGGTACATCGACCACAGCCCGAACGAGAACAACGTCTACGGCGAAGAGATCTACAGAGATTACGACGAATACGTAAAGAAATAAGCCATTCAGGCACAACGGAAAAAGCCACCCTTTCGGGTGGCTTTTTCCTGTCAAGAATGGAGTATATATTAACAGACTACACCAATGCGAGATTGGTATAACCCATTAAATATCGGTCGACTTCCACGGCACAGGCACGGCCTTCGGCGATCGCCCAGACGACCAGGGACTGGCCGCGGTGCATGTCGCCGGCGGTGAAGACTTTATCCACACCGGTCGCATACTGTCCATCTCCTGTTTTCACGGTATTTCGCGGTCCGCATTCCACGCCGAACGCCTTTGGTGTGTAAAGCTCGCATCCGGTGAAGCCGGCGGCGATCAGCAGAAGGTCGCAGGGCAGGGTCTTTTCAGAGCCTTCGACTTCATGAGGGATCATGCGCCCGGTCTCCGGGTCCCGTTCAAAGTCGAGCTTCACGGTCTTCACCGCTTTGATGTCGCCTTTTTTGTTCGGGATGACCTCTTTGATCGTGGTCTGGTAGATCCGCGGGTCCGATCCGAAGACGGCGATCGCCTCTTCCTGGCCATAGTCCGTCTTGAGTTTGACCGGCCATTCCGGCCAGGGGTTGCTTGCCGGACGTTCAGCCGGCGGCTGCGGCATCATTTCGATCTGCGTGACCGATGCACAGCCTTCGCGGAGACAGGTGCCGACACAGTCGTTCCCGGTATCTCCGCCGCCGACGATGATGACCTTTTTCCCTTTGGCCTCGGTCATCGGGTCGCCGGCCAGAAGGGTCCTGGTCTGACGAGTCAGGAAGTCGACTGCCGGGAAGACGTTTCCGACCGCCTCTTCCCCGACCCGGAGCGTTCTGGCCTGTTTGGCGCCGCAGCAGAGGACCACGGCATCGTATTCCTCAAGGAGCTCGTTTGCAGAGACGTCTGCCCCCACGTTGCAACCCGTGCGGAACACGACACCTTCGGCCTCCATCAGCGCCTGACGGCGCGCAATGATCTGTTTTTCCAGCTTCATGTTGGGGATCCCGTACATCAGGAGCCCGCCGATGCGGTCTTCCCGTTCAAAGACCGTGACCTGGTGACCGCGCTTGTTGAGCATGTCCGCCGCGGCGAGTCCGGAGGGCCCGGAGCCGATCACGGCGACCTTTTTCTCGGTGCGGACCGCCGGAGTCTTCGGTGTCATCTGTCCGGACGCGTAGGCACGTTCGATGAGGAACAGTTCATTCTCCCGGACTGTGACCGGATCTCCGTTCAGCCCGCAGGTGCAGGCCACTTCACAGAGCGCCGGGCAGACACGTCCGGTGAATTCCGGAAAACTTGCCGTCTTCAAAAGCCGGTCTTTCGCGCTTTCAAAATGTCCGTTGTAGAGTTCGTCGTTCCATTCCGGGATGAGGTTGTGGAGCGGACAGCCGGAGACCGCGGGCCCTTTTCCGAAGGCCACGGCGGACTGACAGAACGGGATGCCGCAGTTCATGCAGCGGGCCGCCTGTTCTTCCCGTTCCTCCACCTGCAGCGGCGGATGGAACTCGTGGAAATCTTTTAACCGTTCGAGAGGAGCAACGGCCGGGTTGGTCTTCCGGTCGTAGTCCAGGAATCCTGTAGTTTTACCCATGTATCTCCCCTCCTTTATGCGCCCATCAGCGCGTTGAATGCCTCCAGTTCGGCATCCTCCTGCGACAGGCCTTTACTGAGTTCTTCATAGATCCGGTCTTTCATGACCGCGTATTCATGCGGGATGATCTTCTTGAAGGAAGGAACGTAACGGTCGAACGAGTCGAGGATCGTCTGTCCCAGTTCGGAACCGGTCGCTTCCACATGTTCTTCGAGCATTTCCTTCAGTTTCGCGATGTCGGCTTTGCTGCTGACCGAGCTCACTTCGACCATTTCCTTGTTGAGGCGCCGGTAGAGGTCGTGTCCTTCATCGAGGACGTACGCCGTGCCGCCGCTCATACCGGCCGCAAAGTTCTTTCCGGTCCGTCCGAGGACGACGACCGTGCCGCCGGTCATGTATTCACAGCCGTGGTCACCGACGCCTTCCACGACCGCTTCCGCGCCGGAATTCCGGACACAGAACCGTTCGCCGGCGATGCCTCTGACAAACGCCTTTCCGCCGGTCGCCCCGTAGAGCGCCACGTTGCCGATGATGATGTTCTCTTCGGCTTTATAGGCCGCGTTCGAAGGCGGATAGACCGCGAGGGTACCGCCGCTGAGCCCTTTGCCGAAGTAGTCGTTGCTGTCGCCTTCCAGCGAGATGCTCACGCCTTTTGGCAGGAACGCGCCGAAGGACTGTCCGCCGCCGCCTTTGCAGTGGACGCGGCAGAGGTCTTCCCGTGCGTCGATCCCGTACGCTTTTGTCACTTCCGAACCGAGGATGGTGCCGAAGGACCGGTCGGTACTGGTCACGTCAAGGGAGAGTTCCATCGTCTTTCCGCTCTTTTCCGCCTTCCGGAATGCCGGCAGCAGGGTCTTCATGTCGAGCGTTTCGTCCAGGCGGAAATCGTATTCGTCGCCCGGGATGTGATGGACCGCGTTGCAGCCGTCCGCGTTGTGGTTGCCGAGCAGGTTCGTGAGGTCGACCATCTCGGCCCGATGCGTGATCATGCGCTCCTTGACCTTCAGGAGGTCGGTCCGGCCGACGAGTTCATCGACGGTGCGGACGCCGAGTTTTGCCATGATCTCCCGCAGTTCTTCGGCGATGTACATCATGAAGTTCATGACGTACTCCGGTTTCCCGGCGAAGCGGGCGCGGAGCCGCGGGTCCTGGGTCGCGATGCCGACCGGACAGGTGTTCTGGTTACAGACGCGCATCATGACACAGCCCATGGCGATCAGCGGCGTCGTGGCAAAGCCGAACTCTTCGGCGCCCAGCATACAGGCGATCGCCACATCGCGGCCGGTCATCAGCTTGCCGTCTGCCTCGACCCTGACACGGGTCCGCAGACCGTTTTCGATCAGCGTCTGATGTGTTTCCGCAAGGCCGAGTTCCAGCGGAAGGCCGGCATTGTGGAGCGAGCTCAGCGGCGCCGCGCCGGAACCGCCGTCATAACCGGAGATGAGGATGACCTCTGCCCCGCCTTTGGCGACGCCGGACGCGATGGTGCCGACCCCCGCCTCGGAGACGAGTTTGACGTTGATGCGCGCGTCCCTGTTGGCGTTTTTCAGGTCATAGATGAGCTGCGCCAGGTCTTCGATGGAATAGATATCGTGGTGCGGCGGCGGTGAGATCAGCGAGACGCCGGGGGTCGAGAACCGGGTGGCCGCGACCCAGGGATACACTTTCTTCCCGGGCAGGTGGCCGCCCTCACCGGGCTTGGCGCCCTGTGCGAGTTTGATCTGGATCTCCTTCGCCGAGACCAGGTATTCACTGGTGACGCCGAAGCGGCCGGATGCGACCTGTTTGATCGCGCTGTTGCGCTCCGTTCCGAACCGGTCGCGGAGTTCGCCGCCCTCGCCGGTGTTCGATTTCGCGCCGAGGCGGTTCATCGCCACTGCCATGCATTCATGGGCCTCTCTCGACAGAGAGCCGTAGGACATGGCTCCGGTCTTGAACCGTTTGACGATCTCGGAGGCAGGCTCCACTTCCTCGAGCGGGATGCCCTGTTCCGGGTACGCGAGCGCCAGGAGGCCGCGCAGGGTGTGCGGGACGTTCTCGTCGTCGACGATGGCGGAATACTCCTTGAAGCGCTCATAGTCGCCGTCCTGGACCGCTCTGCGCAGATGGATGATGGTCCGCGGGTCATAGAGATGATCCTCTTTCCCGCTGCCGTTGCGCAGTTTGTGGTAACCCATGCTGTCGACGGTCGTGTCGATGCCGAGGCCCAGCGGGTCGAACGCGTGGTCATGCCGGTATTCGACGCCTTCCGCGATCTCCGGAAGGCCGATGCCGCCGACACGGCTCACGGTATTGGAGAAGTACTTGTCCACGACGTCTTCCCGGATGCCGACGATCTCGAAGATCTGCGCGGACTGGTAGGACTGGATCGTGGAGATACCCATCTTAGAGGCGATCTTCACGATGCCGTTCAGGACCGCTTCGTTGTAGTCGTCGATCGCCGTATGAGGGTCTTTGTCGAGCAGTCCCTTGGCGACGCACTCCTCGATGCACTCATGCGCGAGGTACGGGTTGACCGCTCTGGCGCCGTAGCCGAGCAGTGTGGCGAAGTCGTGGACGCAGCGGGGTTCCGCGCTCTCCAGAATGATGGATACGGCGGTCCGCTTCTTGGTCCGGATAAGGTACTGCTCCATCGCGGAGACGGCCAGAAGCGAAGGGATCGCCACGTGGTTCTCGTCGACGCCGCGGTCGGACAGGATGATGATGTTCGCGCCTTTCTTGTAAGCCTTGTCGCATTCCACGTAGAGGTGGTCGACGGCTTTTTCCAGAGAGGTGTTCTTGTAGTAAAGGATGCTGACGGTCTCCACTTTGAGGCCGGGCAGATCCATGTGTTTGATCTTCAGAAGGTCGACACTGGTCAGGATCGGATGGTCGATCTCAAGGACCTGGCAGTTGTCTCCCTTGTCCTCGAGCAGGTTGCCGTCCGAACCGACATACACCTGGGTGTCAGTGATGATCCGTTCCCGGATGGCGTCGATCGGCGGGTTCGTGACCTGCGCGAACAGCTGTTTGAAGTAGCTGAAGAGCAGCTGATGTTTCTCCGAGAGGACCGCCAGCGGGATATCGATGCCCATGGCTGCGATCGGCTCAGCGGCGTTTTTCGCCATCGGAAGGATGGACGTGTTGATGTCCTCATAGGTGTAGCCGAAGACCTTGTAGAGCCGGTCACGCATTTCCTGCGTGGACTCCTCGACCTTTTTGTTCGGGATCGGCAGTTCGTGCAGCGTTTTGAGGTGCATGTCGAGCCATTCCCCGTAAGGATGGCGATGCGCGTACCGTTCTTTGCACTCGTCGTCCGAGATGATGCGTCCTTCTACAGTATCGATGAGGAGCATCTTGCCGGGCTGGAGACGGGACTTCCTGACGATGTGGCCGTCGTCCAGCGGAAGGACGCCGACTTCGGAGGACAGGATGAGCAGATCGTCGTCGGTCACGAAATAGCGGGACGGACGCAGACCGTTCCGGTCGAGGCAGGCGCCCACCTGGTCACCGTCTGTGAAGAGGACCGCGGCGGGACCGTCCCACGGCTCCATCATCGTGGAGTAGTAGTGGTACATGTCCTTCTTTTCCCGGCTCATGGTGTCGTCGGACTTCCAGGGCTCCGGGATGCAGATCATCATCGCGAGCGGAAGGTCCATGCCGTTCATGACGAGGAATTCGAGCGTGTTGTCCAGCATGGCAGAGTCCGAACCGGCGGTGTTGACGACCGGCAGGATCTTCTCATAGTTCTCGGAAAGGAACGGAGACTCCATGGTCTCGCCCCTGGCCAGCATACGGTCCGCATTGCCGCGGATGGTGTTGATCTCGCCGTTGTGGACGATGAACCGGTTCGGATGCGCGCGTTCCCAGCTGGGGTTCGTGTTGGTCGAGAACCGGGAATGGACCATCGCGATGGACGAAACGAACGCTTCATCCTGCAGGTCCTGATAAAAGCTTCTCAGCTGATGGACGAGGAACATGCCCTTGTAGACGATCGTGCGGGAAGACAGGGAACAGACATAGGTGTTGTCGTTGGACTGTTCGAAGACGCGGCGGACCACATAGAGCTTCCGATCGAAGTCGATCCCCTTCTCGCAGTCGGCCGGTTTTTCGATGAAGCACTGTTCGATGAAGGGCATCTTGTCGATGGCCTTCTGCCCGAGGGTCTCCGGGCAGGTCGGGACGGCACGCCAGCCGAGGAACTTCAGTCCCTCTTTTGCCGTGATGATCTCGAGCATCTTTTTGGCCTGTGCGCGGCGCAGGTTGTCCTGCGGCAGGAACAGCATCCCGATGCCGTATTCGCGGGCGTCTCCGAGCACGATGCCGCACTCGGCCGCTTTCGCTTTGAAGTACTCGTGAGGCGTCGCGACGATGATGCCGACGCCGTCACCGGTCTCCCCGGCCGCGTCTTTGCCCGCGCGGTGCTCGAGCTTTTCGACGATCTTCAGCGCGCTGTCGACGATGCGGCGGGACGCGACGCCTTTGATCGAGACGACGGTCCCGATCCCGCAGGCATCGTGTTCGAATTGCTCACGATAGAGCAGGTTGTTTTGCAAACTTTCATTATTCATTCTTGACAGTCCCTCCCAGAGGAGATTGGGCGAAGCATAAAAAAAGAGCCACAGAGCGCAGAATTCTCTGCGTTCTGTGACTTCTTCGCCACTGATGTTGCAACTATTATAATATGGAATTATGAAATATGCAACATCATTTTTTTCATTTTTCGGGTTCAGCGACCTTTGTTTTCAGTTTTTTGACCGCTGCTTTTTCTCTCGCCTTCTTTTCGCCATACGCTTTCTGTTTATCCAGAGCGGCATTTTCGAGCGACAGGTCGGCGCCGGTGTCTTTCGGGTCGGACTCATCGAAGACGAAATCTTTGCCCGGAAGGATGGCGTTGAGCAGGATGCCGGCGATGGAGCCGACGGCCAGAGCGGACAGGGTGATGGCGACGCTTCCGAGGTGGAAGGTCAGGCCATCGGTCATGCCGAGGGCACAGACCAGGATGACTGCCGCGATGATGAGGTTCCGGCTCTTGGAGAAGTCGACGTGGGACTCGACCATGTTCCGGAGACCGGCGGCGGAGATCATACCGTAAAGGACGAAGGAGATACCGCCGATGGTCGCGGTCGGGATGGTGTGGATGATGGCCGCGAATTTCGGGCTGAAGGACAGGACGGCTGCGAAGCAGGCCGCGATGCGGATGACCTTCGGGTCATAGACCTTGGTCAGCGCGAGGACGCCGGTGTTCTCACCGTACGTGGTGTTGGCCGGGGCGCCGAACAGGGACGCGATCGTGGTGGCGAGACCGTCGCCGGTCAGCGTTCTGTGGAGACCCGGGTCGGCGATGTAGTTCTTGCCGACGGTGGCGCCGATGGCGGAGATGTCGCCGATGTGCTCCATCATGGTCGCGAGCGCGATCGGGACGATGGCGATGATGGCGGTGAGGATCAGGGAGCTGTTCGAGAAGTCCACGCCGCCGAAGACGGTGCTGGACCAGTGGATCGGCGAGCCGATCCAGGCGGCTTCCTTGATGGGCGCAAAGTCGACGTCATGGCAAAGGATGGCGACGATGTAGGAGACGATGACACCCATGATGATCGGGATGATCCGCATCATACCGATGCCCCAGATGTTGAACATGATGACAACGATGAGCGCGGCAAACGCGACGAGCCAGTTCTCCTGGCAGTTCGCGACAGCGGAACCGGACAGGCCGAGACCGATAGCCACGATGATGGGACCGGTGACGACCGGCGGGAAGTATCTCATGACCTTGGACGTACCAAAGGCGCGGATGACCGCCGCGAGGATCAGATAGACGAGACCGGCACACGCGACGCCGAAGCAGGCGTACGGCAGGAGCTGGGCCTGTGTCATGTTCTGATCGGCCAGACCGGTGATGGCGGCGTAACCGCCGAGGAACGCGAAGGAAGAGCCCAGGAACGCGGGCACTTTCATCTTCGTGATGAAGTGGAACAGCAATGTACCGAGACCGGCGAAGAGCAGTGTCGTCGAGACATCGAGTCCGGTGATCAGCGGAACGAGGACCGTTGCGCCGAACATGGCAAACATATGCTGGAGACCCAGGACGACCATTCTGGGGGTGCCCAGAGTGGTGGCATCGTAGATCGCCTGCCCTGCTTCATAAGCAGGAGCTTTGGTTTTTTCTTCAGCCATATTATCTCTCCCATTCATGAAAATTACATACATATTCAGCAAGAAACTTACCGTGTAAAATTCTACCAATTACGTGAGTAAAACGCAAGATTAAGTAGTGTACAAAAGAATAATAAACTATAAATTGTATTTGCGGACGACGGGACTTGGTTCGCGGCACTGCGCTGCCTGCGGCAGATGAAGCAGTGTCGTCGAACAGGAAGAAACAAGGAGTATCGCGACGCGCTCCAAGCGAGCGAGACGACTATGTTTCTGACCGTACTGCGTTTTCGCTTCGCGAAACCGCACCGAGCTGCCTAAAGGTTCAAGTCCCTGTCCGCAAAAAGAAACAGCGAACACGCGTAAGCGTATTCGCTGTTTCCTGGTGCGGACGACGGGACTTGAACCCACATGAACTTGCATTCACTAGAACCTGAATCTAGCGCGTCTGCCAATTCCGCCACGTCCGCGTATGTATGTCAAGCGGGAAACCCCGCGTTGACTGCTTGAATATAATAGCACAGCGACCGCTTAAATGCAACGGATAATTTTATTTTTTATCATAAGGTCAATCCACCGTGATCGAGTACAAACCGAGCTTCTGATCGAATTTGTTCTTTTCGATTTCCTCCGGGACCGGGATCGGGTAATGACCGGTGAAACAGCCGTCACAGAACCCGACGCGAGCCTTCTCTGCGATCCGGTGTGTCGCCTCCAGAGACAGGTATCCGAGCGAGTCCACTCCGATCTCCCGGGCGATCTCTTCGACTGTGTCATACCGGCACGCGATCAGGTGGTCCCGGCTGTCGACATCGGTCCCGAAGAAACAGGCATGGCGGAACGGAGGTGCAGAGACGCGCATATGGACTTCTTTCGCCCCGGCCTCCCGCAGCAGTTCGACGATCCGCGCGCAGGTCGTCCCGCGGACGATGGAGTCATCGATCATGATGACCCGCTTCCCGGCGACTGTCTCCCGCAGCACGTTCAGTTTGATCTTGACCGCGTCTTCCCGCTGTCCCTGGGTCGGCTCGATGAAACTCCGGCCGATGTACCGGTTCTTGATGAATCCGACCCCGTACGGGATCCCGCTCTCTTTTGCGTAACCCATCGCGGCATCCAGCCCGGAGTCCGGGACTCCGATCACGATATCAGCGTCGACCGGGTGTTCTCGTGCAAGAAACGCGCCGGCCCGCAGGCGGGCGCCGTGCACAGACGCGCCGTCGACCACGGAATCGGAACGGGCAAAATAGATGTATTCGAATACACAGATGCTCCGCTCGTTTTCCGGAAGACAGTGGGTCCGGACCGACTCGATCCCCTCACCGGAGATGATCACGACCTCACCGGGCAGTACATCGCGAACGAACTCGGCTCCGACGGCATCCAGCGCGCAGGACTCGCTGCTGACCACCCATGCTCCCCGTGCGGTCCGGCCAAGACACAGGGGCCGGAAGCCGTTCGGGTCTCGAAACGCGATCATCCGTGTCGCGGTCATGACGATGCAGGAATAGGCCCCGCGGATCGACTCCATCGTCTTCTCGATCGCCTCTGCCGTACTGGCGGAATGCAGTCGGTGAGAAACGATCGTATAGGCGATCGCCTCGGTGTCGGAGGTCCCGTGGAAGATCCCGCCCGACAGTTCGAACTGGTTCCGCAGTTCCGCGGCGTTGACCAGGTTCCCGTTGTGCGCCAGGGCCATGTTGCCCTTGATGTGCCGGATGACGAGGGGCTGGATGTTGCTGAGGCTCTTCCCGCCGGTCGTCGAATAGCGGACATGCCCGATCGCCATGTTCCCCTTCCCCAGCGCGTTCAGGCGCTCTTCCGGGAACACCTCGTGGACCAGTCCGTCTCCCTTGTGGTGGCCAAAGACGCCGTCATCGTTGACAACGATCCCACAAGCCTCCTGCCCCCTGTGCTGAAGAGCATAGAGGGCAAGGTAAGCAGTATGTGCGACTTCTGTCGTTTGTGGTTCAAAGATCCCAAATACGCCGCATTCTTCATGCAAAGCGTCGGTAAAACAACTCATAACAGGACGATCCCGTGTTCAGCGCATTCTTCCCGCATGTCATCGGGCCAGAGAGCGCACTGGACTTCGCCGATGTGCGCCTTTTCCAGGAGCAGCATACACATGCGCGACTGACCGATGCCGCCTCCGATGGTCAGCGGAAGGGTCCCGTCGAGGATCCCTTTGTGGAACGGACGTTCTTCCCGTTCCAGACAGCCTTCGATCTCCAGCTGGCGATGCATGCTCTCGGCGTCGACGCGGATGCCCATCGAGCTGATTTCGAACGCGCAGCCGAGGAGTTCGTTCCAGGCGAAGATGTCGCCGTTGAGCGTCCAGTCATCGTAGTCCGGCGCGCGGCCGTCGTGCTTCTGTCCGCTCTTCAGAGCGCCGCCGATCTGTTCGATGAACACGGTCCCGTGCTCTTTGACGATCGCGTCTTCCCGCTCTCTCGGAGAGAGGTCCGGGTAACGGTCTTCCAGCTCCTGGGTCGTGACGAAGTAGACCTCATCGCTCATCTCAAAGCCGAGCATCGGGTACTTCTCTTTCACGACCTCGTTGGTCTCGACGATCGCGCGGACGATCTTCTTCACGATGTCGTGGAGGAACTCCGGGGTGCGGTCCTCGCGGCGGATGACGCGGCACCAGTCCCACTGGTCGACATAGAGCGAATGCAGGTTGTCCATGTCGTCATCGCGGCGGATCGCGTTCATATCGGGATAGATGCCCTCGCCGGGCTCGTAGCTGTAATACCAGAGAGCATGGCGTTTCCATTTGGCAAGGCTCTGGACGACCTGGCCTTCCCCTTCCATGTTCTTCATGGTGAAGGTCACTTTTCGTTCCACACCGTTCAGGTCATCGTTGAGGCCGCTGGCTTCCGTCACCATGAGCGGCGCGGTCACACGGTCGAGGTTCAGCGCTTTGCTGAGTTTGAACTGGAACGTATCTTTAACGGTCTTGATCGCGTATTGTGTTTCTCGCTGAGTCAGTTTACTCTGATATCCTTCCGGATAGATCGGATAGATCATAGATAACTCCCCTTAATAGTTGATGAGATACTGGTCGATCTCCCACTGAGAGATCTTCGTTCTGTATTCGTCCCATTCGGCTTTCTTGCCGGCGATGTAGTTATCGAAGACATGAGCGCCCAGAGTCTCGCGGACAAACGGGTCTTTCTCGGCTTCCGCGATCGCTTCTTCGAGCGTACCGGGCAGGCAGTCGATGCCGTTCTCTTTCAGCTCTTCATCGCTCAGGACAAAGACGTTTTCGTCGTAAGCGGGCTGCGGTACGAGGCCTTTCTTGATGCCGTCGAGGCCGGCGGCGAGGCACAGAGCCATTTCGAGGTACGGGTTGCAGGTCGGGTCCGGGCAGCGGAGCTCGACACGGGTCCCCTTGCCGCGGCTCGCCGGGATCCGGACGAGGCAGGAGCGGTTCGAGGTGCTCCAGACAAGGTAGCTCGGAGCCTCATAGCCCGGGACGAGACGTTTGTAAGAGTTGACGGTCGGGTTCGAGAAGGCGGCAATGCCCTTCACGTGTTCCATGATGCCCGCGATGAACGCATAGGCCTCTTTAGAGAGACCCAGTTCGCCGTCCGGATCGTCAAAGACGTTCTTGCCGGACTCGATCTCGTAAAGGCTCATATTGGTGTGCATCCCGGATCCGTTGATCCCGTAGATCGGCTTCGGCATGAAGGTCGCGTGGAGACCGTGTTTGGTGGCATAGGTCTTGACGACGTGTTTGAACGTCATGACGCGGTCCGCGGTCATCAGGCCTTCGCCGAACTGGAAGTCGATCTCATGCTGACCTTCGGCCACTTCATGATGCGATGCCTCGATGGTATAACCCATGCTCTCGAGGGCAAGGCAGATGTCTCTTCTGCAGTTTTCACCGTGGTCGATCGGGTTGAGGTCGAAATAGCCGGCCTTGTCGGCGACTTCGGTGGTCGGGCAGCCTTCCTCGTCGAGTTTGAAGAGGAAGAATTCACATTCCGGACCGACGTTGAAGCCGTAGCCCATCTCTTTTGCCTCGTCGATGACTTTCTGGAAGACGTTTCGCGGGTCGCCTTCGAACGGGGTCTTGTTATCGGACATATAGACCGAGCAGATCAGACGGCCGGTCTGGATATCTTCATGCTTTCTCCAGGGGACGATCGCCCAGGAGTCGTAATCAGGATGCAGGTACATATCACTTTCATCGATCCGGACGAATCCGTTGATCGAGGAACCGTCGAACATGATCTCGTTGTCCAGCGCCTTTTCGAGCTGCGACACCGTGATGGCGACGTTCTTCATGATGCCAAACAGGTCCGTGAACTGAAGTCTGACAAATTCCACGTGATTCTCTTTTGCGCTCTGCAAAATCTGTTCTTTTGTGAGCTTACTCATAAGATCCTCCTTCTCGACATTTCATCGATTCAAAAATTTGATAAAAAAGAAGAAGGCGCTCCGATACGGATCGGAACGCCTTCGCTCTTTATCTTGGCTAAGAGTCTACACCTGCAAAATGGATTTGTCAACTCTTTTTGAAAAAATTGATTTTTGGATTTTCATTTTTGGCAATAAAATGATAGGTTCTCTGCCGTAAATGAAAATATCATCTTATCAGATTGTCTTATGGCCTTTCATGTAACGGACGCCGACCAGATAGATATTGGCGGCGCGGGGCTCTTTCGTCTTGACGCGCAGGTTCACATCGTCCGTAACGAGGCCGACCGTGCTCTTGGACGAGTAGGAGATCTTCTTTACGTCGGTCCCCTTCGCCCGGGTCGATCTGCCGTCCCACAGGACTTCGATGCTGTCCTTGTAAAGACGGATGACGCCGTGTTCGTCGGCGAGGTGTACATCGCCTTTCTCATCCATGACGGAGACGAGCTGTTCGTCGTGCTCGACCAGGACTTCATCGGGGTCGGTCGCGTTGTCGATGAGCCGGTAGATGAGTTCCTTCTGGTACTTGTCCCACTCGGGGATCGTGTCCCATTCCATGTCTTTGGAATGCCAGAAACCGTAGTCGTCGACCGTGGCCTCGAAGTCGCAGCAGTCACACCAGAGTTTGTCGTGCTTCGTGTGGAGTTTGCCGACGGTCCCGCACTTCGGGCAGCCGTACAGCACGTACTCCGCGCTCTGCGCCGGGTTCTCGGCGATGTACTTCTGTTTCTTCACACGGTTCTCTTCATAGGCGTTGACGTAGAGGTCGCGGCACATCGCCTCATAGACCTCGTCTTCGCTCATCTGAGCGATCTCCGCCTTCGTGTAATGATGGACCACCTCTCCGTAGACAGGGCCCTTGCGGCGCTCGTCCGCCCACCGCGGGATGGTCAGGTAACCACCGGTGATGCGGTGTGTGATGAGTCCGCAGCCCGCCTCCTTGACGAGGGTCGCATTGCGGCGGGAGATGTAGCCGGTCTCCCCCGTGTCCGTGACTCTGGCCTCGGCCATCAGTTGGACATTGATGCCCCGCTTCAGGGTCTCGAGCATATTGTTGTAAATGACATCGCTCGAATCCTTCTGGTAATTGATGAGCGGGCGGCCGATGAACCGGAAGACGTTTCGGATGACCGGGTTCTCCATGACATGGTCACTGGAGACGAACCGGAAGTATGCCCGGACGTCGCTCAGGACAAACCCGGGGTCTGCCCCGTCCGTGTGGTTGGACACCAGCAGGAAGGGCTCCTCAACGGGCTTGTAGACGCTGCGGTGGAACCCGAACAGTTTGCAGAAGATCGGAGACAGGACGGGTGCCAGGTACTTCCAGATGAACTTGACGCGCCGGAAGTTGTTGGGCATCTGTTTCATGATCAGTTAGCTCCTTCCGCGGCAGCTTTCTTCGCTGCGGCGATCTTGGCATTCTCCTCTTCCTCCAGCGCATGGAAGGCGACTTTGCCGACCAGCGTCTTCGGAAGTTCGGAGCGGAATTCGATCTCTCTCGGGAGCGCGTAACCGGCGACGGAAGCGCGGCAGGCGTCCACGATCTGTTTCTTCAGCTCATCGGTGCCTTCGACACCCTCTTTGAGGACGACGAACGCCTTGATGCGCTGCATCTTATAGTCGTCCTGGACACCGATGACACAGGAGTAGTCGACATAGTCCAGTTCGTTGATCGCGTTTTCGACCTGAGCCGGGGAAACGTTGTAGCCAGACGTGATGATCATACGCTTCATGCGCTGATGGAAGTAAACGAAGTCCTCCTCGTCCATGTGGCCGAGGTCGCCGGTGTGGAGCCAGACTTCCCCGTTCGAATGGCGTACGAGCGTCTTGGCGGTCTCTTCCGGCTGGTCTTTGTAGCCCAGCATGACGGAGGGACCCTGGATGGCGATCTCGCCTTCCTCGCCCGCAGAGAGGAATTCTTCGGTACCGGGTCTGACGATCCGGTATGTAGTATCCGGATAGCCGACACCGATGGAACCCTCTTTATACTTGGTGCGGGGCGTCAGGCAGGACGCGGTGACGGTCTCGGTGAGGCCGTAGCCCTCGCGGACCTGGATGCTTGCGCCGTGTTCTTTGAGGTACTTGTCGACGTCGCGCTTCAGCGGGACCGGAATGGAGTCGCCGCCGGAGAACATGCCCATGAGGTACGAGACATCGGCATCTTTCATGTATTCGGATTCGATGAGCATCTTGAACAGAGTCGGAACGCCGGCGATGAGGTTCGGGTGGAACTTCTGCATGGCTTCCGAATAGCTCTTCGTGTTGACGGTCGGGATCAGGACATCGCAGCCGCCGTTGACGAGGATCGTGTGGATGCCGACGCCGAGGCCGAAGCCGTGGAACACGGGCATGGCGGCCAGGAACCGCAGGTCGCGGAAGAAGTCGAAGTCGATCGCCACGGCACACTGCAGTGCCAGAGCGTTGAAGTTCTTGTCGGAGAGCAGGATGCCCTTGGGAGCACCGGTCGAACCGCCGGAGTAGAGAATGACCGCCGTACGGCCCTCATCGTAGGGCACCAGGGAGGCAGTCTTGCCGCGGCCGGCTTTCATGTAGTCTTTCCAGGCAGTGCCCTTCCCTTTCAGCGGGAACTTCGTGAACTTGCGGCCGTCCTTTGCCCAGTAGCCGACGTTCAGCGGGAAGTTCAGGTAGTCCTGCATGCGGGCGACGATGATGTCGATGTCGCGGTCGATCTCCTCGGTCGCCTGGAGGACCTTCTCGTAGAAGAGGTCCGGGACGAGGATCGCTTTGCTCTCGGAGAGAGTCAGGTAGTGGACGATCTCTTTTTCCGCAGACAGCGGATGGATCAGGGAGACCGTGACACCGATGCGGTTGAGCGCATACAGTGTCTCGATGGCCTGCGGGATGTTCGGCATGCAGAGAGTGACCGTGTCGCCCTTCTTCACGCCGTGGGCCTCGAAGGCTGCCGCGATGGACAGGATGTGGTCATGCATCGTGTCGAACGTCGTGGACGCGCCCTGGAACATGTAAGCGGGGTTGCCCGGTAGACGGTCGCGTGCCATCTTGAACATCTCGTACATGGTCTTGTCCGGGTACGCGATGTGCACCTCGTCGTCATAGACGGCTCCATCGTTCTCGGCAAAGAACGTGTCGACTGCCGCGCGGAAGCTTTCGGGGTCGGCTTCATAGCAGCCGTCGAGCTTCGCCTCCGGGAAGGACACCAGCGTGCTCTTCTTCGGGTAGGCGGACGCGAGGTCGCTGACCCAGTTCTTCGGGAACTGGTCGTTCTTCATGGACTGGAGGAACAGAGCCGGTCTCTGGACGAGCCGCCACAGGGCATCGCTGTTGTTGGAGACGGCATCCTGACGATAGGTGTCGTTCAGGTAGTCTTCCAGCGCGTAGTAATCGTGGTCGCCCCTGCCGGTCGTCTTTTTGAAGATGTACGGCATGGAGACCATCGCCTCTTCGATCGGGTCTTCCAGGACAAAGCCTTTGACCGTGCCGGGAAGGGCGCGCATATTGGAATAGAGAGCGGCGGTCGCGCCGAGGTCCTTGCCGTAAACATAGATGGGTCTGCCGGCGCCGTTGTAGGCACGGTTCAGTTCCCAAAGGACCGCAATGACGTCGAATTTTTCTTTGACGCCCCACATCGTGAAGGCCTTTTCGCCGCAGTCGCTGTCGCCGTGGTTCCGAAGGTCCATGGTGCAGACGGAAGTGTTATTTTCCAGAAGGCCCGGGATCAGTGCTTTGAAATCGGTCACGCCGTCAGAGCCATAGCCGTGGACGCAGAGAACGATCCGCTTCTCGTTCGGAGCCTTCCAGAGTTTGGCCGCCAGTGTGACGTCGTCGTATGCCACCGCCTTGAATGTGGCATCCGGTTTCTTTTCGAATTTCTGTCCAGGAACAGAAAGAGAACCCCACGCGACTTTGCCGGCGCAGAATTCTCTGAAATTCGGTTCGATCGTAGTTTTGTTTGCCATTAGATTCACCCTGTAGTCCTTATAAATAATATATTATGAGCTATTACAGGAGGGAGTCTAACAGAGGATTCTAAACTGAATCGAAACTTTTATAAGATTTGCGGGAGTTTTACCGTAAAAACAGTCAGACCGAAGGTGGACGTGACGGAAATGGTGCCCTGATGTAACTCGACGATGCGTTTGCAGATGGATAGTCCGAGGCCGTTGCCCGCCGTGGCGTGAGACGGGTCCGTCTGGTAGAACTTGTCGAAGATACGGTCCTTGTCTTTGTCAGGGATCGCTTCTCCGGTGTTTCGGACCTCGACCGCGAGCCAGCCGTCGCCCGGGTAGATCTTCACGATGATCTTTCCGCCGACGGGACTGAACTTGATGGCGTTGTCGAGGAGATTGATCCAGACTTCGGACAGCATGTCCTCATTGCCGGAGAGGTAAAACTCTTCGAGATCGATGTCGATCTCCTGACGCTTTTCCGTCCACTTCTTTTCCAGCATGAGCACACAGTGGCGCAGCTGCTCGGACAGGTTGAACCGGGTGATATCCGTGAGGACGCTGACGTTGTCGAGTTTGTTCATGTCGAGGACGTTCATCGCCATATTGGAGAGTTTTTCGGACTCGGTCCGGATGATCTCGAGGTATTCCTGTTCCTGATCTCTGGTGAGGTTGCCTTTCTGCAGGAGTTTGGCAAAGCCGGAGATGGAGACGATGGGTGTTTTGAACTCGTGGGAGAAGTCGTGGATGAAGTCCGTTCGGAGCATTTCATTCCGACCCAGTTCCTCGGCAAGTTTGTTGAAACTCTCCTCCAGTTCGCGGAACGGGCGGAACCGGCGAAGAAAGGCGGGGATCCTGATCCGGGTGTCGAAGTTGCCGTGAGTCAGACGGTCGACCATATCGATGTACTCTTCCAGCAGACGCAGCGGAAAACTCATCGCTCCTGCGGACAGACCGGTCCCGATGAGGATCGAGAACAGCGCCACCAGGGCTCCCGCCCATCGGGTGGACCGCAGGGAAAGGTCCGGAAGCTTTTTGAGGATCTTCAGTTTGTGCAGAAGGATGGCCCCTCCGATAATGATGATGGAGGTGACCAGCAGAACGACTGCGACGATGACAGAAAACATCGCGGTCAGTTTGAAGTACCGTTTCCGGTTTTCGATGGTCTCGGCATCCGGGCGCGGCAGTTTTTCGAGGATCTCGTGCCGGCGGTCGCTCATGGGTCTTCCCTCCTGTTTTTACACATTGGTCGTTGCTTTATAGCCCAGCCCGCGGATGGACTGGATATTGAATTCGTCCCAGTCCGCGAAGTGTTTGCGCAGACGGGAGATGTGGACGGTGACGGTCTCCCAGCCGGTCTCGCTGTCTTCGCCCCAGATGGCATCCATGATCTGGATGCGGGTGAAGATGCGTCCGGGAGAGGACAGCAGCAGATACAGGAGTTGGAACTCCTTTTGCGGCAGCTCGACGACTTCATCGCCGCGGCTGACGGTGAGCGCTTCTTCATCGAGGACCACGTCCCCGATCTGGATCTTTTTTTCGACCGAGATCTGTAACCGGCGGAGCAGCGCTTTGACGCGCAGGACCATCTCTTCAGGGTCGATCGGCTTGGTCATGTAGTCGTCCGATCCGGCGCGGAGGCCGGCCTTGACGTCTGAAGACAGGGTCTTGGCGGAAACCATCAGGATCGGCAGGTTTTCATTCCCCTGACGGAGCATTTTCGTGAATTCGAGGCCGTCCATCTCCGGCATCATGACATCGACGACTGCGAGGTGGACCTGTTCGCGATCCATGCACTCGAGTGCCTCGACCCCGTTCGCGGCGGACACGACTGCATAGCCTTCCGCGGCGAAGATCTCGGAGAAGAGTTTCCGGGTATTGCGGTCGTCATCGACGACGAGGATGCGTACCATGGCGATGGACTCCTTTCGTAAGGTTTACCGTTCGGCGGTCCTGGAACGGACCCGTTCATACATGAAGAACATGAGGATCAGAAGAGCGGCCAGATAGACCGGCCACAGGCGGATGCTGATGTGTTGGGCGATGAGGCCGAACAGCGGCGGGATCACTGTGGTGCCCACGTAGGCACTCGCCATCTGGACGCCGATGATCTCCTGGGATGCCCGTTTGCCGAAATGGCCCGGCGTCGAATGGATGATGCAGGGGTAGATCGGCGCGCAGCCGAGGCCGATGAGCATGATGGCGGTCAGCTGGAACCATTCGGTCCCGGTCGGGACGAGCAGCATGGCGACGCCGAATGCGATGATGC
>JAZOTY010000031.1:0-2626 GCA_045657845.1 Acutalibacteraceae bacterium | reverse complement strand
GACATCGCCGCGAACATCAACGGCTCCGTCTTCGCGGTCGAAGGCCTGCTGTCCCCGGACGGCCACGTCTTCGGCAAGATGGGCCATGCTGAGCGGATCGGCGACGGCCTGTACCAGAATGTACCCGGTGAATACGACATGAAGCTCTTTGAGAGCGCGGTCGCTTATTTTAAAGGAGAGTAAGAACTATGGCAGAACGTAAATATTATGAACTGCACGTCGCGGGCCTGACCCGTCAGCTGCCCATCTGCGAGGTCAACCCGCACCTCGACATTGCCGGTTTCGTCATCTTTGGCGATGTAGAGATGACCGTCAAAACCACCGAGGAGCTTCTGAAGAAGTGCCCGGAGTTTGACTACATCATCACGGCGGAGGCGAAGGGCATCCCGCTCGGCTACGAGTTTTCCCGCCAGTCCGGCAAGCCGTATTTCGTCGCCAGAAAGGGCCTGAAGCTCTACATGACCGACCCGGTCGACGTCGAAGTCAAGTCCATCACGACCATGCACGTCCAGCACCTGTATCTGGACGGGGCGGAGGCCGCTCAGCTGAAGGGCAAGAGAGTCATCATCGTCGATGACGTCATCTCCACCGGCGAGAGCCTCAAGGCACTGGAAGCCCTTCTGGAGAACACCGGCGCCAACATCGTCGGCGAAGTCGCCATCCTGGCAGAGGGTGACGCCGCGAAACGCGACGACATCATCTTCCTCGAAGAACTCCCGCTGTTCTTCAAATAAGTTTTGGGACAAATCCTTTGGATCATTTTTGGAGAGAAATGACTTTTAAGGAGTAAACAACATGGCCGAACAAAAAACTTTGAAACAACCGAAACTGTTTGACAAGATCGATGCCAAAGTTGAGGGGAGAGAAGGGCTGAAAACGGTCTGGCAGGCCGGTAAATTCAGTTTGTTCAGTGTCGTTGCAATGCTCATCCAGACGACGCTTCAGCTGATCCTGCCGTTCATCTTCGACCGTATGACCACGCCGCTTCCCGGCTGGCTTTCCTGGATCATCAATCCGGGTACGCTCAGCGCGGAACAGCAGGCGCTCTATGTCGTGGCCGGCGTCGTCACCTGGGGCTATCTGCTCCCGTTCTTCCTTTCGAACTACACGGCGAACATCGTCACGTACATCCTCAACAAGAAGTACACCTTCAAGTCGAGCGCGCCCCACTGGCACTTCGTGCTGTACTTCATCCTGATGACCCTCGTCATCGTCTTCAGCACCTGGCTGCAGGGCGTCTGCTTCGGATGGCTCGGACATTACAGCATTCCCGAATGGCTGAACCGACTGCTCGTCATGGCACCTGCCGGACTGCTTCAGTTCATCGCGTTCTTCGTCATCCAGAAGATCCTTCTTCCGGAAGATCCGGCGCTCGCGGGCAAATCTGCTGCCCCGGAAGAGACGGTTGAAGAAACTGTCGAATAAATCGCCAAAAGGGACATCTAAATACGTGAAAATCCCCTATTTACGAATAGGGGTTTTTCTTATATAATTATCGGCAGTTAAAAACATTTAAGTAGATCCCAAGAACTTTTTAAGGAGAGACTGAAACCATGATCCAGGACATCATGAACGCCATCGTTGCCGCTGACCCCGAAGTCGGGGAGGGCATCCGCAAGGAGTATGAGAGACAGCGCGGCAACATCGAACTGATCGCCTCTGAAAACATCGTTTCCGAACCCGTCATTCTGGCGATGGGCTCGGTCCTGACCAATAAATACGCCGAAGGTTATTCGGGCAAGCGCTACTACGGCGGCTGCGAAGTCGTCGACGAGATCGAGACGCTCGCCATCGAGAGAGCCAAGAAGCTCTTTGGCTGCGACTATGCCAACGTCCAGCCGCATTCCGGCGCGCAGGCCAACATGGCGGTCACCATGGCCATCTGTGAGCCCGGCGACAAGATCCTCGGCATGTCCCTCGACGCCGGCGGTCACCTGACCCACGGCTCGCCCGTCAACTTCTCCGGTCTCTTCTTCAACATCATTCCTTACGGCGTCGACGACGAAGGTTACATCGACTACGATGAGCTCGAGAGAGTCGCCATGGAAGAGAAACCGAAGATGATCATCGCCGGTGCCTCCGCGTACCCGCGCATCATCGACTTCAAGCGTTTCCGCGAGATCGCCGACAAGTGCGGCGCCGTCCTCTGGGTCGACATGGCACACATTGCCGGTCTCGTCGCGGCGGGCCTCCATCCGAGCCCCATTCCTTACGCAGACGTCGTCACGACCACCACGCACAAGACCCTTCGCGGTCCCCGCGGCGGTCTCATCCTCTGCAACAAGGAAGCCAACGAAAAGTACAACTTCAACAAGGCCATCTTCCCGGGCTGCCAGGGCGGTCCTCTGGAGCACGTCATCGCATCCAAGGCCATCTGCTTCGGCGAAGCTCTGAAACCCGAGTTCAAGGCGTACCAGGAACAGATCGTCAAGAACACCGCGGCTCTGGCCGACGCCATGATAGAGAAAGGCTTCAAGCTCGTCTCCGGCGGCACGGACAACCACCTCATGCTGGTCGACCTCACGAACATCGAAGGGCTCACCGGTAAGGAGTTCCAGATCAACGCGGACAAAGTCCACATCACGATCAACAAGAACGCCATCCCGAACGACCCGCGTTCTCCGTT
>JAZOTY010000030.1:0-3776 GCA_045657845.1 Acutalibacteraceae bacterium | reverse complement strand
CCCTTGCCGCCCTTGAAGAAGTCGGAGACCTGGTCCGCGGGAGTGGCCTCGAGCTCTTCCTTGCAGCCCTCGGTCATGATCCAGGAGAACATGGTGCAGGTGGGGCCGCCGAAGGAGTGGCCGATGAGGTTGACCTTCGCGTGGTCGCCGGGCGTGCCGAGGTCTTTCAGGACGCCTTCATAGGTACGGCCGAAGCGCTTGATGCCGTGTTTCTGGGAATGGTAGACACCGTAGTCGACGCGGCCGCCGAAGATGTAGGCATAGAGTTCGCAGGAACGTTCCCACATGCCGGTGAAGGGGCCCAGAGCCGGCTGATAGACTTCATAGCCGAGGTCTTCGTCCCAGTGCTTTCTGAGGTCCTTCGTGAAGGATCCGAAGTACTGGTAAAGATAGCTGAAATAGTTTTTCTGATCGACGCCCAGGAAACCGTGGACGAGGATGGTCGGATAATTGGTTGCTTTCGTTGCCATTTCTGTTTCCCCTCTCTTATGCGTCCGGCAGATATTTAAAGGCCTTGATGATCTTCTCGAACCGGTTGTCCGTCTTGTCGTTGTTGACGAACATGCCGACCATGGATTCGTGGTCGTTGTCGGTGACAGGCATGTTGTACCAGATGCCCGGCTCGACCTTGATGCCGTCATAGAAGTCGACGGAAGGCATGTTGTACGGAGCGCACTGGCTCGGCAGCGGGACCATGCCGTCGTTCGGGAACCAGGATTCATCGATGCCCATCGCCTTGTTGGTGTAACGGCCGATGATCGGGGCGGTGAGGTCGAACAGAGGCATCGTGTTGGTCAGGTTCGGGTTATGCTTGCCCTTCTTGTTCGGATGGGTCCGGACGCAGCGCTGTGCGAAGTAGTAGGTGGTCGGGCTCATGCAGTAGCGCTCGTCAGCGAGCTGTCTCGCATATTCGACCGACATCTGGTGGAACATGTTCTCATCGCTCTGAGAGTTCTTCTTGATGAGGTCTTTGTAGTCCAGAGGATTCTGGAACCCTTCCGTCGCCTCGTCCGGGTCGACCGTGAGGCCCCACTCGTCCATCTTGAAGTCGATGACTTTGGCAAAACCGCTTCTGCCGGTGGCGGCGATGACGGAGTTGATGCCGAACTGGATGCCGTTGCGGACCGTTCTCGGGAGCATCTCGACGAGCGTGGTGCCGCTGTTGGTGCCGTTCAGGGTGGTGATGGAATGGATGAGGTTGCCGTGGCCGCCCTGGAAGAACGGGGACAGGTCATCGGGGTCCGTGCCGTCGATCTCGTCCTGCGCGCCCTGCTGCATGAGACTCGAGAAGAGGCAGAGGGTCGGGCCGCCGAAGGAGTGGCCGACGAGGTTGACTTTGGCGTGGTCGCCGGGCGTGCCGAGGTCTTTCAGGACGCCGGGATAGGTGCGGCCGTAGCGGGCATGGCCATACTTCTCCGAATGGACCTTACCGTAGTCAACGGTGCCGCCGAAGATGTAGGCATAGAGGTCGCAGCATCTGTCCCAGACCGGTGCGAACGCGCCGAGACCGGGCAGGTAGACCTCGTAGCCTCTCTTGTTGAGAGACTTGACCACATCGCCCGTGAAGCCGCCGAAGTATCTGAAGATGTAGTTGAAGTAGTTGTACTTCCCTTCACAGACACCAAGGAAACCATGGACAATTATCGTGGGGTAATTGTTTAGTGCTTTGTTTTCCATTTCGATTCCTCCGATACGAATTTTTCGCATTCTTTTACGGTCGTAAAACCTTAAAAAGAACTGAAACAATAACATTTAAAGTATATCTTGTTTATATAGTTTTCGCAATAATACATGACAAGATTTTTTACTACTTCTGAGAGAATCTGTAAAAAATAACGAACCACAATAAACAGCCGTGTCGGACACAGCGGGTGAGCTGTTCTGACACGGCTTGTCTCTCTTGTATTCTGTTGGTTTTGGGGGCGATTTACCCGTACAGGAACGCCTTGAGATCGGCAGCGTTCCGCTCGAAGTCCGGGGCGAAGAGGCTGCGCCCCTCCATGCCGGACATCTTGCCGAAGGTGCCGCTCTCGGGCAGCTGCATCGTCTCGAAGTCGGAGGAGATGATCTCGGGGACTTCCAGGACCAGCGTGGCGAGTTCGCCTCTGCTGAAGTTCGTCTGGATGAGCGGCAGCATGGTGTTCAGCAGGTTGTTGAGTTCCGGGATGCTGAGGTCTTTGATCTGGTTGAAGATGGCCTGCATGACGATCCGCTGGCGCTTCATGCGTCCAAAGTCGTTGTCGAGGGCGCGGCAGCGGGCGTAGAGCATGGCCGTGGCGCCGTTCAGATGGTTCTTGCCGACGCCGACTGCATGGAGTTCATCGCGGATGCTCATCTCTTTGACGTGGTTCGTGGCATACCGGTAATTGTACCAGTGGTTGATGTAATCTGCCTCCCGGTCGGAGAGGTAGATGTCGACTCCGCCGACGACGTCGATGAGTTTCATGAACGCCTGGATGTTCGTACGGACGTAGTGGCCGCAGTCGAGGAGGTAGCAGGCCTGGATCTCTTCCATGACGAGGTTCGCGCCGCCGTAACGGAAGCAGTGGGTCAGCCAGTCGTACTGGCCTTTGTACTCTCCTTCGAGGATGGGGACGCCGGTGCCTCGTTCAAAACTGACGAGCTTCACCGTGTGGTTCCGCGTGTGGATGGACAGCAGGATCATGGAGTCGGACCGGGCATTCGTATTGAAGCGGGTGGTCCGCTCGTCGGTACCGAGGAGCAGGACGTTGATGACGTCCGGGTCCCGGAAGACTTCGCCCTTCGGGAGCATGGGGTAGTCGTTCGTGAATTCGAGGCCCTTGAGCTCCTCTTCCGTAATGGCAGCCGCCTCGTCGAGGAGGCTCGTGTCCGTCGGCTTCACCTCGGTCTTCACCCCGTCGTCGAACTGGACGAGGTCCAGTTTGTCGAACAGGAACCCACCGACGGAGACCGCCATGGCGACAAAGATGAGGCACACGGCAAGGATCTGTTTCGTCCGGTCATAGCCGCGGTTGCGGCGCTGCGCCGGCGAGATTGGCTGACGTCTCGCGCGCGAAATGGGGATGCCCTCTTCCTCGTCTTCCTCGTCGTTCGGATCGTCTCTGAGCCAGTCGAACGAAGAATTCTCGGACCACTGGGCCATCTGTTTCTTCGCGTCTTCCCAGGCCTGTTCCGCCTCGCGGTTCGCCGCCTTGCGGGACTTGTTCACCGTGAACTCGGACGAGACCGGCTCCTCTTTTTTGGTGAGCTGAGCTTTTAAGGCTTCGTCCGTCTCCTGCGCTTTCTCGATCTCTTCCGTGAGCTTCTGCTTTTCTTCCTGAAGGAACGCCAGAGGATCGGTCTTGGCAGACAGCACGACGCGCCGTTCCCCGGACTCGGAGACGGCGGTCGTTTTTTTCGGTTTTACCGGTGTCGGTTTTTTCTGTTCTGCCATAGAGCGGAAAAACTACCTTTCGTGTTTGATGGTTCAGACCCATTTGCCGAAACGGCGTTTCGGCATGGTGGGCGGGTTATCGATGACGTCTTCTCCCCGGAAGATCCGGTTGCCGTTCTGCAGAAGCTCTCTCGCCTTCTCCTGTCCCAGGTTCTGAGAGACATACATGAGGCCGGAGCCGAGGTCGGCAGGACGGTGGGTCGGGTGGTGAGCATCCGAAGAGAGGACTTTGACGATGTTGTGCTCGATCAGCATGGAGATGTAGCGGGCGGTCTCCCCTTCCCGCAGGAGGGGGCCGGCGTTCGACTGGATGATCATGCCGCCGTTGGCCCAGGAGTACAGGATGTCCGGCCGGTCTTTC
>JAZOTY010000029.1:0-7374 GCA_045657845.1 Acutalibacteraceae bacterium | reverse complement strand
GGACGCCGAGGACTTTTTCAGAGGGGTCTCCGTGCCGGGTGACGACCAGCATGGCAAGCCGTCTCCCCTGTTTGTCCCGATGCTTGAACTGTTCCACCGCCTGTTCGGTCGCGACCCCTTCGGCGATGAACCCGAAAGAGTCCCGCACATGGTCGCGGATGTCGAGATAGGGTTCAAAGTCTCTGACGCAGTCGGTCTCCGTCAGCGCTTTCATCCCTTCCTTCGCCACGCGGGTGAAGATGGTGTTCTCGCTGAAGATGCCGAGGAGTTTCCCCTGCGCGTCCAGGACCGGGATGTGGGAGAACGAGGAGTCGAGCATCTGATCGATGACTTCCCTGACCGGCGTCGCAAGGCCGGCCGTCACGAGCTCTCTCGTGCAGATGTCCCCGACGGTCTCCGGGTGCTGAACGAGTCCGATGATCTCCCGGAGCGCGTCCATCAGGACTTCGTCGACGTAAATCGCCTCTTTGCCCTTCACCTCGACATCCTTGTGCTGGATGAGGTTGCGCAATTCCCGGATGAGATCGAGTTCTTTGACATATGGCTTGAACTCCGCTCGGCGCGCGAGGAACACATAGGCGCTTTCTCCGTGGCTCGTCCCGCCGTAGCGGGCCTTCACCGCAGACTCCAGTTCCTTGCAAAGGGCAATGAATTTCTCTGTCCCGGCCATAGGGGTCTCCTTTCGTTTCGCCGCTTACAGAAGCGTGTCGAGCGCGTCTTCGACGAAGGTGTCTTTCTTGAATGTGATGTCCGTGTAAAGTTTGCCGCGGAAGACGACCATCTCGAGGTCGCGAAGGACCTTGATGTCGTCGAGCGGGTTCTTCTTGCAGACGATCATGTCCGCGCTCTTGCCCGGCTCGATGGTGCCGGTGATGTCGTCGATGTGGATGAGCTCCGCGTTGCGCTTCGTCGCGGTGTACAGGGCGAACCGGTTGGAGACGCCGACGTATTTCGTGAAGTAGTGGAGTTCTCTCCACATGCCGTAGTTGTTGATGAAGGGGCAGCCGGTGTCCGTGCCGAGGCCGACCGGGATGTCGTTCTCGAGACAGGCTTTGGCGCACTCGATGATGCCGTCCATGACGACCTTGCCGTTGATACGGGCGTCGTCGCCGGCATGGCTGATCTCTTCCGGCAGCAGGCAGTACGGAGCGGCCGGAGAGATGGTGCAGATGTCGATGGCGCCGCGCTCTTTGAAGAGACGGATGATCTCGTCATCCGGTTTCGCGCCGTGCTCGATGCTGTCGACGCCGTTCTCCAGAGCCACCCGGACGCCTTCCGGGCTCTCGACGTGGGCCGCGACCATAAGGCCGGCCTTGTGGGCCTCGTCACAGGCCGCTTTGACGATCTCCGGGGGCATTTTGAGGATGCCGGGCTCGCCGACGACTTCCGCGTCCATGACGCCGCCGGTGATCATCAGTTTGATGAGGTCCGGTTTGGTCTTCAGGATCCTGCGGACGTGCTCTCTTGCCATCTCCGGGGTCTCCGCCTCGGTCGCGAGGACGCCCGCGAAGTGGCCGCCCGGGACCGAGACGCCGGTGTTCGCGACGAGCAGACGCGGGCCGATCATCTCCCCGTTTTCGATCTTCCGTTTCATGGCGCCGTCGATGTCGGAGACACCGCCGACCGCACGGAGGGTCGTGACGCCGCTGAACAGTTCCTGTTTGAGATGGGGTTTCTGGATCAGGAGAAAGATGAGACGGAGGACCGGGTTCCAGTCGACCATCCTGACGAGCGGAGACAGTGCCTTGTAGTTGATCTTTCGGTCGCTCTTCGGAGCCTTGCCGCTCGTCGGAAGGTGTGCGTGCAGGTTGATGAGCCCGGGCATGATGTAAGCGCCCTTCAGGTCCACGACCCTGCAGTTTTTCTTCCGGAGATCTTTTTCCGGGAGAATGGCTTTGATGGTCTCCCCTTCGACCAGGATGGCTTTCCCGGCCACCGGTTCCATATCGATGGAGCCGTCGAGGATGAGTCCGTTCACATAGGCTGTCTGTTTCATTGCGATACCCTTTCTCCGGCGATGTACATCGCCTCTCTGTTACTTACCCTTAAATTATAAGACTCTGCACCGTGCATCGCAACCGAGGGGGCACGAAAAAAGTCCGGACGGACCGTGTATTTTTCATTGCCGCATGGTATACTGAGGTTGGAATTGTTTTGGAAAAAAGTATAAAGGAGCTGTGTTCCATGAAAGTATTGTTTGTCGGTTCCGAATGCTATCCCTTTGCGAAAACAGGCGGTCTCGGAGACGTCATGAGCGCCCTGCCCAAGGCACTTGCCGCGGAAGGCGTCGACGTCCGGGTCATGATGCCGAAGTACGCATGCATCCCGGACCAGTATAAAGAGCGCATGGAGTATGTCTGTCACTTCGACATGGACATCACCAGCGCGGGCATCATGAAGTATGTCGGCGTCGTGAAACTCGAGCAGGACGGCGTCATCTACTACTTCATCGACAACGAAGAGTACTTCTCCAACGGGAACCCCTACACCAGCATGGCGGAGGACCTCGGGAAGTTCATCTTCTTCGACAAAGCGGTCCTCGCCGCGCTCCCGGTCATCGGGTTCGAGCCGGACGTCATCCACTGTCACGACTGGCAGGCGGGCCTCGTCCCGGTCTACCTCCATACCCTCTTCCGGGACTCCTGGGCGGGCCAGCACTCCAAAACCATCATCACGGTCCACAACCTCAAGTTCCAGGGCCAGCATGAACTCGGTCTCATCAAGTACCTCTCCGGCCTGCCGGACTATGTCTTCACGCCGGACCAGCTCGAGATCAACGACGACGCCAACATGCTGAAGGGCGCGCTCGTCTATTCCGACATCATCTCGACGGTCTCGAACACCTACGCGGGCGAGATCAAGACGGCCGAGTACGGCGAGTACCTCGACCCGGTCATCCGGTACCATCACATGAAGCTCTGCGGTATCGTCAACGGCATCGACTACGACATCTGGAACCCTGCCACCGACGAGAAGATCGCGCAGAAGTTCGACGTCAACAGCGTCATCGAGGGCAAGAAGGCCAACAAGAGAGCGCTGCAGGAGGAACTGGGCCTCGAAGTGGACGACTCCAAGTTCATGATCGCCCTCATCTCCCGTCTGACCGACCAGAAGGGCCTCGACCTCATCGCGCCCATCTTTGAGCAGTTCATCGACGGCAACACCCAGTTCGTGCTCATCGGCACCGGCGAGCCTCAGTACGAGGAGATGTTCCGGTACTTCGAGAACGAGCACAAGGGCACCGTTTCCTCGAACATCATGTACTCCGATGAGCGGGCGCACAAAGTGTACGCGGCGGCGGACGCCTTCCTCGTCCCCTCCCGGTTCGAGCCCTGCGGCCTCACCCAACTCATCTCCTTCCGCTACGGCTCCATCCCCATCGTCCGGGAGACCGGCGGCCTCAAGGACACGGTCCAGGCCTACAACTGGACGGACGGCTCCGGCAACGGGTTCTCCTTCGACCAGTACCGTGCCGACCTGCTTCTGAACGCGGTCAACTACGCGAAGACCCTCTACTTCACCGAGCGGGACAACTGGGACGCCATGGTCAAACGTGCCATGGAGACCGACCACTCCTGGAACGCCTCGGCCAAGGATTACATCGCGCTCTACCACAGAGTCCTCGGCGATTAAGCTATTCAAAAAAACCTCCGGCATCGGAAGATGCCGGAGGTTTTCTATTGTGCTTATGCCGCGGCGGAATCAGAGGACTTACTGCCGGGTTTGGCAGGCGGAGTACCGCCTTTCCCGCCGTGTCCGCCTTCACCGGGTTTTTCGGGAGGTGTACCGTGTTCACTGCCGGAGCCGCCTTTGCCCTTCGAAGAGGTCGTGGCTTTCGCCGTCACCTTTTCACCGGTGGAAGCGGTTCCCTCCGAATACTCTTTACCGTTGACATAGAGTTTATGGCCGTTCAGGTCGATGGAGTTCGCGTCACAGGTCAGAGACGTGATGTAGGAGTCGCCGGTCAGTTTCCAGGTAGCGCCGTCCTTCAGTTCGACATAGACATCGCCTGCCGCGCCGTCTTTGTTGATGGCGCCGGTGAATGCCGAGTTGCTGCTCATCAGGAGATTCAGCGTCGAGACGCTGTCAACGACCATATCGCCGTCGATCGTCTGGCTGACCGCGTTCAGCGTGACCTGTCCGCCGTTGGAACCTTCACTGCCCCAGCCGGCTGCGGCCGCCCTCAGGAAGATCCCGTTTTCATCGTTGTTGACGATGGTCGCCTTGGAGAGATCGATGGTCGTGGTCGTGTTATTGACGAAGAAGATGTCTCCGTTCTTATTGGTAAGTTTGCCGCCGTTCATCGCGAACGAGGAAGTGCCTTCATCGGCATCGCCGGACATCGACTGGTAGATCATGACGGCCTGATAATAATCGGATTTGTCGCTGTTCTTTGTATTGTTGTCAGCTGTCAGGTCCACCTTGTTAAGGGTGACAGAGTTCTTACCCTCGACGACGACACCCTGAGATGCCGTAGACTCCATTTTCGCGTCGGAGACCGTGATGTCTGCGGTCGAATAGATGACCGGAGAGCCGGTGCCGTCGGTCGTGTAGCTGCCCTTGCTGACGGTCACGGTCCCGCCGCCGCGGTCGGAGCGGATGGCAGCCGAAGAGTTGCCGGTCGTGTGGATGGTCAGGTTCGTCGCGTTCATCGTGGCTCCGCCTGTGGTCATGATGCCGCCGGAGCAGTTACCGGTCGTCTCGATGACGGAGTCGGAGACATTGACCGTCGTCCCTTCTCCATAGCTGAAGACCGCGTTGGCATGCTCGCCGGCAGTCTCGACCAGGATCCCTTTCAGGTCCAGAGTCGCTTTGTTGGTTGCGAAGATGGCGGAATTCTCTCCGTAGAAGTCTGCCTCGTCGCCGGAGGAGTTGCCGGTCTTTTTGACAGCAAGGTCGGCATAGGAAGCAGTCTCCCCGTCTGCAGTAATGGCGTGTTCCCCGTCCGCAGAGTTCTCTTTGGTCTCATTGACGGTAATGTCGTCTTTCGTCAGGTACTTCGTTTCCGTCGTCTGGCTCGCGGACGCTGCCGCAGTGGTCGTCTCTGTGGCAGTGGTTGTGCCGGAACACCCGTACATCGCCACTGACATGGCCAGCACCAGCGTTACGGCAACGGACTTGCCAAATGCTTTCGTAGTCATAAAAAAGTTCCTCTCTTTTGGAATTGATGTTGTACCAATCCTAAGAGAGGAACCTTAATGTAAGATAAAAATTTACTTAAAAAATACCCAAAACCTTACTTTTTCTTCTTCGCGGCCTTTTCTGCGTTGCGCTTGTCATTGATGATCTTGACGTGTTCGTCGGTGATCAGCGTAACGTTGTTTTCCTTCGCCCAGTCGACACAGCCCATGAGGACGGTCTTCAGGAACGGACGCGGGACTTTGACGAAGTTCATAAGGGCTTCATCGGTGAACTTGACGTTCGGGTCGCAGCGGTCCGCGGCGTACTTGATGGAGTCGATATCGATCTCCTTCGGCGCCGGAACGGGCTCGCTGATGGCCTTCTTGCCCTTGAACGGAGTGTACCAGAAGTTGGTGGAATCCCGGTAACCGTAGTCGACGGGGACCGGCGGGAAGTCTTTCGCTTTGACGCCGTTGACGATGGCATCGTAATACTTCGGCTTCATGAGGATCTTGTCGACCTTCAGGATGAAGTGAGCGCCGAACTTCGAGGTGATGCCGTTGAAGTCGTTGTACGGGCCCTCATAGCCGTCCATCTCACCGGCTTTCCATTTGCCGCCGTTCTCGAGGGAGCTGTCCCAGGTGCACTCCATGACCTGGAAGGAGCTGGAGATGACGAGCGGGCGGTCCTTGTCCTTCGGGTCGGCGAGGCCGTCCTCGAACTTGAACTTGCAGTCCTTCATCTTCTCTTCGGACGGGCCGGGGAAACCGAGGCGGACCGCTTCCTTGAACGTCTTCTTGTCATCGGGGATGAAGTTGATGGCAAGCTTGCCGGTCCGCAGGACGTTCTGGCAGGTGTTGGAGTTGTTGCGGCACTCCAGCAGCATGGCATAGTAGTCCTTGCCGGCGATGTAGTACGGGAACACCAGAGAATAGGAACCGACGTTCATACTGCCGTCGGGGTTTCTGGTGGTGATACATACGGTCGGCATCGGGAAGAATGCAGACGTCTGGTAGAAGTTGTCGACGATCCGAAGATCTTTAAAGGAACTCATGAGAACCTCTCCTTTCTTTTTCATGACATTTTCATGATCGCTAATGTATATTATATCTTTTTCTTATAAACATTTGTAGTCTTTTGTAAAAATAATGTATACTGTTGTCATAGGATTAACGAAATGAAAAAGAAAGGTGGATCACTATGGCAAAAACGGAACTCATCCGACTGAAGTCCCAGGACGGGGAACCCTTCGCGAACAGTCAGTACTACAAGTACGGCGACTACTCGCTCCATTACCGGATCGACCCCGCGAAGGGCGCCGAGAAGGCAAAGATGTTCATGATCCACGGCTTCGGCTGTGACACGACCTTCTTTGACGAACTCGTCGAGCGGTACACGAAGGAAGGGATCAAATGCGTCCGCGTCGACCTCCCGGATTTCGGCTACTCGACCCGGGAGGACAAGGACATCCACTTTGTCCCGCAGATCACGATGCTCTACGACCTGATGGACAAACTCGACACCGATAAGAGCGGATGGATCCTCGTCGGCCACTCGATGGGCGGCTCTGTCGCTCTTGAGATGGCGAACCAGGACTTCAGCCGGTTCAACGCGATCATCCTCAACGCGCCGCTCCTCATGTTCAATGTCCCGCCGTGGCTCTCGAAGCTGATCATGGTCAAACCCATGCGGGACATCATGGACAAGGCGCTGGCGTTCTTCGGTCCGCATGACTGGCTCTTCAAGGTCATCGAGTTCACGATGACGATGGACCCCGTCTACTCGCTGAAGTATGACGCGAAGAAGTTCGAGACCCCCTACATCGTCGAAGGCAGCGGCACCGGCCTCTGCTACATGACGTCCAAGACGACCTGCCCGTCTCTCGATGAACTCCACAAGATCACCGTCCCTCTGCAGCTCGTCACCGGCACGGCCGACCTCTTCGTCTTCCCGACCAAGTCCGCCGCTCTGCGTGCGGCGCTCCCGAAGGGGTTCGACGATCACAAGATCCAGCGCGGCGGCCACTGCTTCCTGCAGAACCGCGACCGGGAGACCGCAGAACTCGCCCTGGACTTCCTGAAGAAGAACAACCTTCTGTGACAAGTCGGATCGTAGCCATGTCGTTCTGTGAGCCAAGGAGTTGGCACAATAATTTGTCTTCCTAAGACCGCTTGGCCTCCGACTTGCAGAACCGCGACCGGGAGACCGCAGAACTCGCCCTGGACTTCCTGAAGAAGAACAACCTTCTGTGAC
>JAZOTY010000028.1:0-5473 GCA_045657845.1 Acutalibacteraceae bacterium | reverse complement strand
GACAGCCTGAACTCGCCGCAGCCCGATTCGCTGCAGCCCTGAGCTCGTTGCAGCCCGACTCGCCGCAGTCTCTAAAACTTATCCAACAAAACCTCCGGTTCCTTTGAGCCGGAGGTTTTCTGCTGCAAGAACGCGACGGACGACAGCCTGAACTCGCCGCAGCCCGATTCGCTGCAGCCCTGAGCTCGTTGCAGCCCGACTCGCCGCAGTCTCTAAAACTTATCCAACAAAACCTCCGGTTCCTTTGAGCCGGAGGTTTTTTACTGCAAGAACCGGACCGCGGTTGCTCGGACGTCCGAACAACTTTTACATATGTAAAAATATTTTCTTGAATTGTACGCTTTTTTAACATATGCGCTAGAAATGTATCCCTATTGTTTTTATATTGAAATTGTACATAGAGACAGTATGTCTCGAAAAGAAACGGAAATTTTGAAACGGATATTGAAAGGAGAACCACCATGTTATTCTGGAACCTCGTAGTTGAGCCTCTGTTCTTTGCATTTGTCTCCGGCCCCTTCGCCGTTCTCGGCTTCCTTCTGGGCCTCATCTTCTAATCAAGACAACGCAATCGATCCCTTGCTCAAATAGCCCGTCGGCCTTCCCGGTCGGCGGGCCATCCTATTCCCCTCCCACGTCACGAAAATTAACTTTTGTTAACTTTATGTCCACCCCAGCAGCACGGCATCCGTGTGCTCACCTTTGATAGTCGGTCAGAAACAGAGAGTGGACATCGTTCTGACCGATTCTAAAGTGTGGTTTTTCAAAAAGTCGGTCATAGTAGGCTAATCCCAGTGAATCTGACCGACGAAAGTGGTGTGCCTCTTGAAATAGTCGGTCATCTTCTGCCGAATAGAGCGTATCTGACCGACTTTTTGGTGTGACGTCATGACACCTGTCTATTTCTTCAAGTCCAAAGTGCCGCATTATAGCGCGTCGAGACCACATTGTCGGTCAAAAAGACAAGAATCGCATGTCTGTGCCCGACAATTTAGAAAACGACACCTTCGAAGTCGGTCACAACAACCCAATTCCGGTTATTCTGACCGACTTTTCTAAAACAGACACTTTGAAATCGGTCAATCTGCAGGAATAGCCTCCAATCTGACCGACATCTTCCTTATTGCCCAGCGAGAAAGCCGGAAAGGGTAGGGGTCCGGGGACAGGGGAAGGTGGCTTTCTCCCACGCTCTTTGGCTTCCCCTTCCCCGGAAAACACAATTGCAAATTCCGTTTGTCTGAGAAGAAGGTCATGCCACATGGGAGTCATGGTTTCTGGTATAATGCAAGGCAGATGTAAAACAGGCTTTAGGCTTTCGAAAGAGGTGAAGCAGGATGGCTGCGAATGTGTTTGTCCACGGGTACATGGGCTGGGGCAGTTTTGACATCCCTTACAAGGCCATGCCTTACTGGGGCATGTTCACGGGTGACCTGCTGAAGCGCCTCCGGAAGCAGGGCTTCGAGTGCTACTCGGCGTCCGTCGCTCCGCAGGGCAGTGCCTGGGACCGGGCCTGTGAACTCTATGCGCAGCTGGCCGGGACCCGCACCGACTACGGTGCCGCCCATGCCGCCCGCTTCCACCACGACCGGTTCGGGCCGGATTTCACCGGCAAGCCGATCGTCCCGCAGTGGGACGCGGCGCACCCGGTGAACCTCCTCGGCCACTCCTTCGGCGGGCCGACGGTCCGCTATCTCGCGGAGCTCCTCGTGAACGGCCACGCCGAAGAGGCACTGGCCGTGGACGACGCGTCTCCCCTGTTCCGCGGCGGGCAGGGACGCCTGCTCCACGCGGTCGTCACGCTGGCCGGCACGAACAACGGCACCAGCATCATGGGCACCGGCATGGGCGGCCGTCCGGACTCCGCCGAATTCGACATGACCATCGACCACGCGGTCGCGGCGAGCCGCGGCATGCGTCTCAGCCCGAGCGTTTACTACTTCGCCTGCCCCTGCTGCGCTTCCGTCCGCCAGCCGGACGGCACACATCTCATGGACGAGTCCCTCACCGAGAAGATGCTCGTGTCCACCGGCAACCAGATCGGCAGGACGCGGGGCATCACCCGTCTCGGCATCCGGGTGGACGACGCCTGGCTCCCGAACGACGGCCTCGTCAACACCATCGCCGCCGGCGCGCCGCTCGAGCAGCCGAAAAACCAGCTCGGCCCCGCGGACGTCCCGACGAAAGAACCGTTCGCCGGAGTCAACTCCGCCGACCTCCCCGCCGGTGTCTGGAACGTCTTCCAGCCCTACGAAGGAGACCACATGTCCCAGATGGGCGGCTTCTTCCGCCGCAACAAAGACGTGGACCATTACTACAACGAGCTCCTGACGCTCCTAAACAGGCTGCCGTCGAATGCAGAGAAATAAAAACCACGTCCGGCAAGTCCAGGCAATACAAAAACCGCTGAGCAACCTCAGCGGTTTTTTCACAGGCAAAATACCTGTCACTCTTCGTTTATGAGATCCACCAGTCCCCGTCCGGCCCCTGGTTCAGGGACCCGACTTCCTCCGACAGCGTGTTCCCTTCGAAGTCTTTCACGATGACCTTGTCATAGAACTTGTAGTCCGGGCCGGCGCAGTCGTGCTCGTCGTCCCAGTCCTCTTCGATCCACGCCTCGAGGTACACCTTGTCCTCCTCGATGACGCACGCGGTCTCGTTCGGACGCAGGTCAAACGAGAACACCTCCGGGTAGTAGCAGCGGAACGTCTTTCCGTTTTGGGAGATGATGTGCGGTGTATCGCCAAGGAGCCGAAGGTTGTACAGGTCGATGCCGGAAAGGTCCAGCTCCGCGACGAGTTTCCACGGGTCTTCCGGGCGGAACCTGTACAGGCGCAGGACCTGTTCGCCGTAGTTACACTGCAGGAAGTAATAGTGTTTCCCGCTGAAGATGGGCGCGCTGTACATGACGTTCGGTTTCTGCTCGAACGGACAGATGACGCGCCGCCGGCGGTAGTCGTAAAACTTGAGGACCGTGCCCGGGTGGCCGCCGTGTTCCGCCATCTCCTCCAACTTAAAAAAGTCGGTCGAACCGGAGACGGTGTACGCGTACCGCTGCTGCCCCGCGATGGGGAACAACAGCCGCCCTTCGACTTCGTTGAAACGTTTGATCATGGCTCTTTCACACTTTCTCATCAACCAGCATTTGTCAAACCCAGTATACCACACGGCGGGTTTTATGTTATACTACAAAGCCGGAGGGAGAGAGATTATGGACCCACGTTTTGTACGCAAGGAAACGGAGATCCGTGTGGCGCTTCTGAAGCTCCTGGAGACCACGCCCATCGCCGACATTTCCACGACTGCTCTGTGCAGGCAGGCCGGCATCAGCCGGAACACGTTTTACTGCCACTACCCGTCCCCGGCGGCGCTGCTCGAGACCATCGAGAACGAGTTCATCGACCTCATCGTCGGCATCGTCAACAAGACGATCGACTCGGACTACGAGAGCCTTCTGCGGCAGATCTGCCAGGCCATGCTGGACAACCGCAAGCTCGCGACGCTGCTCCTCAGCGACAACGGCAACCGCCGGTTCCTCGAGCGGATGGTCGGCACCATGCACAGCCAGATCATGACCCACTGGACCAAAAGCGGCATCGCCCTCGACGTCGACGACCTCGAACTCCTCTTCACCTACACGACGTACGGAGTCGAACGCTGCATCCGCCGCTGGAGCGACAACGGCTTCCGGGAGTCCCCCGAAGTCCTCGCCCGCAAACTCCGCAACATGTCGGAATACATGCTGGCCCACTACATGGAACAGCCGTTCATTTAAACACAAAAGCCGCCGGGCATCCCGACGGCTTCTTTTTTTGGCGATGTACGGACGAAGGCTCAGAAGTACTTCGCAATGAGTTCCTTCGCGTTGTTCCCGTGACGGATCTCGTCCTTCAGGACGGACTCGATCTGCGGGAACTCCAGAATGAACGGCGCATACTCACTGGCCGCGTCGTACTCCCCGTTCGCGACGAGGGTCAGAGCCAGCTTCGGGTTCCGTTTCAGGATGTTGCTGACGAGGATCGCCTTGACCGGGACCGGATCCGTCAGGGTCTTGCCGGTGATCTTCGCGCAGACGTTGTAGTGCGCGCGCTCGGCCTTGGCGACCTTGCGGAAGTTCTCCGCGACTTCCGGATAGTCCTTCTCGACGACCTTCGCCATCTCGTTGTACATGTACTCCGCATCGAGCTCGCCCTGCTGAGCGGTCAGGATGTGGTCCATCGTGGTTTTCTTCTTGAACAGTGCCATGTTTGACCTCCCAATCATGTGTAACGGGTTTTTAAGACAACCTAATTATACCATGCTAACTCGCCGGCTTTTGCCTACTTTTCCCTTCCAAAAGGCAGAAAAAAGTGTATTAAAACTGGAAAGTCGCAATCGACAAGTGTATATTGAAGGTGTGCGAACGACCCGTTCGTTCAAGGTAAACGAAATGAGAGGAGTTGAAGTCTTATGTATTCTGAGTACACCCAGTCCGCATTAGAGATCCTGCGGCATCCATCTCTGACCATGCACTGGTACATCATTCCGATCCTGCTGGTCCTCATCTACATCATCTCGAAAGAGATGCACGATGGGAACTACATGGCACTGGCAGGCGGCGTGGCTCTCTGGGGCATGGACCTGTTCAATGAGACCTGGAACTCCATGGTCTGCTTCATCAGCGGCTATGCGCCGGTGTGGGGCACTCCCATGGGCGTGGGCGATACGTCGTTCCTCATTCTCATCGGCTACAACGTGGAGATCTCCATGATGTTCCTGATGATGGGTATCGCGTCCTGTCTCATGCTTCCAAAGGACAGAAAGGCAAAGATCCTCGGCATCAACAACCGCATCTTCTACGCGATCATCCTGACGACCCTGGCCGTCATCATCGAATGCTTCCTGAACTTCTCCGGTCTCCTGACCTGGGAGTGGCCGTTCTGGCAGCGCAAGGTCCCGTGGCTCATCTGGCTCATCGGTTACCTTCCGTTCTTCGCGACGGCATTCTATGTCCACGATCGCCCGAATCTCAAATCCGCCATCAAGTGCGACGCGGCCATCCTCGGCTTCGACGCCATTCTGCTCATCGTCTGCGGCTTCGCAGGCTGGTTATAAGGAGGGATCCATTATGTTGACCGGAGGAGTCCTTGCCGTTGTCATCGCGGCAACCATCATCGACCTCATCGCCGTCGGCATCGCCTTCCATGACTTCCTGAAGCGCGACTGACGCAACATAAAACAAACCCCCGTCGGGCAACTGCCCGGCGGGGGGTTCTTTCTTATTCTTCCCAAAACAGTTCGTCCAGGGTCTTGTCCAGTGCTTTGCAGATGCTGATGCACAGGTTGATCGTGGGGTTGTAGTCCCCCTTCTCGATAGCGTTGATGGTCTGTCGGGACACGCCGCACAGAGCGGCGAGGTCTGCCTGGGACAGGTCTTTGGCCGCCCGGGCCGACTTGAGTCGCAGGTTCTTCATGGTCAGCCCTCCGCTTCTTCATT
>JAZOTY010000027.1:0-5954 GCA_045657845.1 Acutalibacteraceae bacterium | reverse complement strand
AGAGCAGGAGATCTACCAGAACGCAAACGGCTGGTGGAAGACCACCGACAGTAAGGTCACCTTCAAAGAGTTCGGCGTCTTCAAGAACAAGAACGGCTGGTGGCGTGTCGTCGACTCGAAGGTCGACTTCAACAAGAACGGCAAAGTCAAAGTCGACGGTGTCACCTACACCATCAGGAACGGCAAAGTCGTCGCTTGAAATTCTTAACAAAACGCAGCGCCCCGACAAAACGTCGGGGCGTTTTTTGGAAACTTGCGTCAGATTGTACGGTGGCCTTTTTGGCGATGGACCCCTATAATGCAGATGTACGGAAGGGGCGGCAGGCCCCGCATTAGTAAAACGTAACATCATTTAGGAGGAACCTCACTATGCTGACACTCGATTCCAAAGTCAAAGCTCTCAAGAAGAGCCCCGAAGCCACCGCCATCATCGTCAAGTACAGCCCCGGATTCGCGACCGATCCCCAGATGAAACTCGTCCAGGGTCTCACGATGAGAAAGCTTCTCAGCTTCCCGCAGGCCGGCATGTCTGAAGAAGAGATCGCCGCACTCGAGAAAGAGCTGCTCGACGCTCAGATCGAAGGCTGACACCGCACTGTGAACAGACAAAAAGAAACCGCCCGTTTCGGGCGGTTTTTCTTTTATTGAAATGCGTTGTCCCGGTACTCCAGGGCCTTCAGGATGATCATCAGCCGGAGGCGGACGTCCGGGTCGCCGAGGTCGTCCCACAGTTCCTTTCTGATGCGGGACAGCCGCTCCAGCAGCGTGCTGCGGTGGATGAACAGGGCGTCCGCGCTGGCCGTGACATTCATATTGTTGTTCAAATAGGTCTTCAACGTCTCGATATAGCTGGTGGCCGAGTTCTCGTCATGCTCGAAGAGCCGTTTCAGGCCGTCGGAGAAGTACATCTCCAGCGGCTGGTCCCCCGGAGCGTTGATGATGAGCTCCTGCAGGGCATATTCCTCAAAGAAATAGAAGACTTCCTCCGGGTCGAAGATGGCGCCGTTTTCCAGGGCGATGAGCCCCTGCGTGTAATGATAACGTGCGGAGAAGAGATCGGAGAAGGGGGAACTGATGCCCACTCTGAGTTCGGCGGGGTCGAACTGCTGTTCCAGCATCGAGACGAACTTCCGCCGCTCCTCCGCGCTGCTGTCCAGATTGTCGGCCGAGAGGAAGAGCACGATGGCGGCTTCGTAGGCAAAGGCGATCCCGCCGGGGAATAGGGCCTCCACCTGCTCGCAGATATAGGAGGAGGGGACCTGGCTCAGGCGCTCGCTGGGCTGGAGGACGATGCATCGCCAGGAGACGGGCAGTTCCATCCGCGTCAGCCGCTGCCGGGTGTCCGGGTCCACCGGCATCTCATCCATGAGCAGCCGGAAGGTCTGCCGAAGCACGCTGTGGTCCGAACTCATGAACTGGGTGTGCTGCTTCATGGCGAGCATGAGGTAGTGGGCAAAGAGGCGGATGAGAGGCTCATCGCCCGGCTGCCGGGAACGGTTCCGGTACTCCAGCGTCAGGCTGCCCGCATACTGCTCCATGTCGAAGAGGTTATAGCTCAGGACCGAGTTGCCCAGGATGTCGATGGGGAGCGGGTCCGTCTTGTCGATCTGCATGTCCATCTGGCTCAGGAACTGGTTCAAAGCGTTCAGGCTGAGCTTTCCGCCGTGGTCGTCGTAGGCGATGGACCAGGGATCTTTGTCTCCGTACCCGTCCGCGGCGATGAGCCGGAATTCGGAGTCCAGCACCATGACCGGGTTGCCGAAGAGGGTGGCGGAGATGCTGACCATTTCGCCGATGTCCGCCGTGGTCTCGACGATCTGATGCAGCTGCTCATACCACCTGCCGTACCGGTCGAAGATAGCGGTGACGGCATTCATCAGAACGAAGGGATCGGTCTTCTGCCGCAGCTTGATGAGGCAGCACCGGTCCAGGTAGGTGCCGGCCACCGCCGTGTTGGCGGAGCAGAGGATGACACAGCCCTTCTCCATCTTCAGGTGACGGGGAAACTGGTCTCCGGGGAGGATATATAAATGGTTCGCCAGCATGGGTTTTGAGGAGTCCAGGTAGAACTCCGGCCGTCGAAGGTTCAGTTCACTCGTGTGGTACCCCGACAGTTCTGCGGGATGGTCCGCACACAGATTCTCAAAAAGGATGTCCGCGTTCAAGCGCATGTCAAACGCTCCTTTCCCATTATTTCCTATAACCATTTTATCAGACGGCCCCGCGCAGGGAAACTGTGGAGAGTTCCAAAGTTCCCGGAAAGAGCCATACAAACTGTAGGGGTACATCGCGAAAAAACAGGACGGTTTTACGGATGGGGCTTTTTGACCACTCGCGATATATTGGTGGCGACCGAAATACCACTTTGCAAAAAGGGAGGAACCCATTATGGCATTGAAACCCGTTGTCCCCGAGTACAAGGCTGTCGAGACGGCCTGGGGAAAACTGATCAACCAGAAAGACGCATACAACTTTGGCGTCCGGCACATCGCTGCCTTCTCCGCGAACCTGTTCCAGCTGATGCGGATCATCGAGCCCAGCTGGGAGAAGAGAACGGCAGCCATCTCCGAGACCGCTTACGGCTTCAACATGGCCGCCTGCGCCGGCGACGACCCGGACGACCCCTACATCACCGCTTACTACGACGAGTGGAACATCCCCGAGTTCTGCGACAAGTCCGCCTGGCTCGGCGCCATCTGGGGCGATTCCGGCGACGAGTACGAGAACATGGCCGGCCGCGTCATCCAGTTCACCCACGACCGCGTGGAAAAAGAGCTCGACACCTGTCCCTGGGACATCGTCGGTTCCGAGATGTGCAACATGACCACCGGCATGTTCACCGCGAACTTCGACCTGACCTCCGAGGGCCGTGAGAACCAGGTCCGTCTCAACATGTGCGAGGCCAGAGGCTGCGGCAACCGTCACTGCCGTGTCGTCGCGGAGCGCCGCGATGTCACCGGACTCGACAAGCAGGGCTGGCTCGACCACCGCGAGCAGCCGGAGTTCCCGGTCCACGACACTCCGGAAGAGCGCACCGTTCCGGAAGGACAGATCCTCCGCAACGGCAAGTACACCAACGCCTTCGGTGAAGAGAAGTCCTTCGACTGGTGCTACAACTGGGTCATGACCATGGGCTGGGTCTGGTCCATCCAGTTCCCGCTGGTCGCCATGGGCGATATGTGTGAGGACGATGAAGAGTTTGAGAGACTCCTGAAGATCGTCTTCGCCACCGCCGGCAAGAACGAATTCATCGACCCCTCTTCCTATGAAGGCCTGAGAGAATTCCTCGGTGTTCCCCATAACATCGGCAAGGTCGACTCCAGGATCATGGGCTCTTACATCAAGACGCTCCTCGACTGCCAGCTGGTCCCCTGCGACTTCACCGCGTTCGAGAAGGACGAGACCCGCATCCACTGCGACTGCGACGACTTCGTCGGCCGCTACGAGATGGCTCCCCTCGACGAACTGGTCGTCGGGTATGAAGCTCAGTGGAACAGCGCCGTCAAGACGCTCTTGAGCCCGGAATTCTCCGTCTGGTTCGAAGGTGTCGACACCGAAGACATGGAGATCGTCATCGGCAAGAAGATCGACAACCGCATGATGTAAGGAGGGAAAAGACATGTTATTCCGAGAAGATAAAGTTGCAAGAGCGGACGCCGAAGCCGTCCGAAAGAACGTCGGCTGGTACTGCTGGACCCATGACCTCGTCGAGGTCCGGGGAGCAGATGCCCACCAGCTGCTCGACTACATCTGCGTCAACAACATCTCCGAGACCGTTGGCGTCAGCAAATACACCACGATGCTGAACGACGAGGGTAAGATCCTCGACGACACCATCGTCACCTGCATGGCCGAAAACACCTACTGGGTCTCCACCCTGTACGGCCCGAAGTTCCAGCCCCTGCTGGAGCAGTATAAGAAAGACCTGGACGTCGAGTGGGAAGACCTCACGAACGTCATCGGCATGTATGCCGTCCAGGGCCCGAATTCCGCTGCCATGCTGGACTCTGTCCTGGAGACCCCGATCGGCGACATGAAGCGGTTCCGCATGGCGGAGAACAAGATCGGCAACCTGCCCTGTCGCATCCATCGCTCCGGCTTCACCGGCGAAAACGGTTTTGAAGTCTACGTGAAGAGAGAAGAGCTCCCGCAGCTCCACGATATCCTCGAAAAAGCTTCCGAGAAGTTCGACGGCAGAGAACTGAAGACCCTCGAAGTCTATGTCCGCTCTCTTCCTATGGAGAAGGGCCTTGCCCTGAAGCAGGATATGGCAGGCCTCACCCCCGGTGAAGCCGGTCTCGGCTGGTCCGTCCACATGGACAAAGACTTCCACGGCAAGGAAGCCCTCGAAAACTATGAGGAAGAGTACAAGCTGATCGGCATCGTCCTCGACGAGGGCCGTGAGTCCTATGAGGACATCTGCCAGAACGAGGTCCTCTGCCACAAAGGCGTCCAGTGCGGCATCGTCCGTCAGATGATCTATGGATACACCGTCGAGAAGAACATCGGTTTCGCCATCGTCGACAAGAAGTTCGCCGAGCCCGGCACGGTCCTGACCGCCGGCCCGAACTTCGCCAAAGTCGTCGTCGCGGAAGACAAGAACTTCCTCGGGTAAATCGCGGATATAAGGAGAAACAATTATGGCTTACGATATCACTACTCCCGCTGCACAGATGCTGCAGGGAGACCTCGCTCAAATGCCGTCTCTTGAGGACGTCTTCGGTGTCAAAGGCAAAGTTGCCATTGTCACCGGCGGCTCCTCCGGTCTCGGCTTCAACGTGACCGCTCGTCTGCTGCAGGGCGGCGCCAACGTCGTCATGGCCTCCTTCAACCCGGCCGAAGAGAACAACGCCTGCGGTGTCCTCGAAGCAGCCGGCTTCGGCCCGGACCGTGTTCGTTTCTTCCAGGCGAACGTCACCGATGAAGACGACCTTCAGGCTCTCATCAAATTCACCGATGAGACCTTCGGTTCCATCGACATCCTCGTCACTTGCGCCGCGGTCTGGAGCTACGCCCAGATCTACAACATGCCGAAAGACGAGTTCAACAAAGTCGTCACCGTCAACCTGACCGGCACGTTCCTGACGGTCAAGCATGTTTCGAAGTACATGATCGACCACGGCATCGAGGGCAAGATGTGCCTGGTCTCCTCCAACTGCGCCTGGCTCCCGTATCCGACCTTCGGCGGTTATGTCCACTACGCAGCCTCCAAGGGCGGCGTGGTCTCCCTGACCATTGAAGCGGCCAGAGAACTCAAGCGCTACGGCATCAAGGTCAATACCGTCGCCCCCGGCGGAATGGCCACGGAAGGCGCCACCAAGAACCTGGTCATCGACGGCCTCTCCGAAGAGGATGAGGACGAACTCTACGACGGCATCTCCACCCCGCAGCTCGACGAGATCAAGTCGGTCGACTCCGTCGCCCGCGTCGTCTATGCCATGTGCACGGACTTCACCGACGGCATCACCGGCGAGAAGATCGTCCCCGACAACGGCATGACCCACAACATCCAGAAGTATCAGCCCGAGATATCCCAGTTCCCGGAAGATGACTGATTGAATGAAAACACCTCCTGCGGTACAATGAGTTTGTAAAGAACTCAGACCTGCAGGAGGTTTTATTATGGTAAAACACATTATTTTATGGCAGCTCAAAGACGAGCTCTATGCAGAAGATAAAGAGACCATCAAGAGAGACATCAAAAAAGGCCTCGAGGGCCTGGTCGGCAAGGTGCCGGGACTTCTGGAAGTCCACGTGAACATCCACCCGCTGCCCACCTCGAATGCCGACCTCATGCTGGACTCCACGCTCGAGAGCTTCGATGCGCTGAAGGCCTACGCCGTCCATCCCGACCACGTTGCGGTCGCCGACGGCAAGGTCCGCCCGAACGTCAAGTCCCGCGTCTGCATGGACTACGAAGTCTGATTAGAATAAAAAAGACCCCGAAAGGGGTC
>JAZOTY010000026.1:0-2097 GCA_045657845.1 Acutalibacteraceae bacterium | reverse complement strand
AATTGAGGAACCCATTCCTCCGGACTCACCGTCCCAAGCTTTGAGTGAAAGGAGAAGGATTTATGTCTGCATTGAACCTGCCTCCGTTTTATCTGTTCTGCGACATCATGTCCGGGCTGTTCTGGTCCCTGACATACATCTTCATCATCCATCGCGGACACATCGATAAAGCGCACGGCATGCCGCTCTGGGCCCTGGCCCTGAACTTCGCGTGGGAATTCAACTATTCGTTCATCACACCGTGTCCGTTCCCGCAGCGGGCGATCAACATCGTCTGGTGCCTCCTGGACATCGTCATCCTGTACCACTTCCTGAAATTCTGCAAGGTGGACTACCCGACCCTGACCAAGAAGACCATGTATCCGCTGGTGGCTGTGGCATTCGTACTCTGCTGGCTGATCGTCGTCATGTGCCAGTACGAGTTCTGGCCCTCTGCGCCGGCTGACTATCCGCTCGGCATGGGCCGCGCCTACTCTGCCTGGGGTATGGACCTCTCCATGTCCATTCTGTTCATCTACTTCATCATCCGCCGGAACGACATGCGCGGCCAGAGCATCTGGATCGCCATCTTCATGTTCATCGGCAACCTGTTCGCCGCCATCCCGTTCATCGTGTATCAGGACAAGGGCGTGCCCGGCGTGCCGGAGCTCGGCTACTTCTATCCGCTGGTCTTCGTGTTCGCGCTGTCCTTCAACATCGTGTACATCTGCGAGTGCTACTGGTACAGCAAACGAGACGGCATCAACCCATGGAAACGCTGGTAAACTCAACACAAAAAGGACTGCGCTTTTTGCGCAGTCCTTTCTTTTTCGTTTAGCCGAAAATCTGTCCCGGAAGTTTCAACTTCTCCTTTGGCGGGAAGGCCTTGTCGAACGCGTCGACATCGGCGTCATCCACATAGTAACCCTGCGGCGTCTGATACACCCCTGTGATACCGTCGAGGTATCCGGGGACCAGTTCTTTGCAGAGGAAGAAAGAAGCATCCGCGTCCTCCGGCAGGTCGTGGTACCGGATGCCAAACTTGCTGGCATAGTCGAACCCGCTCTTGCCGTAGAAATCGATGTTCCCTTCAAACAGGACCGCTCCGAAGCCCAGTTCCGTCGCCTTTTCCAGAGAGTAGTCCAGCAAAGCCTTACCGTAGCCCTGCCGTTTCAACTCCGGAAGGATGCCGATCGGCCCCATGGTCAACACGGGGACTACCCGACCGTCATCCGCTTGAATGACCGTCTTCATGAACATATTCTGCCCGATCAACCGGCCATCCTGTTCCATGACGAAGTCCAGTTCCTTCACGAAGACCGGGTCATCCCGTAACACGTGGATGACATAGTGCTCGCTGCACCCCGGCCGGTACACGTTCCAGAATGCCTCTCTGACGAGGGCCTCAACGTCCCTGTACTCTTCGGATCTTTCTAAACGAATGGTGTAGTCATTCTTATTCATTGTTTTACCTCCTGAAAACTTGTGACTGAAAGTTGCTTTCCAGCGGGAGGTTTGTCTGACTGTCTGCAAACCTCCCGGTCAGCCGACAATCTCCAGTGTGTAGTTCTGTCTCAAACAGCACTCTCCTAAAAATAATATTATCAAGCCTTGCGGCTCACACTCAGTATACCACATGGTATAATGTCCATAGCAACACATCCCAAGGAGAATAACTATGAAACAGGACTACATCATGCGGGACCTCATGAAAAAACCGCTGCCGGAAATGCCGGCGGACATCCGTGCGCAGCTCGACGCGGGCAACTTGACTCCGGTCCCCTTCGCGGAGAAGGACCGGCTCATCGCCGACGACAGCCTCATCTATGAAGTGGGGTACAAGCGGTTCCCGAACGGCAACTATTATTGCGCGATGTACTGCCCCATGCCCGGCATCACCCTCGAGATGCTCCAGTGGTGGTTCTGGTGGCACGCGAAAGCGTCCGAACGCTACCGGGTCTGGTTCCCGGGCGAGCACTTCGCCATCTCCTATGCGCGGAAGGACCAGGACTTCTTCCGCCAGCCGAAGCAGCCGCCCTACCGCGCGAACCCGCACTTCCCCATCGAGAAGATCGGCAAGATCGCGCTGCCGCTGAAGATCGCCTTCGAGACCCCGGA
>JAZOTY010000025.1:0-25318 GCA_045657845.1 Acutalibacteraceae bacterium | reverse complement strand
ATGCCGAACCGCGACAGGGTCTGCAGGTTCATATGTACCTCTTTGAGGGGCGGCAGCGGGTACGGCACGAAGGGAGAGGCGTGGTAAAGGCTCTCGACCTCGGTGTCGTCGTTGAAAAGGTCAGACATGACATCCGTCTCATCGACGTGGTAGCTGCGCGAGGAGTCCGAGTCGACTTCCTGCAGGAGAGCGACGTCGGGGTCCACCTTCCGGATGAGTTTGGTGATGCCGTTCAGGTTTTCCTGTAACCGTTCTTCTGTGGCGGTCGTGACCATCTCTCCGCCGTCCATGAAAAAGTCGGCGTTGTCGCCGAGCGCACCGTAGCCGATGTTCCAGCTCAGCACTTTCAGCGGGTCCCCTTCCGAGATGGAAGCAGTCTCCTCCGCGCCGCAGAGGACCATCTCCTCGCGATCTGCCGGCTTGTATTCCGTGACGGTCAGGAACACCAGTCCGGCCGCCAGCAGCAGGGCGACGATCAGAAGGATGGCGAGCAGGAAGCGCAGGACACGTCCTGCGACAGAACGTTTCTGTTTCATGTTGAGACCCTCCTTGTTGACGATTCTGCCCTCAGTATACCACAAAAAAACTCTCCTGCCGCAGCAGGAGAGTTTTGTCTTTGTTTACGCGTTGTAGCCGAGGCGGAACGCTTTGAGGTTCTGTTCGAGGAACTTCTCGGGGACCGTATTTCGGATGGTCTCTTCCCAGACGTCCTGCTCGATGTCCGTGTTCTTCGCGACGACGCCGATGAGCGCGACGTTCGCGGCTTTCGGCGTGCCGGCTTCCACGGCGAGGCTCAGAGCGTCGACCGGCTGGACGTCGACCCCGAGGTCCTCGAGCTGACCGAGGACGTTCTCCGGATAGACCGCCGCGCCGGTGATGACCGGCATCGGGTCCATCTGCTGAGTGTTGACGATGATGCTGCCGCCCTTCTTGAGGTACGGGAGCCAGCGGGCCGCCTCGAGTTCTTCGAAGCTCATGATGATGTCCGCTTCGCCCTTCTCCACGATGGGAGACGCGACCTTGTCGCCGTAACGGACGTACGTGACGACGGAGCCGCCGCGCTGGGACATGCCGTGGACTTCGGAGATCTTGACGTCATAGCCTTTGGCGAGGAGGGTCCGGCCGAGGAGACGGGACGCGAGGAGCGTGCCCTGGCCGCCGACGCCGACGATGAGAATACTTCTGGTCATGGTCAGTCTCCCTCCTTGATGGCGTCAAATTTGCATAAGGGTTTGCACATGCCGCAGCCGACGCACTGGGTGAAGTCGAAGACGGACTTCTTGTCCTTCATGCTGATGGCCGGGCAGCCGATCTTCATGCAGGCCTTGCAGCCGACACACTTGTCGGGGTCCACATAGAAGGGCTTGCGCTGTTTCGCGCGGACTTCCTTCAGGAGGACGCAGGGTCTTCTCGAGATGATGACCGACGGGGCGTCGACTTCCAGTTCCGCTTTGATGGCGTCTCTGGTGGCGGCGATGTCGTACGGATCGACGACGAGGACGCGGTCGATGCCGACGGAGTGCGCCAGGGCCTCGATGTCGATGGCCGTGGTCGGTTCGCCGTCGATGCGCTTGCCGGTCGTCGGGTTCTGCTGATGACCGGTCATGCCGGTGATGGAGTTGTCGAGGATGATGATCTTCGAGTTGCTCTGGTTGTACGCCGCGTTGATCATGCCGGTGATGCCGGAATGGACGAACGTGGAGTCACCGATGACGGCGACCGACTTCTTCGCCTCGTCCGGGCGGATCTTGTTGCGGCCGTGGAGTGCGCTGACGGAGGCGCCCATGCAGATAGTGGTGTCCATCATGCTGAGGGGCGGCAGCGCGCCGAGGGTGTAGCAGCCGATGTCGCCGCTGACCATGACGTCGAGCGGTTTCAGGGCGCTGAAGAGACCGCGGTGCGGGCAACCCGGGCAGAGTGCCGGCGGCCGGGGCGGGATCTCCATGTCGGTGGTGAGGTATTCGGCCTCTTCCCCGAGGATGACCTTTTTGATCATCGACTGGGAGTACTCGCCCTTCAGGTCGAAGAGTTCCTTGCCCTTGCAGTCGATGCCGAGGACACGGACGTGTTCCTCGATGACCGGGTCGAGCTGTTCGAGGACGTAGAGGGTGTCGACCCCGTCCGCGAACTCTTTGATGAGTTTTTTCGGCAGCGGGTTCACGCAGCCGAGTTTGAGGTACGAGACCTTGTCTCCGAGCGCCTCTTTGGCGTACTGGTAGGTGATGCCGGCGGCGATGACGCCGATCTTCTGATCGTTCCATTCGACGGCGTTGATGGAAGCGGTCTCCGCCCACTCCTGTTCGGCCAGCTGACGCTCTTCGACCACGACGTGGCGCTTGATGGCGTTCGCCGGGAGCATGGAGTACTTCGGCATGTTCTTGACATATTCTTTGACCGGGACGTCGTCGCGGTCCGCGAGTTCGACGATGCTGCTCGAGTGAGCCACGCGGGTCGTGAGGCGCAGGATGACCGGGGTATCGAACTTTTCAGAGAGTTCGAAGCCGAGCTTCGTGAATTCCTTGCACTCCGTGGAGTCCGAGGGCTCGAGCATCATGACCTTGGCGGCCTTCGCGTAGTGGCGGGAGTCCTGCTCGTTCTGGGAGGAGAACATGCCGGGGTCGTCCGCGACCGCGATGACCAGCCCGCCGTTGACGCCGGTGTAGGCGACGGTGAAGAGCGGGTCGGCAGCCACGTTCAGGCCGACATGTTTCTGCGCGCAGAACGCGCGGCCGCCTGCGATGGAGGCACCAATCGCGGTCTCCATGGCGACTTTTTCATTGGGAGCCCATTCGCACCAGATGTCGTCGCTGTACCTGACGGCATTCTCGGTGATCTCGGTACTGGGCGTCCCGGGATAACTGGAGACCAGACGGCAGCCGGCTTCATAGAGTCCGCGGGCCACTGCCTCGTTTCCGAGTAACAACTGCTTCATAATATACCTTCCTTCAGAGGTCGCTTACTTTTTGGTCTGCTGTTCGACCAGGTTCGCGCCGGCATAGAGTTCGCGGAGTTTCGGCTTTTCGATCTTGCCGGTGGGGTTCCGCGGGACGTCCGCGAAGATGATCTTCCGGGGACGTTTGTACCGGGGCATGCCCTTGCAGAAGTCGTTGACTTCCTGCTCGCTCAGGTGGCAGTCCTCCTTGACGGAGATGATCGCCGTGGCGATCTCGCCGAGGCGCTCGTCCGGGAGACCGATGACCGCGACGTCCTTGATGGCTTCGTGCTTTCTGAGGAAGTCTTCGATCTGGACCGGGTACAGGTTCTCACCGCCGGTGATGATGACGTCCTTCTTGCGGTCGACGATGTAGATGAACCCGTCAGGGTCTTTGTAGGCCATATCGCCGGTGCAGAGCCAGCCGTCCTTCAGGGACTCGGCCGTCGCCGCCTTGTCGCGGTAGTAGCACTTCATGACGCCGGGGCCCTTGACGCGGATCTCGCCGACTTCGTTCGGACCCATCTCGTTGCCGTCCTGGTCGCAGATCTTCGCCTCCCAGCCGTAACCGGGGATGCCGATGGCGCCCACGTGGTCGATGTTCTCGACGCCGAGGTGGATGCAGCCGGGGCCGATGGACTCGGACAGGCCGTAGTTCGTGTCGTACTGATGGTTCGGGAACCGTTTCATCCAGCGTTCGATGAGACTGTGCGGGACCGGCTGCGCGCCGATATGCATGAGCCGCCACTGGTCGAGGACGTGGTCGGAGAGGTCGATGTCTCCGCGGTCGATGGCGTCGAGGATGTCCTGCGCCCACGGGACGAGCAGCCAGACGATGGTGCAGCGTTCGGTGGAGACGGCGCGGAGGATCCACTCGGGGCGGATGCCCTTGAGGAGGACCGCCCGTCCGCCGACGACGAGAGAGCCGAACCAGTGCATCTTCGCGCCGGTGTGGTACAGGGGCGGGATGCAGAGGAAGACGTCGTCATGGGTCTGGCCGTGGTGTTTCTGTTCACAGACGGCCGCGTGCTCCAGGCTTCTGTGCGTATGAAGGATCGCCTTCGGGAAGCCCGTCGTGCCCGACGAGTAGTAGATCGCCGCGTTGTCATCCAGCGTCAGCGGGACATTCGGTTTCTCTTTCGAGCAGAATTTGATGAGTTCTTCGGCGCTGTCCGCAAAGCTCGGGCAGTCCTCGCCGACGTAGAACAGGTGCTCCACGTCCGGGATGTCGTCGACGATCTCCTCGACTCGGCCGATGAACTCAGGTCCGAAGACCAGCATGGAGCAGTCCGCCTTCTCGAGGCAGTACTTGATTTCCTGCGCGTCATACCGGTAGTTGAGGGGCACCGCGACGGCGCCGGTCTTGAGGATACCGAAGTACATGGGCAGCCATTCGATGGAGTTCATGAGGAGGATGGCCACCTTCTCCCCTTTCCGGATGCCCCGGGTAAAGAGGAGGTTCGCGAACATGTTGGCGCGCTCGTCGAAGGTCTTCCAGGTCATCTCCCGGCGGAACTCTTTGCCCGGCACGGGCTGGACCAGAGAGTAGTCCTTCCAGGTGATGCGGCTCTTCTCGTCGAACTTCGGCGAGATCTCCACGAGGGCGACTTCATCCGGATACAGTTTCGCGTTCTGTTCCAGGTACTCAAAAATCAGCAAATGCTTCACCTTATTTCTGAATTGTTTTGGCGATGTACGTCTCGCTATAGTTAACAGGTATTATACACGCTTTTACGGTTTAAAGCAATAGAGAACCCCTCTGTTTCCAGAGGGGTCGGTTTTTATCCGGCTTCATATTCCAGTTTGCCTTCATCCCTCAGCTGCAGGATGAAATCGGCGATCGCTTTGATGTCGGAGCGGCCGAAGGTCGGAAGATCTGTCTCAACAGGCCGGTCGGTGATAAAGCCAAAGACTTCCTCATCGGAGCAGAGCGGGCTGTCCGGGTCAGTCGGATGGATCACTTCCATCTTCGGGAAGTCCGAGCGTTTGAAGCCCTCCATCAGGATCAGGTCCGCATCGGGAAAGAACGCCGGTGCCTCAGGACGTTCGATCGCCACACGGCGGGTCACCGAATACTTTTCTCCGTCAAAGATGATCGTGCCGCAGGCACCTGCCTGGAAGAAGCGGTACGTGTCCGTCCCGGGCGTGTCCGGAGTGAAACTGTGGGAGTCGTGTTTGACGACGGCCACTTTGATGCCCCGGCCGGTCAGTTCCGGGATCAGTTTTTCAAGGATCGTGGTCTTTCCACATTTCTTGACACCACACAGGGTGATTACAGACTGGCTCATCAGAAGCCTCCTTTTCCAAATCCGCAATTCGGGAAACGGCAGTCGTCGCAGTCGAGACAGAGCCCGCCCTCTCCCAGCATGGAGATCTCGTCATATGTGACGGTATCATCGGCCAGGATCCTCGGCAACAGGATCTGAAATACCGTGGATCGTGCATACATGACACAGCCGGGAAGTCCCACGATCGGAGTCCCGTCGCGATAATAGCCGAGCATCATCATAGCGCCGGGCAGGACCGGTGCACCATAACGAATGATGTGAGCACCGCTGTCCCGGATCGCTGCCGGCGTTCTGTCATCCGGATCGACGCTCATACCGCCGGTACAGAGGATGATATCGGCCTCGGAGAAACGCGCCCTCTGGATCTGTCGAATGATCTCATCCTTGTCGTCACCGGGCCAGACCTTCGAGATGACCGAGACCCCGTAGTCTGCCAGGATCCGCTCCAGCGCAGGGGCGAACCGGTCCTCGATCCTGCCGCTCTTCACTTCATTTCCCGTGATGATCAGTGCCGCCTTCCGGCGTGTGAACGGCTTCAGTTCCAGGATCGGTTCTGCGCCGACGACTGCCTCTGCCGCCCGGAGTTTTTCTTCTTCGATCCAGAGCGGGATGACCCGCATCCCGGCGAGTTTGTCTCCCTTACGGACCATCGTATCGCCGTGTCTGGTCGCGACCATCATTTCATCCTGTGAATTCAGGGCATACAGAGCATTCCGGCGGATCTTGAACAGGCCGTCTGTCTCAGCGAACAATTCTATTTTACCCTCTCGGGGACCCTTTGCGCACATATTTTTATTCTGACAAAGGGAGCGCAGGCGATCTGCCGCCGCATCTTCATGGACCAGATCGGAGTCAGGGTCCATGATATAGAGGTTTTCTTTGCCCATCGAAAGCAATGTCGGGATGTCCTCGTCCCGGACGACATGCCCTTTTTGGAACCGGGCGCCTTTGTATTCACCCGGTATGATCTGAGTCATGTCGTGCAGAAGGACCTGCCCTACTGCCTCCTGAGTTCTTATCATTTTCATGTTCTGTCTCCCTTCAGATCATCAAAACATCGATTCCGGTACCGGGCTTCAGCGGTTCATCGCCGGATGGAAGCACGGCCAGACAGTTCGTACCGATCATGGACTGCAACTGCCCGTTTTTTTGCTTTGTCATCAGTGTGACGCCGTCCGGTGCCCAGGTCGCTTTGGCGTACCGCGTACAGCCGCGCCGCTTGGAAAACCCGGTCTTCAGGACCGTGGCACGGCGTTCCGGCAGGAGGTCCTCCTGTCCGGCCAATGCGGCCAGAAGATCCCGGCCCAGCGTCTCGAACGTGGCCACTGCGGCAAAGGGGTTCCCGGACATTGCCATGACCGGCACCCCGTTCACCAGTGCGAACGTCACCGGACTTCCGGGTTTCATGGAAACGCCCTTGAACAGGAACTCGGCATCCAGCTGTTCGAGCACGTGAGGCAGCCGGTCTTTTTGTCCGACCGATACCCCTCCGGTCGTGAACACGGCATCGGAATCGTTGCAGGCGGCCAGCAGGCGGGCTGCCAGTTCCTCGTCCGAATCGGCGAGAATGCCGGAATGCGAGACCGGGAGTCCCAGTTCGGAAAGCCGCTGCAGCAGATAGGTCTCGTTCGAGTTGTAGATCTTTCCGGGGCTCAGAGGTTCTCCGGGAGAGACCAGTTCATCGCCCGTGGAAAAGACGGCGATCCGGGGCTTTGGTATGACGGTCAGTTCCGTCAGCCCGGCTCCTGACGCCACCGCCATGGCGGCGGCATCCATTCTGGTCCCGGCCGGAATGAGTTCACAGCCTTCCGGGTAATCTTCCCCGATCGGACAATAGTTGTCTCCGGCCGAAAGGGCAGCGAAGAGCTGTACCTGCTCTTCCCCCTCGTCGGTCTTCTCCTGGGGAATGACGCAATCTGCTCCGTCCGGGATCTTTCCGCCGGTCATGATGCGGACCGCTTCTCCGCGATGCAGTTCCCGTTCAAACGGGACCCCGGCATAACTGTGTCCCACCACAGACAGAGTTACCGGTGTGTTCGGGGAAGCGCCTTCGGAGTCGGCTGCACAGAGCGCATAGCCGTCATACGGAGAACGGGGGAACGGCGGCTGGGCCATCGGTGCCGTCACGGTTTCGGACAGCGTACAGCCCGCCGCGTCTTGAAGGGTCCGGACCTCGGGGGTCAGAGAAGGCACATGGGTGCGGATCCGGGCACGGGCCTCTTTCATTTTGATCGGCATCCCGTCGCCGGCTACAGCATCCGGGACCGGGACGTGGAACTCCCGTTCATAGTCCTCCGGTGTATTGATATTGATGAGTTCCTGTCGGAACTCTTCGGCGGGAATGGTCTTGATGTTCAGGACCTGAAGCGGGTCCAGAAGGCAGTAATTCCCGCTCTCGATATATTTCAGAAGAGTATCGGCACAGCGTTTCCGGTATACGCCGCAGACCGGCTGTAAAAAGCCGTTTGCTTCCTTTGGCATGACCAGATCGATGTTCTCATCCCCTTCCAGCTCTTCCAGCATCCGTCCGAGGAGACGGCTGTTGAAGAACGGGATATCGCAGGACACGACGACAAGCGCATCGCTCCGGCAGGCCAGCAGAGAGCTGCAGATGCCGCTGATGGGGCCGCAGTCTTTCCAGCGGTCCGCCACCATCGGCAGTGCGATGTCCGGGTGGCGCGATGCATCGTCGACAGACACGAACACTTCCGGAAAGCCGTCAAAGTTGGCAGCCATCCGGTCCAGAAATGTCTGGTCTCCGATTTTGATTTTGTACTTTTCGGCACCCATGCGCCGGCTTTTGCCGCCGGTCAGGATGACAGCACCTACCGTCATAACATCCTCCAAAACAAGAATAGGCGTGGTTTCGAAAAAGAAACCACGCCCACGGTAAACACAATTCGACAATGTGATGTCAAATCTTTTTGGGAAGTCTCTTTTTTCAACAAGGGAAGGCAAGCGCGTTTCCTCACTTACCCCGGAGAGGCGCGGAGTGCTCCGCCCTCTCGGCGCAGACCCATGGCGGTGGAGCTTTAGGGCCTTTTGCTCAAGAAACGGTTTTATTCAGTTGTCGGTCCGGCTCAGGCCATCAGACGGATGACGTCGTAGTTTTTGTAATCGCCCTCGAGGAGCTTGCGGACCTGCCCGAGGTTGTGGGCGACCGCGCACTTCTTCGGAGCGCCGTCGATCATGACAGCGACCTCTTCGGGCTCCGACATCAGGTTCCACGGCTTGGAGCGGAGCAGTTCCTTGTACGGAAGGACTTCTTTTTCGAAGGTCTCGTCGAAGTCTTCTGCATACCGTCTGTGCGGAGCACCGCCGGTCCGAAGGAAGATGCGGTACAGCTCACGGGCGTTCAGGACATAGTCCACATTGCCGGTCTCTTTGGACTCGGCAGCGGCCTCTTTCACTGCAGTGACGTTGATGCTCTTGAGGGGTTTGCTGACTTTCACCGATTTGGCATACTCGCCAAACTTGTCCTGCGTGCTGGCATAGACATGGATCTTGTCCTTCATGTCCGGGAAGTACCGGTCCACAAAGTTCTGCACCGCAAAGCTGTTCGTCAGAAGGACGGGTTCTTTGCCGATGTTCTCGTCGATGATCTTCGCTGCCTCTTCCGCCGCCAGGAATTCTGCATGTTCGTTGCTGATGACATTGCCGAATCCCAGCTTGTGCATGGCGCCGACCAGTTTGGTCATCGTGATCTCTCCCTCTTTGACCTTGTAGAGTTCGGTCAGTTCGGGGATGACATCCTGGCTCAGCTGGACTGCCGTGTCGTAGTCATAGGAGTGAGCCATATAAAGGACTTCGTCCTTGTGCTCCTGCATGTGGATGGCTGCCACGGGGCAGACATCGACGCAGTGGCCGCAGCGGACGCAGGCGCTCTCTGCCATAGGCTTGCCGAGTTCCGGCACGACCATGATGTCCCGGCCACGGTTGGCCATAGACAGGTTGTGGACGGTCTGGACTTCGCCGCAGACATCGACGCAGCGTCTGCACTTGATGCACTTGTTGGGGTTGCGGATGATGCTGTCGAGGGAGTCGTCGACTTCGTAGTCGGCCTCATGCTGGATGTAGGGCAGCACATCCACGTGGTATTCGCGATTGAGGGCCTGCAGTTCGCAGAAGCCGTCTCTTTCGCAGTCGCACCAGAAACACATCTCGCAGAAGCGGGGGTCCAGAGACTGCTCCGAGGAGGAGCCGATCCGCATGCAGTGGTGACAGTCGACTGCGTGGTGGGCCATGATGAGTTCGAGGGTCGCCTTGCGGGACGCTCTGACTTTCTCGGACTCGGTGTTTACGACCATCCCGTCTCTGACCTTGGTGGCACAGGCGGGCTGGAAGGTCCGCATGCCCTCGACTTCGACGACACAGATGCGGCAGTTGGCTCTGGCCTCAAGGCCTTCGAAGTTACAGAGGGTCGGAATGTTGATGCCGTTTTCTCTTGCTGCCTGAAGGATCGTTATACCCGACTCGACAGCACAGACTTTTCCGTTGATCGTTACATTGACTGTAGCCATGGTCACGCCTCCTTCTTCCATACTTTGAAGTCATCCGGGAACAGCTTGAGGGCCGAGAGGACCGGCGTGCATGCTCCCTGTCCAAGGGGACAGAAGCAGGACATGCTCATCGTGTCGTTCAGAGTGTGGATCATCGCGACATCCTTCTCGAGGTCTCCGCCTGCCAGGATATCTTCCACGACTTCTTCGAGCCGGGTCGTACCCTCTCGGCAGGGGCTGCATTTGCCGCAGGACTCATGGGCGAAGAAATGGGAGGTCCCCCTGACGAACTCCGCCATGTTGTGAGTCTCGTCCAGGACCAGGATGGCACCGGAACCGAGGGAGGCTCCGATGGCTCTCATGGAGTCGAAGTCCAGAGGGGTATCCAGATCTTTTTCTGTGATGAAGCCGCAGGAGCCGCCGCCCATCTGGATGGCTTTGATGCTGTGGCCTTCCGGAGCGCCGCCGCCGATGTCGATGAGCAGGTCTCTCAGAGTGGCGTCGGTGGGCATCTCATAGACACCCTTGTTCCGGATGTCGCCCGCGAGACAGAACAGCTTGGTGCCCGGGTATTCCGGCGCGCCGATGCCGCCGAACCAGTCAGCGCCCTTGTCGACAATGACAGGGACCGTGGCGAAGGTCTCGACGTTGTTGACGACGGTGGGTTTGCCCAGGTAACCGGCCTGGGTCGGGAACGGAGGTTTGAGTCTCGGTTCGCCGCGGAAGCCTTCCAGAGAAGTCAGGAGGGTGGTCTCCTCGCCGCAGACGTAGGAGCCGGCACCGCCGACGATCGTGACTTTGACGCCGTCGGTGAAGCCCTTGGCCTCCGCATCTTTCGCGGCCTTCCGGAGAAGGTCGATGCAATGGGTGTATTCACCTCTCACGTAGACGACGACTTCGCCGGCGCCGATGCAGTAGGCACAGATGAGCATGCCTTCGATAAGGGTATGGGGGTCGTTCTCGATGATGGTCCGGTCCTTGAAGGTGCCGGGCTCGCCTTCGTCCGCGTTGCAGACGACATACTTGACGTCGGAGGGCGTGTCGTAGGCGCCCTTCCATTTGAAACCGGTCTTGAAGCCCGCGCCGCCGCGGCCTCTCAGTTTGCCGGCGTTCTCGATCTCATCGATGAGCTGCACGCGGTCGGACTTTCTGGCCTTTTCGAGAGCCTTGTAGCCGCCTGCCGCGATGTAATCTTCGATGGATTCGGGATTGATCTTACCCGCGTTGCGCAGGGTGATTTTTACTTCTTTGACTGCCATGATCACTTCCCTGCCTTTCTGATGCAATCGAGCACCTGTTCCGCGGTCGCGTTGGTCAGGAGTTCGCCGTCGATGAGGACGTTCGGCGCGGTGTCACAGCGGCCGAGGCACTCACAGCGGCGGAAGGACCACTTCTTGTCCTCGGTGGTTTCTCCGAGACCGATGCCGAGCTCTTTGGAGACGGCCTCCGCGAGAGCTGCCGCACCGGCTGCGTCACAGCAGGTGCTGCCGCAGACTTCGACGGTGTGCTCTGCCTTTTCACCAACATTCAGCATGGTGTAGAAGGTCGCGGTCTCATAGACTTCAGACGGGTATTTCCCATATAGTTTTGCCACTTCGCAAAGGGCGGAATCACTGAGGAATCCCTCTTCTGCCTGGACGGCTTTGAGGACGTCCAGGATGCTGTCCTTTGCGGGGTCGAATTTTTTGTAATCCATAGATTCTCCTCCCCTTATGCCTCTATCTTTTCGATCCGGCACGGAACGTAACGGATGATGGGGTCGTGGGTGATCTCATCGTAGTGCTCATGGTCCGTAATTCGGTTTGCGGGTTCTCCGACGACCGGCTGTCCTTCATTTTCCAGACCGGAGTGGTGCGGCAGCATGCTGTAGCCTTCCCGCATCTTCCAGGAATACTTGACCGGAGCCGTGACAGAACCGGCTTTGGAAGTGATCCGGACCAGATCGCCTTCGGCAATGCCTCTCTTCTTCGCTTCCGCCGGGTTCATGAACAGGTGGAACGGCTTGCGGTATTTATAGGTGTCATTGTTACGCATGAGCGTGTTCACGCCGTCATCGAAGTGTGCGCCGGAGGAGACGACATCCGGGAACTCTTCCGTACCGGAAGTGGCCTCCCGCTCCTTCTCGATGGTCAGGTCTTTCATGAAACGGTCGACGGTCTCATCGAACAGGTGGATCTTCTTATCTTTGTGGATGATGACCTTCTCCATCTGTTTCAGCGGATCCGGGTCCGGATAGCCGATGATCTGATCATTCGGGTTGTCGTATACCGCCCAGAACACCTCATCCATCATGGACATTTTAGCCAGAGGGGCAAGCGGTGTCTTCAGCATCCACCGATACTTCTTGTTGGGCTGGAAACCGGCCCGCTCACAGTAGCCGAGGAAGGCCAGAGGAGAGATCAGGCAGATCGCCCGGAACAGTGCAGAGGATACGGACTTGCCCGGCATATAGCGGGACAGGGCGTCCGCGATCAGCAGATTCATGCTGTTGAACCACTGCGGATGGGAGGCGAGCCACGGGCCGAACGCGAGCATGAAGATCATGATGTCCCGCTCCTCGTAGGCTCGTTTCGCTGCGGCATAGACCTTTTCCGACATTTCCGGAACATACCCGGCGGCGCGCATGATCTCGAGGATCGCGTTCTGGGACGGGCGGCGCTCCGCGATGGGTTCCAGGATCGGTTTCTTCAGACGAACGGCGATGAACTCCGGATTGCCCTGGAAGATCGTCCAGTGGTATTCCTCGAAGCCGGTCATGGCAGGCAGGACATAGTCCGCGTGCCGTGTGGTCTCCGTCATGACGATATCCAAAGACACCAGGAGTTCCAGATGATCGAGGGCCTCGTTGAGGCGGTCGGAATCCGGGTAGGAACGTGCCGGGTTGGCCTTGGAAATGATCATGGCCCGCAGGTGATCCGGTTTGTCAGACATGATCTCGTCCGACAGGACTGCCGGCGGATAATGGTCCGATACCGGGAAGACATTGGTCTCGACCGTTCGCCACATCTTCGGGTTCGTGGTCTCGTCTTTTGCGGTCTGGGCAAACCGGGTCAGAGAATCCATGGTCTTGTTGCCCTTGACTTCCAGGTTGCCGGTGACGGCCATCAGCTGATAGAGCATGTAGCTGTTCAGGGTGCTGTGGCGGCCGCAGAACAGACCGAGATCCTGATGGACGCCCCAGGTGTTGTGGGACAGCAGATGACAGAAGTCTTCCATCTGCTCATACGGAACGTCACAGAGTTCGAAGGCGGCTCTGTAGTCAAACCCGTCGAACCATTTTTTCCGGGCCTCCGGGAAGCCGACCGTGTACTTGTCCAGATAGTCCTGGTCCTGCCACCCCTTGTCCAGGATGAGACTGACCATGGCCCGGATCATGATGGCATCGAGACCCGGTTTCGGGTGGATATGCAGGTCGGACATCCGCGCCGTCTCCGACATTCTCGGGTCCACGACGATGACTTTCTGGTTCGGATGCTCCGAGCGTTTGCGGATGACGGTGCGTGCATCGAGGATCTGGTGGGAAACATAGGCGTTGGACCCCCAGAAGATCATGATGTCGATATTGGCTTCATCGGCTTCAGTGACCATGCCCTGGTGTCCGAGCACGCGGCCGTGGGACCACCAGTTTCCGGCGAACTCGATGCCGATGGGACTGTAGGCATACTGCCCGCCGATGGCATTCAGCAGGGAGATCAGGATGCCGGCTTCGGACTGGTCCGCTGCCAGGCCCATCGTCGCCATCGCGAAGGATTTCGGGCCGTGTTCATCCAGGATCTTCCGAAGCTTTTGCCCGATCTCCTGAATAGCCTGGTCCCAGGAGATGCGGACGAACTCGCCGTTCACCTTTTTGAGCGGATAGTTCAGCCGGTTCGGATTCTCCTGAAAATACCTGGTCGATCGGCCTTTTCTGCAGCAGTAGATCTCCGGGAAATCTTCGCCGTGTCCGTCCACATTGGGGCGGACATCGAGAATATGGTTGTCTTCCACCAGGATCTCCAGGCCGCATCGAATGCCGCAAATGTTACAGCCAGATTTTTTCCATTCTGCAGCCATAGTTCAGTTCTCCTTCCTTACATATTGTTTTACAAAATCATCACTTTTTTATAACTGTGCCTTTTCGACCCGGCAGGGGACGAAACGGATCGCCGGGTTTCCGGTAATGACATCGTTGTTGTCCCACGAGATCATCCGGTTGGACATTTCCCCGTATTTGGGGCTCCCGGTCTCCACACCGAAGTTGTGCGGTACCACACAGTAACCGGGCGCTGTCTTGAACGAGAGTTCCACCGGTGCTTTGAAGGCACCCGTCGACGTGTGGATGACGGCGGTATCCTTGTCCTTGAGCCCGAGGCGTTCCGCGTCTTCCGGATTCAGGAACATGGTGTACGGTTTCCGGTACTTGTAGGTGCCCGGGTTCTTCATGGAGGTGTTGTCGCCGCCGTCATTCCCGTGGTTCCCGGAGGAGAGGACCATCGGGAATTCGTCCGTGGCCCCGATCCGCTCTCTGAGGCTTTCCACGGTGGCCATATGGATGAACCGGTCGATGTCCTCGTCATAGAGGCGCATCTTTTTGTCTTTGTACGCGATGTGCTCTTTGGTGTATTCTTCCGGGTCCGGATTCGAGTAGCCGATGACGGCCCCGGCGGGGTTGTCATACACTGCCCAGAAGGCCTGGTCCATGGCGGAGACGCCAGCCAGGAACTTCGTCAGGTTCGTCTTGTTCAGGAGCCGGTATGATTTGAGTGCTTCAAAGCCTGCCCGGCCGGGGATGTCGGTGGCACCCATGGGCGCAATGGCAAATGCCAGACGCATCACCGCAATGACGACAGAGTCAAACGCTTCGCCCAAAAGATCGGTCATGATCAGGGGAAGGATATTGATATATTTCGGATGTGCCCCGAACCATGCGAATGCCTTGATCATAAACGGCATCAGATCGCGGTCCTCTATGGACCTGGCCGCCGCTTCATGAAGCGACTGCGGCAGCTCCGGGACCAGGCCCATGGCATGGGCGATGTCGATGAGGATCTTACTGCCCTCCCGGCGCTCCCCGATCTGGCTGATGACCGGCTGCTTCAGATAACCGATCACGTTGGGGTACTGATAGTTGAAGACCGAAAACTGCGGCTCTTCAAAACCGGTCTTCCCGGGAAGAACGTAGTCGCAGTGTCTGGCGGTGTCACTCATGACGATCTCGATACACACGGACAGTTCCAGGTTTTCGAATCCCTTGATCATCTGATCTGTATCCGGGAAGGAACCGACAGGATTGTTCTTCGACACAAAGACACAGCGCAGGCGGTCTTCTTTTTCGGAGAGCATCTCCTGACTGAGGACCGCGGAAGGATAGGAGACCGAGACTCTGTCCCGGCCCGTTTCCACGGTCTTCCAGGCCCTTTTCCTTCGCTCGTCATATTCCGGGCTCGGAAGGAACGTATCGGACTCGACATTTCCCTTGTAGAGAAGATTTCCGGTCACGGCGGAAAGTGTGACCAGAAGGAAGCTGGACAGGGTACTGTCTTTTCCGCAGAAGATGCCCAGATCCTGATGGATCCCCCAGGTGGTCGTCGTGATGATGCGGGCGAAGTCCTCCATCTGCTCATACGGGACTCCGCAGAACTCGAAGGCCTCCCGGTAATCGAACCCTTCATACCACTTCTTCGCTTTGTCCCAGTCTGCACTCCAGACATCGAGGAAGGCCTGGTCCTGCCATCCCTTGTCGAGGATCAGGGCAATGAGTCCCCGGACCAGTGCCGAGTCGCTGCCGCGTTTCGGGATGATATGCATGTCGGCCATGCGGGCCGTTTCACTCAGTCGCGGGTCCACCACCACGAGGTGTTTGTCCGGGTTTTCGGAGAATTCCCGGATGATGGGACGGGACGGGCCGATATTGTGTGCCACATAGGAGTTGGAACCCCAGAACACCAGCGTTTCGATGTTGTTGTGGTCAGGCTCTGTGAACGCACTCTGTGTTCCGAGGATGCGGCCGTGGGACCACCAGTTCCCCGAGAACTCGATGCCGGCCGGGTTGTAGATGTAATGGGTCCCGATGGCATCCATGATGAACATCATCGCGGCGATCTCACTCTGGTCGTTGGCCAGAGCACCGCCGCTGAACGCGAACGCGCGGGGACCGTGCTCGTCGAGGATCTTCCGGGCCTTCTCCCCGATTTCCCGGATGGCCTGCTCCCAGGAAATGCGGACGAATTCCCCGTTGACCCGTTTGAGAGGATAGTCGATGCGGTTGGGGTTCTCCAGGAAGTACTTGGAGGAGCGCCCTTTCCGGCAACAGTAACCGCCCGGGGTCCGGACGTTGTTCTTCGACGGGCGAACGTCCAGGATGTGGTCGTCCTCCACCAGGACTTCCAGACCGCAACCGACAGCACAGAAATTACAGCCGGATTCTTTCCACTCTGCTGACATCTATTGTGTCCTCCTTTTCATAAAGAAACTGCAATATTTCAATTTAATAGTACCGAATAATGCATTGGACCCGTCTGTCACAGAACAAGCATACTGTGACAAAACTCCACACTTTATTGTTTTTGTGACTTTTTACATCTTTTTCAAAACGATTAGAATCAAAATACAGGAATGAATGGATCCACAGGGCAAAGGAGTCATGAACCATGAGTCAGCGGAAAAACAGTAAGATCTTTCGATTCGTGCGATCGTTACAGGACTGGAAAGGCACCGATATACCCATTGGTGCAACCGGCATCTATATTCTGGTCCGCCCCTCCGGGAACGGAAAAGGCGGGCCCCGTCTGAGTTTCAGCACCATGCAGAAGCCCTGACCTCATATTGACCGACAAAAAAGCACCTGAGCAACTGCTCAGGTGCTTCTCTTTTTGGGAAATATCAATCGAAAAAGCGGCGCTTTTTCTTTCGGCTCGACGCCCGGTAGGCCGAGGCGCCGGTCCCGTCGTTGACGGGCTTGTCGATGTACTCCTTGTCGAATTCGGCGAGGAGTTCCTTCTGATGGTCGGTGACCTTCTTCGGGACGTCGACGATGACCGTGACGTACTGGTCGCCCTTGCCGGCGGCGTGGGTCGGGTCGATGCCGCGGCCGCGCAGGCGGAACTTCGTTCCGGGCTGAGTGCCGGCGGGCATGTTGTACTTGACCTTGCCGTCGAGGGTGGGCACGTAGATCTCGGCGCCGAGAACGGCCTGCGAGTAGGTGACGACGACGTCGCAGAAGACGTCATAGCCCTCTCTCGTGAAGATCTCGTGGGGCTCGATGGCGCATTCCACGTAGAGGTCGCCCTGGGGGCCGCCGTTCGGACCGAAGTTGCCCTGTCCGCGGACCGCGAACGCCTGGTGGTTGTCGATGCCGGCGGGGACGTCGACGTCGATCTCCACGGTGCGGCGGATCATGCCGAGACCGTTGCAGCGGTCGCAGGGGTCCTTGATGGTCTTGCCGCGGCCGTGACAGGTGGGACATTCCGCGGTGGACTGGAACATGCCGAACGCGGTGCGCTGGGTCTGGGTGACCTGGCCGGTGCCGTTGCACTGGGTACAGGTCTCCGGCTGACCGCTCTTGCATCCGCTGCCGTGGCAGACGTCACAGACTTCGATGCGGGGGGTCCGGACCTTCTTGTGACAGCCCTTGGCCGCTTCCACAAAGGTGATATTCATGCGGGCATTGATGTCAGACCCTCTGCGAGGCGCGTTGGGGTCCACCCGACGGCCGCCGCCAAAACCGCCGCCGAAGCCGCCGCCGAAAATGCTGGAGAAGATATCTCCGATGTCGCCAAAGTCTCCGCCCTCGAAGCCGAATCCGCCGGGGCCGCCGGGGCCGCCGCCGTAGCTCGGGTCCACCCCGGCAAAGCCGAAGCGGTCATACCGGGCCTTCTTCTGGTCATCGGACAGCACTTCATAAGCCTCGTTCACTTCCTTGAAGTGGACTTCGGCTTCCTTGTCGTCCGGGTTCAGGTCCGGGTGGTACTTTTTGGCCAGTTTCCGGTAGGCTTTTTTGATGTCGTCGGCGCTGGCGCTTTTGTCGAGTCCCAGCACTTCATAGTAATCGCGTTTGTCTGGCAAGATGAGCCCTCATTTCGTGAAGGGTCGCCGTGCTCCGGAAGGAGCACAGCGAACCCGTGGTTTTAGATTAGTCGACGTCGGTGAAGTCGACGTCTGCCGCGCCGTCGTCCGGCTGACCGCCGAAGCCTGCGTCGCCGCCGAAACCGGCAGCCGCGTTCGGGTCAAAGCCAGTCGCGGACGGGTCGCCCTGCGGGGCGTTGGCCTGGTAGAGCTTGGCGGAGACTTCATAGAACTTCGCCTGGAGCGCGTCCTGCTTCGTCTTGATGAGGTTGGTGTCGGAGCCTTTCAGCGCCTCTTTCAGCTCATCGATGGCGCTCTGGAGAGCGTCCTTGTCAGCCGCTTCGAACTTGTCGCCCTCGTCCTCGAGGATCCGTTCGGACTGGAAGACCACCTGGTCTGCGCCGTTGCGCAGGTCGACTTCTTCTTTGCGGGCCTTGTCTTCCGCAGCGTACTGCTCGGCGTCACGGACTGCCTTGTCGATATCCTCTTTGGACATGTTGGAGGAAGCGGTGATGGAGATGTGCTGCTCTTTGCCGGTGCCAAGGTCTTTCGCGGAGACGTTGACGATACCGTTCGCGTCGATGTCGAAGGTGACTTCGATCTGCGGGGTGCCGCGGCGTGCGGGAAGGATGCCGTCGAGATGGAAGACGCCGAGGGACTTGTTGTCTTTCGCGAATTCGCGCTCGCCCTGAAGGACGTTGACTTCGACGGACGTCTGGTTGTCCGCGGCGGTGGAGAAGATCTGGCTCTTCTTGGTCGGGATGGTGGTGTTTCTGTCGATGATCTTGGTGCAGATGCCGCCGAGGGTCTCGATACCGAGGGACAGCGGAGTGACGTCGAGAAGCAGGAGGCCCTTGACGTCGCCGCCGAGAACACCGCCCTGAAGGGCCGCGCCCATGGCGACACATTCATCGGGGTTGATGCCCTTGAAGGGCTCTTTGCCGATGTACTTCTGGACCGCTTCCTGGACGGCCGGGATCCGGGTAGAACCGCCGACCATGAGGACCTTGTCGATCTCGGAAGTCTTGAGGCCGGAGTCCGAGAGGACCTGACGGACCGGACCCATCGTCGCTTCGACGAGGTCGGCGGTCAGCTCGTTGAACTTCGCTCTGGAGAGAGAGGTCTCAAGGTGTTTCGGACCCGTTGCATCTGCGGTGATGAACGGAAGAGAGATGGTGGAATTGGTGACGCCGGAAAGTTCGATCTTCGCCTTTTCCGCAGCCTCTTTCAGACGCTGCATGGCCATCTTGTCGGAACGGAGGTCGATGCCTTCGTTTTTCTTGAACTCGTCCGCGAGCCAGTCGATGATGCGCTGGTCGAAGTCGTCGCCGCCGAGGCGGTTGTTACCGGCCGTCGCAAGGACTTCCTGGACGCCGTCGCCCATCTCGATGAGAGAGACGTCGAAGGTGCCGCCGCCAAGGTCGTAGACCATGATCTTCTGATCGGTCTCCTTGTCGATGCCGTATGCGAGAGCGGCAGCGGTCGGCTCGTTGATGATACGTTTGACCTCGAGGCCGGCGATCTTACCGGCGTCTTTGGTCGCCTGACGCTGAGCGTCGGTGAAGTATGCGGGGACCGTGATGACGGCTTCGGTGACTTTATCGCCAAGGTAAGCCTCTGCATCGGTCTTCAGCTTCTGCAGGATCATCGCGGAGATCTCCTGCGGAGTGAACTTCTTGTCGTCGATGGTGACTCTGAAGTCAGAACCCATCTGTCTCTTGATGGACGAGACGGTCCTGTCAGGGTTGGTGATGGCCTGACGCTTGGCGACCTGACCGACCATTCTCTCGCCGTCTTTGCCGAACGCAACAACGGACGGGGTGGTGCGGGCGCCTTCCGCGTTCGCGATGACGACGGGCTCGCCGCCTTCAATGACCGCCACACAGGAGTTGGTAGTACCTAAGTCGATTCCTACGATTTTTGCCATAATGAATTCCTCCGTCTTTTCAATAAAGACTGTTTATTGAAAGTGTATTTTTTATTAATTAGCTACGACGACCATGGCGTGCCGGAGCACTTTGTCGCCGAGTTTATAACCTTTTTGGAATACCTGAGCCAGCACGTTCTCGCCCTGTTCGGGGTCTTCGATGTGGCTGACCGCGTTGTGGATGTTCGGGTCGAAGGGGTCGCCGGCTTCGCCGTACGCCTCGACGCCCGCTTTCTCGAAGACAGCCAGGATCTGATCTCTGGTCATCTCGATGCCCTTGCGGAAATCTTCGGGCGATGCATCTTCGTTTTCGAAGGCCCGGTCGAAATTGTCGAGGACCGGGAGCAGGCTCGTGAAGGTGTCTGCTTTCGCATCGGTGTAGATGCCGTCCTTTTCTCTGGCAGAACGCTTCCGGAAGTTGTCGTACTCCGCCATCAGGCGCAGGTAACGGTTCTGCTCTTCCTCGAGCGCTTTCTGCAGGTTGGCGAGGTCATCGGAAGGTTCTTCGGCCGGCTCTTCCGCCGGTTCCCCGGCCGGTTCTTCTGCCGCTTCGGCAGGTTCCGTGTCGACCGTTTCCTCTTCCAGGACTTCTTCCTGTTCGAGTTCCTCATCAAGAGGTTTCTTTGTCTGTTTGCTCATGGGTCGGTGTGTCCTCCTCGTAAACTTCCGACAGGACCCTGCTGATGATGTCTGTCAGATATTGGATGCGCGGGATGAGCTTGGAATAGTTCATCCGGGTGGGGCCGATGATGCCGATGGCACCGGTGGCTCCGTCCCCGATCTGGTATCGGGAAATGATGGTGGTCGAGTTCGAGAGTTCGGAGAACCGGTTCTCGGAACCGATGCGGACCTCGATGCCCGGGCCGCTCGCCTCTCCGGACGAGACCAGCATGGACAGCGGCTCTTCATCGCCGAGGAACTTGAGGAGCGAGGGCAGGTTGTCGCTGTACTCCTTGTACCCGAGCAGGTTGGACTTGCCTTCCAGCCGGATGTCGGCCTGCGAGGCCATTTCGGCGAGGTCGGAGACCGTGGCCAGCAGCGAGGACATGGAGAGCGCCTTGGCTCCCAGCGACGCCGCGAGGGTCTGGATCTTGACCGTGTTGATGTCGGCGAGGGGCGTGCCCCGGAACTGCTCTTCGACCAGCTGGTCAAAGGTCTGTTTGATGTCCGCCGTCAGCGTGACATCCATGCGGCAGGGTTTGCTCTTCAGGATGCCGGTGGAGGTCAGGAGGACCACCATGGCGACTTTCGGACTGACCGGGACCATTTCAATGTTTTTGATGAACGCGTGCTCGTCGGACGGTGTCGTCGAGAGGGCCGCGAAGTTCGTGAAGTTCACGAGCGCCTCGCCGGCTTTCGTCAGAAGGGCTTCCGGGTCTCCGGAGCGTTCGTCGACGCCGGCTTCGATGCGCCGGCGGTCGGTCTCTTCCAGCTCCTCCATCTTCATCAGATGATCGACATAATACCGATAACCGCTCTGGGTCGGGATGCGGCCCGCGGAGGTGTGGGGCTGGTAGATGAGTCCCTGCGCAGTCAGGGCCGCCATATCGTTTCGGATGGTAGCGGAAGAAACGTTGATGTCGAGCTTCGACAACAGCGCTTTGGAGCCGACCGGTTCGCCGGTCTCGATGTACTGTTCGACGATCGCCGCCAGGATCTGCTGTCTTCGCGTCGGTAGCATCGTTTCTCATCCTTTCTGCGTTAGCACTCGGTTTAGCACTCAAAACTTCGGAGTGCTAATTGCAGTAATAAGATACCACCCGCCCTGTCAAAAGTCAACACCTTTTGACCAAGTTTTTTCACTTTCTTGCCGAGAGTGCTAAATTGTGCCGATTTTTGGCTTAAACAAGCCATTTTTTGTTTTGACTTTTTGCGAAAAATGCCCGGTTCAGTCGAGGTTTTCCCAGAAATCGCGCACCAGGCGGCGCCAGGGTTTGGCAGGCCCGCGCCGCTTAGCACTCGTTCTGGCACTCTCTGTTTCCGCTGCTGCGTTTTCCTCCGCCGTCTGCCTGTTTTTTTCGCAGATCGCCGACACCAGGACCTCATAAGCCTCCATCGAAAGAGACAGGTCGCGGGCCATCGGGGTCGGGAGCACGAGCAGTACGGGGCTCCCGGTCTCCGGGCGCAGCCAGGTCCATTCCGGCCGGAGCACCAGTTCTTCCGGCGGGATCATGTGGTCGCGGAGCGAATCCCGGATCGTTTTGACTTCCATCAGGAACGATTCTTTAGTAAACTTATTTATTACATAGTCCTCTGATAACAGCGGGACCAGACCGGCGACGGGCAGCAGGAGCGTGTCCCCCGCCTCCCCGGTCTCCCTCCCGAGCAGCAGCACGCCGTCCGGCGTGTTCTGCCGGAGGATCTCCAGCGTGAATTCGTCCACCGGCTCTCCCGGCAGCAGTTCGTACCGAAGGAGACCGGCTCCCTGTGTGTAGTTCTGAAACATCGTTTTCACCTCCGCCTCACAGGGTATCAGACCCTGGTGCAAAAAACAGGAAAGATAACAACTTTTCGATCAACGGCAGTTATTAACTGCCGAACGGTCGTTATGGCGGCGGAAAACCGGCACTTAGTTGCCACCGCTCCGCCCCCCGCGTTACGATGGCTCTATCCGAAACGGATCTGATCGATATAGCAAAGACTTTAGATTACAGGAGAGAACGAGATGAAGATCTTTATCTTGAGCAACGAACCGAAAACCATCCGGTTCCTGACCGGCGCCATCAAGACCTATGGCGAGCAGAAATACGTTGAAGTCGAGACCAGGGTGTTCCGCCGGATGCGGGAGTACCTGCAGGAATTCGACAAACCGGACCTCATCGTCATCGATGACAACTTTGAGATGAAACCGTCCGTGGAGAACGCCCGCGTCATCCGCACACGGGACGGAAAGGCAGCGATCGTGCTGCTGTCCTCGAACCCGGAACGCGTCTTTGAGGCGTTCTCGGTCAAGGCCCACCGGTTCCTCACGAAGCCGGTCACCCAGTCCGATATCTTCGACGCGCTGGACGCCTACCGCAAGGAACTGTTCGCGGACCGGGTCATCCTCGTGAAGGTGGAGAACGCGTTCCGCGTGTTCACCTCCGAAGACATTTTCGCGGTCATCGCCGACGTCAACCACACGACGATCATGACGAAGACCGAGATGGTCGAGACACTCACGAAGTTCACCCGCATCGAGACGCAACTGCCGGAGGAATACTTCTACAAGTGCCACCGGTCGTATATCGTCAACATGAAACACGTCGCGAAGTTCACTTCGGAACAGATCGAGATGACGAACCACGCCATCATACCCATCAGCCGCCGCAAACGGCTCGATTTCCACATGACCTATTCCGCCTTCGTGAAAGGTCATACGTTTCGCGAGTAAATCGCCACTGCTGTGCTGTCCAGACCTTCCCTGTCCGTCTCCGGGCCACAGCGACCTTTTTTGAATCAGAACCGAACGACCCGGATAGAGCCTCTCTCCCGTTTGACAGTCCCGCTTCTTTGACGGTATACTTTTTAAGGAAAAGAAATGAAGAAAGGACTGACGCCTCATGGCTTCCCCCAAGACCCAGCAGTCCGGTTCCACCTCCATGGTCCGGAAGCTGACCACCACCGCTGTCATGGCGGCCATTGCCACCATCCTCATGTATATCGAGTTCCCCATCCCCATCATGCCCGGGTTCATCAAACTCGACTTCTCGGAACTCCCCGCGCTTCTGACTTCGTTCGCTCTGGGTCCCTGGTACGGCGCGCTGGTCTGTCTTCTCAAGAACCTCATCCACCTGCCGGTCACGTCTTCGTCCGGCGTCGGCGAACTGGCGAACTTCCTCATCGGCATCTGCTTCGTCATCCCCGCCGGGTTCCTCTACCAGAGCCACAAGAGCCGCAAGGGCGCGCTCACCGGTTCTGTCGTCGGCGCGGTCATCATGGCGGCCGTCAGTTTCCCCATCAACTACTTCATCGTGTACCCGTTCTACACGAACTTCATGCCGATGGAAGCCATCATCGGTGCCTATCAGGCCATCCTGCCCTCCATCAAGGGACTGTCTGACGCGCTGCTCATCTTCAATGTGCCCTTCACCTTCGTCAAAGGCATGATCGACGTCGTCATCACCTTCCTTGTTTACAAGCGTCTGTCCCCCATCATCAAGGGTACGAATTCGAAAAAACAGACGCCCGACGTCTGACCGCTCTTCAGGGTTGACAAAGCCTTCTCCGGTCAGTACAATAAGTGCAAATCAAATATTACTTATCCAGAGTGACGTAAGGGAACAGGCCCATCGACGTCCGGCAACCTGCCGCAAGGTAAGGTGCCAATTCCTGCGGTGCAAACCGAAAGATAAGACGACATTCGCCCTTCGGTTTTGCCGGAGGGCGTTTTTTTGGCGATGGACCTCCCCTGCTCACCATTGCAACCAGAAAGGAACCACTATGCATCATCTGTTTACTTCCGAATCGGTCACCAAAGGCCATCCTGACAAGATCTGCGACCAGATCTCCGACGCCGTCCTCGACGCCATCATGGCGCAGGACCCGAACGGCCGCGTCGCCTGTGAGACCACCGTCACCACCGGTCAGGTCATGATCATGGGTGAGATCTCCACGACCTGTTATGTGGACATCCCGAAGATCGCCCGCGAGACCATCAACGAGATCGGCTACAACAACGCCGTCTACGGCTTCGACGGCAACAGCTGCGCTGTGCTGGTGGCGATCGACGAGCAGAGCCCCGACATCGCCCTCGGCGTCGACCACTCCCAGGAAAACAAGGCGAGCGATGTCGACCCCTACGACCTGAACGGCGCCGGCGACCAGGGCATGATGTTCGGCTATGCCACGAGAGAGACCCCGGAGCTCATGCCGCTCGCCATCTCCCTCGCCCACAAACTCGCCCTGAAGCTGACCGAAGTCCGCGAGGACGGCACTCTGCCCTACCTCCGTCCGGACGGCAAGAGCCAGGTCACCGTCGAATACGACGAGGAGGACAAACCGGTCCGCATCGAGGCCGTCGTCGTCTCCTCGCAGCACTCCGCGGATGTTTCGCTTGAACAGATCCGCGCCGACGTCATCGAGCACGTCATCAAGCCAGTCATCCCGGCCGACCTCCTCGACGACGACACGAAGATCTACGTGAACCCCACCGGCCGTTTCGTCATCGGCGGTCCCGTCGGCGACTCCGGTCTCACCGGCCGGAAGATCATCGTCGACACCTACGGCGGCGCCTGCGGCCACGGCGGCGGAGCGTTCTCCGGCAAGGACCCGACCAAGGTCGACCGCAGCGCTTCCTACGCTGCCCGCTGGGTCGCGAAGAACGTCGTCGCGGCCGGTCTCGCCGACAAGTGCGAAGTCGAGCTGGCGTATGCCATCGGCGTCGCCCGCCCGCTGTCCGTCTTCATCGACACGAAGGGCACCGAGACCGTCCCGCTCGAGAAGATCGTCGCCGCGGTGAATAAGGTGTTCGACCTCCGTCCCTCCGCCATCATCGACGCCCTCGACCTGCGCCGTCCCATCTACAAACAGGTCGCCGCGTATGGCCACATGGGCCGCGAGGACCTCGGCGTCCCGTGGGAGGAGACCAACCGGGTCGACGCCCTGAAAGACGCTGTCGCCGCACTGTAAAGCCAAACTGAAGCAAAAG
>JAZOTY010000024.1:0-2983 GCA_045657845.1 Acutalibacteraceae bacterium | reverse complement strand
GCGAAGACCATGATCCCCGAAGAGCGCTACGGCAACGAAGGCGAACTCGACACGGCCGCCATCTTCCTGGCCTCCCCCGCCTCTTCCTATGTCACCGGCGTCAACCTGCCCGTCGACGGCGGCTACACCTGCATGTAAGCGGACTGCCCTCCCAATACAAAACGAACCCCCGGCCGCAGGGCCGGGGGTTTTTCTTTTTTCAGGATGTTCAGACCGTGTAGAAATACAGGATGGTGGTCGCGAGGGTCATCTGCCCGAAAAAGTAGGCGATCTGCCGCGCGATCCTCAAACCGAGTTTGCGGAACCGTTCTCCGCCGTAGTTCTCGAGCGAGAGACCGATGTCGGCGAACGCAAACAGCGCCGAGCCGACCATCAGGCACAGCCCGAAGAGCCGGTGCACGTGCAGAAGCTGGATGCCAAGGGTCATTGCGAGACCGAGCATGGCACCCTGGACCACGAAGTAGATGCCGGCAGGCACGACGTGCTTGCCGAGGTCCAGTTTGACGGCCATCAGGACGAAGGCCAGAACAGGCAGCGCGAAGAAAACGGCGGACCAGGGGTGAAGGCTGAACTCGTAGCCGTAAATCGCCCGACCGAATGCCACACAGTAGAGACCGTTGCCGAGCAGGAAGGCCAGAACGCCGAGCGTGTTCGCCGCGGTCTTTTTGTCGGCGAGCTGCTCGAGGAGGGCGGCATCTTTGAGGTCCGGGTCCGCGGGAGTCCCCGCGCGGTGGGCATAGCCGAGGAAGAAGTCCCCGAGCCAGCCGTAGGCCAGCGCCGCGATGATGAGCTGCACGACGCGGTCCGTGAGACCGCCGCCGGTGAATTCGAGGAACGTGTTCGCTCCGGCGGACAGCTCGCCCGTGTTTGACCCGGCAAAGGACACGTTGATGCCGTACCGGATGAGGACCGCGAGCGTGATGCCGTAGGCGAGGAACACCGTTGAGCAAATCAACTTGAGATAAAAGCCTCTGCGGGTCCGCTCCGGCCAGCTCGCGTGGATGTACAGCGCGAGGGCGACCAGTTCGAGCACCCAGAAGGCGATGATCAGTATTCTCATAAAAGGAATCTCCTAACTCGAAATTTCCACCACATATTGTATCATGCCCTCAGACCTCCCGCAATGCTTTGTAGATAAGAAAAGACCCCCGGCGGCAGCGCCGGGGGTCTCTTTTCTGTTTAGTCGGGCAGTTTGTCGAGATAATCCATCCAGAAGTCGTACGAGTTCAGGAACCGCTGGCCGCGCTTCTTCCCGATGAACGAGATGGAGCCGCCAATGACGGTGCCGTGGTCGCCGGGGACCGTCGGCAGGGCATGCCAGATGCCCTTCTGAATGGGCTTGTCCTTCACGTCTTCCCATTCGCACCAGGGTTCGGTCGTCGGGTGCCGGCCGGACTCGACGGGCACGATGCCGTCGTTCATCCGCCAGCCTTCCGTGATCTTCACGCCGGCGATGGTCTGGTCCGGGAACTTGCCGAGGCTGTAGGCAAACGGCGCGAACGCGAAGATCATGATCGGGGCCTTCACCTGGTTGCCGCTCTTCCCCGTCTTCGTTCCGTTGCCGGTGACGGAGAACAGGTACTGTTCGGCCGGGACGGAGAGTTTCTTGTTGATCTCCGCCGCCTGCGGGATGTGGATGTCCGCAAACACGTTGTCCTTCGCCTTCACGAAGTTGCGGATGGCCTTCATGTTCAGCATGTCGCGCGCGAAGCGGACGCCGTCCTTGACGGCGGTGATGCCCCACTGGCTCATCTGGAAGTCGTACACGCGGCCGCTGCCCACGTTGCCGATGATGGACGCCACCATCGGGATGCCGTAGGTCAGTCCGTAGTCGACCGTTTTCGGCAGCGCGTGCGGGAACGTGATGCCGTCAAAGGGTCCGGAGATGGTGGTGATGGACTTGACTAAATCGCCATGGCCTCCCTCAAACAAAGGAGACAGCTGGCCGGCGGGCGTGGCTGCGCGCTCCTCCGGGGAACCGTTGCGCAGGAGTTCCACGAACATGCGCATGGTCGGGCCGCCGAAAGAATGGCCGAGCAGGTGGATGCTCCGTTCGGGAGTCCAGTCCGGCAGCATGGCTTCCGGGAACGTCTCGCCAAAACGGTTGTGGCCTTTTTCTTTGGAGTGGGCAACGCCGTAGTCGACCGTGGTGCCGGTCAGGTTCGCGTACAGCTCGCACGCGCGGTCCCAGGCGGAGCCGAGCGGCGACACCGACGGGGTGTAGACCTCATAGCCCTTTTCCCGCATACGCCGCGGGTAGTTGCCGGTCACCATGCCCCAGTACGGGATGACCTTGTAAAACTTCTTGTCCTCTCCCCAGCCCATCATGCCGTGGACGAAGACGTACGGATGCTGTTTGGACGCCATAAAAACACCTCTTTTTTCGTAATACGAATGGATACGTTTTCATTATAGGGCGATGTGTTGACGTGTGTCAAACTTCCTTCTATGCCGGAGTTGGGAGAAAACCGTTTCGGAAGGAGGCAAACCACATGAAAATACCGATGAACAAAAAGTACCGGAGAGGACTCGTCATGGACCCGGCGAGCGCGTCCCTGCAGCCGGTGGATCGGAACCATTACATCCAGCAGTGGATCTACGGTGCGGTGGAGCCTGCCATCCTGAAAGTGACGGACTTCATGTACAACGACCCGGTGCGCACGAAGCTCTACAACAAGCTGGCCACGCCGAAAGCGCTGCCGCGCGCGGACTACCAGCATGAGGACACGGTTACGACGAAGATCCTGCTAGGCTGATTACGCTACTACAAAACCTCAATGCTTCTGTCCCGGGTAGCACCAAAGAAGAGGCTGCCGGGAAAGTCTTTCAGCAGCTGGTCAGTGAATGACCGAATTATTGCGACAGTAGTAAACTTTTCGCCTTCGGAGTTAACAATTGCAAACGAACATTTCTGTCACTCCCCCTATAATTGTATGTGTATAGTGTGTTACTAAAAATAGGGGAAGTGACGGAAATGACGTAC
>JAZOTY010000023.1:0-29889 GCA_045657845.1 Acutalibacteraceae bacterium | reverse complement strand
GACGATCGCCCTGCTCATGAGCGTGTGCATCATGTGGGGCATGGTGCTGCCCGCGGTCTTTACGAAGAAGTACACAAAGACGTTGCGCGCCGGGACTGACAAGGACGGGAAGCCGTCCGGCATCGCCGCGCACGGCGTCCTCCTGATGAGCGCTGTGTTCATCGGCCTCATCAGCGCGTACCTCGGCAGCTACTTCGGAGACTTCATCTCCCACGACGGCCGGTTCACGTTCACGGGTTCCTGGCTGCCGCTGGCCGTGGCCGCGGTGTCTGCGCTGGTCATGGGCTTCTTCCTGTGGCTCAAAGAGAAGAAGCACCAGGAATGGGTCGACAACTTTTCCCTGGCGGGCAGCATGCTCGCGGGCATGGCGGCCGCCGTGCTCTTCGGGTTGCTGTAAGGGGGCGATGCAATGAACGACAAACACGAACTCTACTTCGAACGGTATGACCGGACGACGCATCGCCTCGGACGGGCCGCGTGTATTCTGACGCTGGCGCTGCTCCTCGGCGCGCCCTTCGCCATCGGCGGGTACCTCGGCGCCATGCCGGACCTCAGCGCCGTCGCGAAAGGCTTCCTGGCCATCGGTCTCGTGTGGATGGGCAGCAGCATCGGCGAGTTCATCCTCTACACGCCCATGCTCGGCGCAGGGGGCAGCTACCTCGCGTTCATCACCGGGAACCTAATCAACATGAAGATCCCGTGCGCAATGAACGCCAAGGAACTCGTCGGCGCGAAGAGCGGGACGAAGGAGAACGAGATCATTGCCACGCTGTCCATCGCCACCGCGTCTCTGGTGACCATCCTGGTGCTGGCGCTGGGCGTGGCGCTGCTCATTCCCCTGCAGCCCATCCTGCAGGCCCCGGCGCTGCAGCCGGCGTTCGACTCCGTCGTGCCGGCCCTCTTCGGCGCCATGGCGTACCAGTACTTCCGCGGCCACATGAACATGGCCGTCTGGCCGCTGGTCCTCATGGGCGTGCTCTTCACGCTGCTGCCCGCGCTCGTGGCGAACACCAGCATGATGGTCCTTCCCGCCGGCGCCGCCGCGTTCCTCGCGGGCTACCTGCTGACGAAAAAAGCATGAGCCGGCGAAAAGAGAATCAGACACAAAAAGCCCCCGGGTCTGTTGACTCGGGGGTTTGTTTGATTGGGTTTCGATTGTGTTTCGAGCGCGGGTCCCGCTTATTGGGACTCTTCTTTGAGGACCTTCGTCTTCTTCGCCCAGCGGTTGCGGAACTGGTAGGAGGCCGGGACCTTCTTCAGCTTCGTGTCGGCCCATTTGGCATAGAAGGCCCGGTCCGCTTCGGCCGCTTCTTTCGCCAGGGCGACAGGGTCAGCGCCGGCGGCCGCTTTTTGGAGGAACTCCGCTTCCAGAGCGTCCCGCTCCGCGTAGAACTCCGGCGGGAGTTCATGGCACAGGAGCGTGCGGCGGAAGAGTTCGGCGCTGCGCCAGTACGCTTCCGCGGCCGGGTCTTTTTCGGCGTAGACTGGGGCGGTCGGTGTATCGCCAAAGCGGTACGGCTTGAAGAGGGAGACGCAGGGCGTCGACGTGCCGGTCACCCAGACCCGGATGTCCGCGCCGAGCTCGACGACCATGCTCGAGGTCGAGTGGTCGCCCACGAGGCCGCCGTAGTGCATGCAGACCAAGTTCACCGTGCCCTCGGCAAAGGGGTTCTTCACGCCGGGCGCGTGGTTGCGGAGCGCACGGAACATGTCCGGGACGCTCTCGGCACCCACCAGACAGGTGGAGGACTGTTTCAGGCGGTCCGCGGAGCCCGAGAACTTCGAGTACAGCGGGTCGATGTTCTTCTTCGCGAACGTCTTATCCTGAGACAGACGGTTCGAGATGCTCCCCCGCTCCACTTCGGAGCAGGTCCAGGTCTTGTCGGCGGTCTCCAGGATGAAGATCCGGTTCCGGTCCATGATGAGGTAACTGTTGTCGTAGTAGAACTTGTGGTCGTAGGCGCAGTTGCCGCCCTGGCCGTAGACCGGCAGGAGTTCCGTGATGACGTCCACCGCCTCTTTCGCGGTCGACGCCCGCTCCAGCGCAAGGCGCAGGTAGTCCATGCCGATGAGCGTATCGTTCTCCTTGTGGTACGCGCCCTTCGTGAAGACAGCCTCGTTGCCGATGCACACGCCGTCTTCGTTCACGCCCATCTCCGCGCCCCAGAGCCAGACCGGGCGGGAGATGAGGATGGCTTTCGTATGCGGGACCTGAGGGATGGTCGTGTAGGTCACCTTGAGTTCGGTTTCTTCGTGGTCTTTTGCGGGGATGTACTCGAGGACCTGCGGCTCGTTCGGGCTGCGGTCACTGTTCTTTGCGAAAATGGCGCTTCCTTCGTGGAAGAACCCCATGGTATCACACATGCGACACACCTCCTGTTCGCCTTCAGTGTAATACGTTTCTCTTTCAGGCGCAAATCGCCGCGTTGCCATTTCAGGGGCGATATGCTATATTTGACACAGCATTTTTGGAGCAAAGGAGACTGCACCATGGAACTGATCCAGAGCTTTACCGTAGACCATACGCGCATCGTGCCCGGCATATTCACGAGCCGTGTCGACGTGCTGGGAGAATACAGAGTCACGACCTATGACGTCCGTCTGAAGCACCCGAACCGGGAACCGGTCGTCGATGTCGCGGCCATGCATACACTGGAACACCTCATCGCCACGTACCTGCGCAACGACCCCGACTGGAAAGACGAAGTCGTTTACTGGGGCCCGATGGGCTGCCTGACCGGCTTTTACCTCATCCTGAAAGGCGACCGCGCACCGCGGGACATCTACGACCTCCTGCTGAACGCGTTCCGGTCCGTGGACGACGCGACCGAAGTGCCCGGCGCCACGCCCGTCAACTGCGGCAACTACCTGATGCACAACCTCGGCATGGCGAAGTACTATGCCAAAGAGTTCGCCGATTACCTCGCCGCGAACGCCGGCAACGCCGCCATCTTCGAGTACCCTCAGGCCGAACGTCTCGTGACCGAAGACGGCCAGAAGTTCTACGATTCATAAACCGATAAAAACACGCCCCTGAGTCTTGCGACTCGGGGGCGTTGTGCTATATAATGTGGGAAGTTTTCCGGAAAGGAGGGGTGTCTGTGCAGACCGTCATTCAGTTTTTGCGCTCCCAGACGGTGCTGGTCGTGTCGGCCGTGCTGGCGCTCGCGTCCTGCTTCCTCGTGCCGCCCTCCCTTTCTTATGTCTCCTATGTAGACTGGCGAGTCTTGGGTCTTTTATTCTCCCTGATGGCCGTCGTGGCCGGGCTCCGGATGGCGGGTACGTTCCGCGTCCTGACGGAAGTCCTGTTGCGCAAGGTGACGTCTCTGCGGCTCATCGCCCTCCTGCTCGTCCTGCTGTGTTTCGGGTTCAGCTTGTTCCTGACGAACGACGTGACGCTGATCACTCTGGTCCCGTTCACGCTGCTCGTGTTCCGGCAGATGACCGGGAGCGAAAAGGCGCTGGTGCACACGCTCGTGCTGGAGACGCTGGCCGCCAACCTCGGCAGTATGCTGACGCCCATCGGGAACCCCCAGAACCTGTACCTCTACAACGAGTACGACCTCTCCCTCGGCACGTTCTTCCGGACCATGGCGCCGTACACGGCCCTTTCCCTCGCGCTGCTTGTGGTCCTGACCCTCGCACTGGTCCCGTCCGGTACCGCGTCTCTGTCCGAGGGCAGTTCCTTCCACTCGTTCCACCGGAAGACGTTCCTCGTGTACGCGTCGCTGTTCCTGCTCTGCCTCCTGTCGGTGGCGCGGGTCCTTGATTGGCGGATCGTGCTCGTCGCCGTGCTGGCGGTCGTGGTCATCGAAAACTACCGCCTCCTGCGGATGGTGGACTACTCCCTTCTCTTTACGTTCATCTTTTTCTTCGTGTTCATCGGGAACGTCGGGAGCCTCCCGGACGTGCGGGAGTTTCTCGAAAACGCCGTGCGCGGCAGAGAAGTTGAGACCGGCATCCTGGCGTCGCAGGTCATTTCGAACGTGCCTGCCGCGCTGCTCCTCTCCAAGTTCACGACCGACGGTGCACGGCTCCTGATCGGCGTGAACCTCGGCGGGCTCGGGACGTTGATCGCCTCTATGGCCAGCCTCATCACGTACCGCTTCTACGCCGCCTCGACCCGCGCCCTGAAAGGCCGCTACTTCCTGGAGTTCACGCTCTGGAACATCGTGTTCCTCGCCCTCCTCTACGCCCTCGCCCGGGTTTTACTGTAACTTACAGGCCCACGCCTGCTGTGCCCCCCCCTGCCCCAGCAGCGTAGTGACCGGCATGGACTCTGGCCCAAATAAAAGTTGATAGAAAAAGGTAGAAAAAGGACGGCCCGGTGGTCGTCCTTTTATAATTTGACCTTCTGTGGTTTGGAGAATTGCGTTCTTTTTCTGTTAGAACCGGCTACGTCGGTCTGAAAAGGAGCATTCTTCCTTTTCTGACCGACAAAAAGAAGTGGTCCTCGAAAAAGTCGGTCAAAGGCAGCGCAAAAGGGCTTGCCTGACCGACGAGAACCGTGTGCTTTTTGAAAAAGTCGGTCAGATTTGCGTTCGGGAGCAAAAATGACCGACTTTTCAACGTGCTTTGAGATAAAACACCCTTCTTTATCCAAAACAGGATGGTTCTGAATGCCTGTCTGGCGAAATGTTCCCCAGAAAGTCGGTCAAAATGCGGGGCTCGAGACCCGCATGACCGACTTTTTGGAAATCCATGCCTTCAACGTCGGTCAAACAAGTGCTCCTACGCACCGTTTGACCGACATTTTAAAAAGCCACACTTTGAAGTCGGTCAGCAGAAGCGCTTCTCACTCTGTCTGACCGACTTCGACTGCATGTTGCTCCGGCAGAGCCACTTTCCCGCTCTGCCGACAAGCTTCTGCTATGGACAACCCGGCAAAACAGAGTTTGCCGGGTGAACTTTTCTCCTGGCAGGCCGTCATACACACGGCTGAGTGTGTGGACGGGAAGGTGAGCGCTCTCAGGTAAAGTATGTCCTGATGATCGCTTCTGCTTCTTCATAGTTGACCATTCTGCCATCGCTTTCCATGGTAATGATCAGGTTGATTCCTTCATAATACCCACATCGGTGATACCAGCGCAGTTTTTCTATGTTTCTCGCACGGTACTCGTCATTGTCCATCATGCCGAGGTGCTCATGGTAAATGCTTTGACGAGTGCGAACATTGAGTGCAACGAAGTCCGGTCTGACAGGACCGTAGCCGTCCAAATAGAGGCTTGGCTCGTAAACATGAGGCACTTCCAGTTTTTGATAGATATCGTTATAAATGATTTCTATTCTGGACCGGAAGTCTTCTCCTGAAGCACCTGCCGACATTTCCTCCAGCCAGCGTTCCACAAACACGCTGTCCGGCAGAATGTGAGGTTCTATGAGTTGCCGTAATTCTTCCGGCAGAGCCGCGTACACTTCCAATGGAGTCGGTGGAATTTTTTGGACCACCGACTCGATCAACCGTTGTTCCTGCTCCACCGCATCCCGCAGTTCCAGGTTGTAAGCTTTCTGGGCAAGAGAATCTCGGAGTGCAGCTTTTCTCTCTCCGAGATACTCCTTGCCTTTCCCCTCTGCCCATCTGGTTCGGTAATAATGGGTCGTGCCCCGGTAGTGCGACAAACTCAAGTCGCCTTTTGGGGCATAGCGCAATTCTTTGTCGATCACCTTCAACAGCTCCCGGTTTTCTTCCTGATGTCGGAGCATCTCTTCGATCCAGTTTTGCATCGTGTTTCCTCCCAATCGTATTTCGTCCGGCTTTTTCCGTTTTGCGAAAAAAGCATAAAACAGACCCTTCGTCAAAACGGTGAAGGGTCTGTTTGGATCAGTGAAAACGGTGCCTTCTTAACGTTTATCTGATTTCGGGATGCTTGTCAAGAGGTTCTCGATGAAAGGTCTAAAAGTCGAAGCGAACGGTCGTTATGATGGCAGGATTTGTGCATGAACGGTAGCGCATCTTGTCCGCAACCTTTCTGCCACCTTGCGGGGGCGGTTTTGACTGGTGTATGATGGGGTTGAAAAACAGCTGTTATTGGAGAGAAAGCACCATGAAGTCTTTATTCAAGAACGGCAAAGTTTATGACGGCACCGGAGCAGAGCCATTCGTCGGCGATGTGCTCATCGAAGACGACCGCGTCGTCGCGGTCGGCAAAGACCTCGACGCGGACGCGCTGAAGACGACCGGACGGGCGGTGCGCTGCTGAGGTAAATCGCCGACTGAGACAGAAAGGAGTGGACCCCATGGCAAAGAAACGCAAGCTCTATGACAAAGAAGAATGGGTCAAACTGAACGGAAACAAACAGAACATCCGCATCTATACCTATGACAAGAACGCGCCCGTGCTGCTGTTCCTGCACGGCGGGCCCGGCGTCTGCGACCGCCACTGGGTGCTGCACTTCCAGAAGGCGCTGGCGGACAAGTACACGATGGTCCTCTGGGACCAGCGCGGGTCCGGCAAGAGTTACCAGTACTTCAAGACGAAGAGGGCCGACCTGCACGTGCCCATGTATGTGGAAGACGCGCGGGAGCTCATCGAGTACCTGTGCAAGAAATTCAAGAAGGACAAGGTCGTCGTCTTCGGCCATTCCTGGGGCACGGTCCTCGGGACGCCGCTGTGTTACAAGTATCCGGAGCACATCGCCGCGTATGTCGGACAGGGCCAGGTCATCGAGGGCGAGGCGAACGAGGCCATCTCCTACAAATTCGTCATGGACGAGGCCGCGAAGGCCGGCGACAAGAAGACCCTCAACGCCATCAAGGACCACCCGCCGGTGAAGGGCGTCTACGACAGCCACGACGCGATGATGGCCCAGCGGAACGGCCTTTCCAAATACGGCGGCGAGGAGTGGAAGAACCGGGGCGGCATGGTCCAGACCCTGCTCATCCCGTTCCTGAAGTATAACGGTTACAAGCCGTGGGAGCTGCCGCGCTACGCGTTCGGCGCTCTGTACCTGACCGACGTCCTCTGGCCGGAAGTCATCTCCTGCAATTTCCTGCGCGATGTACCCGAACTCAAAATGCCGGTCCTCATGACGATCGGCTGCCACGACTACAACACGCCGTTCGAAGTGGCGCGCGAGTGGTACGACGGCCTGAAAGCGCCGCGCAAAGAGTGGGTCTGGTTTGAAGACTCCGCGCACTCCCCCATCAAGGAAGAACCCGAGAAGTGGGGCGCCGAGGTCCGCAAGTTCCTGGACAGCCTCGACCTGAAATAACGCTTTGAAGAGAACGAACAGAAAAGAGGGACGCTTATGAGTGAGACAGGGAAACTGATCGCGAAGATCATCGGCAGCATCCTGCTGGTGCTCGTCGTCTACTTTCTGTTTTCGTACCTGGCCGCGGCGATTATCAGCCATACGGTCTATGTGTTCGAGCTGAAAGACCTCGCTGTGCCCCTGGTCCTCGGCCTTGTCGTCGAGTACATGGACATCGTAAAGCTGGTGAAGCTCCTGCGCGGGAAGGGCGACAAATAAGCAGACCGGTTGGCTGGCAGACTGGCAAGCTGGCAAACCGGCAAACCGGCAGGCAAGAGACGAAATCGAAAGAAACTGATAAAGGACGACTCCGCAGGGAGCCGTCCTTTTTGTGTTCGTTTGAGGTCATTTCAGTTTGCGATAGAGAGCGCTGAGGAGCAGGCCGATCACCGCCAGGACCATGCCGATCGGGAACGCAAGCAGATAATCGCCTGTCGCGTTGAAGACCGACTTCATCAGAAGCGGGCCGACGATCCCTGCCGCGGAAAACCCGACGAACATGATGCCGTAGTTGGTGGAGCTGTGAGTCACCCCGAACTGTTCGTTCGTAAAACCGGGGTAAATGCCCATGAAGGCGCCGAAGCAGACGCCGATGGTGCAAAGCCCCAGATAGAACAGCACCGCATTCTGTGTTTTTCCGCTGAGATAAAGAGCCAGCAGCGCCGCTATGGCAATGCACAGGACCGCCGTCAGTGTCTGAATCCGCCCGAAGCGGTCAGACAACCAACCGCAAACGACCCGCCCGCCGGTGTTGAACAGCGCAAGCACAGAGACCGCCAGCGCAGCCTGTGTGACCGTGGAGCCGATCATCGTCTGCGCCAGGTTCGACGCCTGGGAAATGGTCATCATTCCAAAGATCGCCCCGAAGAACAGCATGAACAGCATGCAGTAGAACACGGGGGTCGCGAGCATTTGTTTCGGTGTCCGGTCACGCATCACAGCCGTATCGTCTGCCGCCGGGGGCGTCCAGCCTTCCGGGACATAGTTTTTCGGAGCCGGGGCGATCAGCAGTGAAGCGGTGCCGGCAGCCACGATGGTGAAGATGCCCAGAATGATGAAGGACCGGCTGACCCCGAGGTTCTGGTTCAGAGCATTGGCGATCGGCGGCACAAGAACAGAACTGATGCCGTAGGAAGCAGTCGTGATTCCCCCGACGAGTCCCTTGTGATCCGGGAACCATTTGACGGAATTGCTGATCGTACAGCCATAGGCAAACCCCATGGAGAGTCCGGACAGGATGCCGAACCCCAGGACCAGCATCAGCACATTCGTGGCAAGTCCGCAGACGATGAACCCTGCGCCAAACATTAGGACTCCGATCAGCACGACCCATCGAGGGCCGATCTTGCCGGTCAGCCAGCCGCCGAAAATCATCGACAGGAAGCCGTCTCCGTTCCCGACAGAGAAAACGATCGCAAGGTCCGCCGCGGTCAGGGCGGTCCCGTTCATCAGGTTCAGGCGTTCCGCCATCGGTCCCGCGAACACGCTCCACGCATAGAGCGCGCCGATACAAAGGTTCACGATGCAGCTGGCAGCCAGGATCCAATAACGTTTGCTCATAGTGTCGCCTCGTAGTCCATAAAGATGCGGACGAGCGGACCCTTGAGGCCGCGCTGGCGCAGGCGGGCAAACGCCTCGGTGTGGTTCATGAAGTCGAGGGCTTTGCTCGTCGTGGAGACGACGGGTTTCCAGGGGCTGGCCGTTTTGGGGAGCGCGCCCGCATGGAACGCTTTTGCGGCCGCCGCGCGGGCCTCATGGGAAGCACCCTTGTTCACGACGTGGACCGTCGCGTCTTCCCCGGCGCAGTCCTTGCCGTCGATATGGTAGTCCGCGGTCACGTCGGAGGTGCCGATCCCGTAGTAGCGCTGGTCGTGCGCGCCGGCACGGACGGTACCGTTGAAGAAGTCGCCGATCGCCTTCCCGCCGAAGGGGATGTCCCAGTCGAGGAGAGCGCCTTTGCGCTTGAAAGTCATGGTCGTCAGTTTGACGTCGACGCGCATGACTTCCCGGCGGCCGGCCATGAACTCTTTGACCGAGTTGAGGGCGTCCGACTTGTGCGGCGGGAACGGGAAGATGTGTTCGCCGTTTTTGATGCTGTCGAGCCAGACGAGCGGCATCTCGTCGAGTTCGCCGGACGCGACGGCGGCTTCGTCAGCGGCCTTGTAGGCCTCATAGGCGCGGACGCCGTAGCTGTAATCCACGATGTGGTCCTTCGTACCGAAGCAGATGAGGACCGGTCCGCGGTACTTGTCGATCATGCTGTAGGGGTCGAGTTCCAGGACGTCCAGGACATACTGTCTGCCGAGGATGATCGGCCCGCAGAAGAGGCGGTCCGGGACATCCTTCGGGTCGAACTTCGCCATGATCATCGAGCCCTTGCGGGCGTCGTCCGGGATGGACAGCGCCGGGTAGAACAGGACGAGCTTCTTGACGAAGTCCGCGCCGTATTCCGCCGCCACAAGAGCGGAGACGAAGCCGCCCTGGGAGCAGCCCATCAGGTTGAAGTCGTCCATGTCCGTGTAAGGCTGTTTGCCGACGAAGTCGATGACGGCTTTGAGGTCCTCGACCTCGGTCATGACGGACATGTCCGTCGTCCTGCCCTCGGACTGGCTGATGGTGCCGCCGCCGTTGAAGTCATAACAGAAGGCCGCATAACCCATGCGGGCAAACATGATGGCATACCGCAGGGTCGTGAGGCGATTCATCATGAACTCGTGGCTGACCACAATGGTCGGGAACGGGCCGGCTCCTTTCGGGCGGAACATGGAGCCGCAGATTTTCAGCCCGTCACGATAACAGGAGAACTCCTCGTGGACGATGTTCATCAGTTTCATTTCATTCACCTTTCCTTGATCATTTCGATGGCGTGTTCCCGGAGCTCCTCCGACCGGATCTTTCCGGTGGCGGTCTTCGGGATCTCAGATACTTCCAGGAAGTATTTCGGCACTTTGTAATAAGCGAGGGACGCGCGCAGCTTATCGAGGATGGTGTCTTGCGAGTAGCCCTCCCCCGGGACCACACACAGGCAGATCTCTTCGCCGTAGTGCCGGTCCGGGATCCCGACCGCTTTACAGTCGGCGATGGACGGGTCGTTCCGCAGAACGCTCTCGATCTCCAGGGGGCTGATGTTCTCCCCTCCGCGGATGATGAGTTCCTTCATACGGCCGGTCAGGACAAGGTTGCCGTTCCCGTTCAGGTACGCCATGTCTCCGGTGTGGAGCCAGCCGTCTTCGGTCAGCACCGCGGAAGTGCTCTCAGGGTCATTATAATACCCTTTCATCACATTGTAACCCCGGATCATGATCTCACCGGACGCGCCCGGCTCCACCGGGTCGTTCGTCCCGGGCTTTGCGAGCCGCAGTTCCATGTGGTCCATGACGTGGCCGACCGTCCTCGCCCGCTCCTCGAGGGAGTCCGTCGGGAACGCGGTCGTAATACCGGCGTTCGCTTCGGTCTGGCCGAGGCTCGAGAGGAGCGTATAGCCGAAGCGATGCTCGATCTCCTCGAAGAGTTCCGGCGTACAGAGGCTGCCGCCGATGAACCCGGTGCGCAGGGACGAGAGGTCCCATTCCCCGAAGTCCTCCCGCCGGAGGATGGCGTCGAAGAGTGCCGGCACTGTGCTGAACACCGTGCAGTATTCGCGCTCGATGAGCGCCAGCAGGTCTCCTGTGTGGCGGGAGCTCGGCAGGCAGAGGCAGGCGCCGGTGAACAGCGTTGCCATCACGTTGACCGAGAGGCTGAAGCAGTGGAACACGGGCATGGCGACGCAGACCCGGTCCGCCTCGGTGTAGCCGAGGTCCCGCGCCTGCTGAAGGCCCATATTCGCCCGTTTATACTGCGTGTCCACGACCGCCTTCGGCAGGCTGGTCGTGCCGCTCGTGAAGAGGATGAACGCGTCATCCTCCGGCAGGACCGCGCGGCGGAACGCCTGCAGTTCTTCGTCGCTCACCTGCTCCGGAGACGTGTCCGCCAGTGTCCGGAACCCGCGCGTGTCGCCGTCGAGACCCATGTACAGGACCTCGCGAAGCCCGCGGACGCCTTCGAGAAAACCGTAGCACTCGTCCCGGAAGTCCACGTTCCGGTACCCGTCGCCGATGAGGAGGACCTCCACATCGGTGGTCCGGATCAGCGTGCGCAGTTCCTCCCGTTTCAAACTCGTGTTGAACAGGACCGCGACCGCGCCGATCCGGCTCAGCGCGAACATGCTGAGAACGGTGTTCGGCTGCGCTTCACACAGAACGCCCACGTGGGTGCCCTTGCGGACACCCAGGGACAAAAAGCGTTTTGCCATGAGGTCGATGTCGGCGTCAAGGTCCGTATAGGACCACGTCTGCCCTTCAAAGGTCAGCGCCGGCCGTTCGGGGAAACGGGAAACGGCATTGGCGAACACCTCATCGACCGTCGTATTTCTTAGCGCGAGCACTTAATAATCACTTCGTTTCTTCCAGCGCGGCGACCATCTGCGGGACCACATGGAAGAGGTCTCCCACGATGGCGTAGTCGGCGCCTTCAAAGATGGGGGCATCGCTGTTGGTGTTGACGGCAATGATGTACTCGGAGTCCTGCATGCCGGCCTTGTGCTGGATGGCGCCGGAGATGCCGAGCGCCACATAGACCCGCGGCCGGACGGTCTTGCCGGTCTGCCCGACCTGGCGGTCTGTCGGCAGCCAGCCGGCATCGACCACGGCACGGGACGCGCCGACGACACCGCCGAGGGCATCCGCCAGTTCCTGCGCGAGGGCAATGCCTTTTTCGACATCTTTCGAGATGCCGTAGCCGACCGAAACGATGACCTCCGCGCCGAGCAGGTCGACGGTCTCTTTCATCTCGCGGACAACTTCGACCACCTTCGTATGGATGTCCGCTTCGCTGAGCGAGACGGTCAGCGGCACGACTTCGCAGGCCTCCGCCTTCGCCTCATCGTACTCCGCGCACTGCATGACGCCCGGACGGACCGTCGACATCTGCGGGCGGAACCGCGGACAGATGATGGTCGCCATCAGGTGGCCGCCGAACGCCGGGCGGGTCATCTTGAGGCCTTTGTCCTCCATGTCCCAGTTGCCCTTGCTCGTGTCGATCGTCGACGTCGTGTTCAGGAAGTCGATGTACTTCGCGGTGTCGATGTCGAGGTGCGTGACGTCCGCGGTCAGGCCGGTGTGCAGACGTGCCGCACAGCGGGGGCCGAGGTCCCGGCCGATGTTCGTCGCGCCGAAGAGAACGATCTCCGGCTTCAGTTCCTGTACCGCGTCACAGATGGCTTTCGTATAGGCGTCGGTCGTATAGGGTTCCAGCAGCGGCGATTCACCGACGTACACTTTGTCGGCTCCGTAACCGCCGAGCTGTTTTGCGAGACTCTGTACATCGCCCCCGAGCAGGAGGCCGCAGAGCTCTTCGCCGAGGTCGTCCGCCAGTTTGCGGCCCTCGGACAGCAGTTCGAAACTGGTGGGGTTCACGACTCCGTCCCGCTGTTCGCAGAACACCATGACGCCGTGGAACGCCTCCAGGTTTTTGCAATCGTAGTTCGTCATGTCAGTCCCTCCTTACACGATGTGCTTCTCGTACAGGTCATTCACCATGCCGCGGATGCCGTCGGCGGTCGCTTCGACACGGACGCCTTCGCCCTTGGCAGGCGGCGAGAACGACTTGTACACGTTGGTCGGAGAGCCTTTGAGACCGATGGTGTCGAGCTCGATGAGGGGCTCGTCTTTGAGGGTCTCGAAGTCGAACGTGGTGAGCGGTTTCCGGTCAAATTCGAGGACACCGCGGACCGTTTTGTACCGGGGTTTGTTGAGTTCCTTGATGCAGGTGAGCAGGCAGGGCGTCTCGACCTCGATGGTCATGTAGCCGTCCTCCAGCATCCGCTTGACGGTGAGCGTGCCGTCCTTCTGCCGGATGTCGGCCGCATAGGAGACCTGGGGCAGCCCCAGTTTTTCGGCGATTTGCGGACCCACCTGCGCAGTGTCTCCGTCGATGGCCTGACGGCCGCAGAAAACGATGTCGTCTTCCTCGAGTCCGATGTGCGCGATGGCGCCGGCGAGGATCTGGGACGTAGCGAACGTGTCGGAACCGCCGAACTCTCTGCCGGAGACGAGGACTGCCTCGTCCGCGCCCATGGCGAGGAGTTCATGGAGCATGCCGAGTGCGGGCGGCGGGCCCATGGAGACGACGATGACTTTCGCGTCGGGGTTTTGATCTTTGAGCGCCAGCCCCGCTTCCACGGCGTTGAGGTCGTCGGGGTTGGTGATGGCCGCCATTTTGGAGCGATCCATCGTCCCGTCCTCTTTGACGGCAACTTTGCCGGAGGTATTCGGGACCTGTTTGACACAGACGATGTATTTCATGATGTCAGTCCCTCCTTATTTCAAAATGTTTCCGGCAATGACCATCTGCTGGACCTGAGAGGTCCCTTCGTAGATGGTGGTGATCCGGGTGTCGCGGTAGAACCGCTCGACTTTGTATTCACTGATGTAACCGTAGCCGCCGAAGATCTGGACAGCTTTATAGGCCACGCGGTTCGCCATCTCCGAGGCGAAGTACTTCGACATGGCGCAGAGCTTGGAGGACTCAGGGTCTTCGGCGTCCTTCTTCTGCGCGGTGGAGTAGACCAGTTCCCGGGCCGCTTCGATCTCGGTCGCCATGTCGGCGAGCATGAAGCTGATCGCCTGGAAGTCCTTGATCGGACGGCCGAACTGTTTGCGGTCTTTGGAGTACTGCAGGGCCTCTTCATAGGCGCCCTGTGCCATGCCGAGCGCCTGCGCGGCGACGCCGAGACGTCCGCCGTCGAGGGTCTGCATCGCGGTCCTGAAGCCCTTGTCCTTCGGGCCGAGCATGTCTTCCTTGTGGACTCGGACATCCTCGAGGATGAGATCGCAGGTCGGGTATCCTTTGATGCCCATCTTGGATTCCGGTTTTCCGAGCGAGACCCCGGGCAGTTTGAAATCGACGATGAACATCGAGATGCCGCGGGAACCGCGCTGCGTCGGGTCCGTCTTGGCATAGACGATCCCGTAGTCCGCGATCGGGGCGCCGGAGACGAACGTCTTGCGGCCGTTGAGCACATAATAGTCCCCGTCCTCGACCGCGGTCGTCAGAGTGCCGCCCGCATCGGAGCCCGCACCCGGTTCGGTCAGGCAGAAGACCATGATCTTCTCCCCTTTGGCGACCGGCGTCAGATATTTCTGTTTCTGCTCCTCGGTCCCGCAGAACAGCAGCGGACCGGAGCCCAGAGAGTTGGAGGTGTTGGCGTACAGAGAAAGCACGGGGGAAACACGCGCGAACTCTTCGATCATCAGGACGTAATCGATCGAATCGCCGCCTGCGCCGCCGTATTCGACCGGCGCCTTTACACCGCAAAAGCCGTATTTTGCCATCTCACGGAAGATGTCCCAGTCGAACTCGCCGGTCTCTTCCAGCCGGTCCAGCAGCTCATCGGTGAATTCGGTCTCGGCAAATTCCCGGTAGAGGTTGCGGAGCATGGTTTGTTTTTCATTGAGAATCATGTGGATGTTCCCTCCTTATTCTGCTGCGAAGTAGTCGCCGAGGCCGCCCCAGTTCTCTTCAAAAATGGCGGGGTCCATCGTTTTCAGGTCGTCGGCGATACACGGTGTGAAGCCCATCTGGTCGAGCACGTCTTTCTGCAGGTCGATGCCGGGCGCGATCTCGATGAGGGTCATCTTCTTGTCGATGAGTTTGAAGACCGCCCGCTCCGTGATGTAGAGCACTTCCTGGGTGTCGGGCGAGTACTGGCCCGCGAAGGTGATCTGTCCGACCTTGTCGACGAATTTCCGAATGTCGCCTTCTTTGACGACCTTCAGTTTTCCATCGCCGACTTCGATCTCCGCGTGGCCCATGAGCGTGCCGACAAAGATGACTTTCTTCGTGGCGCTGGTGATATCGATGAAACCGCCGGGGCCGGTCAGGCGCCTGCCCATGCGGGAGACGTTGTTGTTTCCGTCCGCGTCGACTTCGCCGATACCGAGGCAGGTGACGTCGAGGCCGCCGCCGGAGATGAGGTCGAACATGTCGTTTGGCGTGATGATGGCCTGGGGGTTATAGGCAGAACCAAAGCTTGGGAGAGGAGAGGGCACACCGCCGACCATGCCGGACTCGGTGCTCATGGTGACGTCATCGGTGAAGCCTTCCTCCGCGACGATCTTGGAGACTTCCGCCGGCATGCCGACGCCGAGGTTGATGAGGTCCCCGGGTTTCAGTTCCATCGCGCAGCGGCGGCAGATGACCTTCCGTTCGTCGAAGGGGATGGGCTTGATTTCATCGAGCGGGATCTTGATCTGGCCGGAGAACGACGGCTGCCAGTAGTCGCCTTCCGCCTGCCAGCAGGACATCGGGTCCTTCGCCTTGACGACGTAGTCGACGAGGATGCCCGGGATCTTGATGTCCTTCGGGTTCAGGGTCTCCTTCTTCGCGAGGTACTCGACCTGCACGATGACGATGCCGCCGGTGTTCTTGGTGGCTTCCGCGACCGCGAGGCCTTCGTTGATCATGGACTCATGTGCGAAGGAGATGTTCCCGTTCTCGTCGGCGATGGTCCCGCGGAGGAGTGCCACGTCGACCTTGAAGCCGGGATAGAAGAGGTACTCTTCCCCGTTGAACTCCACGACTTTGACGAGCTCATCTTTGGCGGACTGGTTCATGCGGCCGCCTTCGACGCGCGGGTCGACGAACGTGCCGAGGCCGGTCTTCGTGATGAGGCCGGGCCGTCCGGCGGCGATCTCCCGCCACAGGTTCACGATGACGCCCTGGGGCAGGCAGTAGCTCTCGAGCTGCTCGGCGCGGGCTTGGTCGCACAGTGTGAAGGCCGAGCCGATGTGCGCGCTCGTCCACTTCGTGATGAGCCCCGGGCCGGCTTCGCCGAACCGTGTGGCGCCGCGGGCGCCGTGCTCCTTGTCCGGCTCGTCTCTGCGGACGCGGTCCCAGCCGATGAAACTGTTCCCGACGCCCCAGTCGCCGAGAGCGCTGGCCTGCTTGAGGCTCAGGCCTTTCGGGTGGCCGGTCTCTTTGTAATGGTCGCGCACGGCGCAGGCCAGTTCCTCGGCCCAGCCGGACAGACCCATACCGGCGACTGCGACGGTCGCGCCATCCGGGATGAGTGCCGCCGCCTCTTTTGCGCTAATGAATTTCGCCATAAAAGTGCCTCCTTTATTGCCGCACATATTATATGTAAATATTGACATATAATGTCAAAAGAGAAAGCCGATCACTCGGCTTCTCTGTTATTTCAACCAATGGAATCCAGGTATTTTCGAGTCTCCCGGTTGCTTCTGGGCTTGCCCATCAGGAGGAACCCGTGGTCTCCGTGGATCTCGACCAGAGTCGCATCCGGATACCGTTTCTCGGCTTCCCGGGCATATCGGATCTTAACCAGAGGGTCTTCCTTTCCGTGGATGATCCAGACCGGTTTTTTGAACGAGCAGATCTCTTTCCAGGGTTCCAGCTTCTGCGCGTCCTCCGCGTATTTCCGCCCCAGCTTGACGTTGATCGCATAGAACGTCTCCGGGATGTTGTCCGGGTCGATGTGCGCCGTGATCATCACGCCGCGGCGTGCGTCATCCGGGATGCAGAGCGCCGGATAATAGAGCATGATGCGCTCGATCTTGTCTTCCACTTCCGGTGCCGCAAGCGCGGAGACCATGCCGCCTTGGCTGCAGCCGGCCAGGATGATGTGATCGTTGTCCACGAAGTCCTGCGCACGGACATAGTCCACCAGATTGATGAGATCCTGCTTTTCGGTCAGAACGCTCATCTTCGTGGTGTCCCCGCCCGAGATTCCGTTGCCGGCGGCCGGGAAGTCGTAGATGAATGCGCAATAGCCTTTTTTGACAAAGGCCCTCGCATACAGGTACGACATGGCCAGGTTCGAACCGAACCCGTGGCTGACGATGACTGTTTTATACGGGCCCGCGCCCTTTGGTTTCATAATAAACCCGCGCAGTTTGTTTCCCTGAGAATTGATGCTGAAGTAGTTCATACCCGTCTCCCTTTTTGTCAAACAATTATCAGTCTTCTGCACTTTCATTGTAATTCCGGGGAAAGGCCGATTCAATTGACAAATATGTAAATATTTACATGTTTGCTTTGGCACATTTGACGAAACGGCCCTCCGAAGATCCGATAACAGTTGTCTCGCCGGAGTCACACGTGGTATACTGCTTTGAAGAACCCTTGATAACAGCGAGGACATCGATTTGAGAAATCTGAAATATGCCATCCTGGGTCTTGTCAATCGCGAACCCATGACCGGCTACGATATCAAAAAAGCATTCGACTCCAGAGGCCTCACCAATTTCTGGCACGCAGAGCACAGTCAGATCTACCCCGAGCTCAAGAAGCTTGTGGCGGAAGGGCTCCTCGAGTACAAGACTGTCATTCGCGGCGAGAAGCTCGAGACGAAACTCTATGAGATCACGGAGGCCGGCCGGAAAGATTTCCACGACTGGCTCCGCGACGACGTGGAGATCGAGCGCACGTACAAAGACATCTTCCGCCTGCGGACGTTCTTCAACGACAGCATGACGAAAGACGAGTACCTCGTGCTGCTCCGCTCCCAGCTGCAGCAGCACATCGAGAAGCGCGACATGCTGAAGCACTTCATCGAGCTGGACTTCCGGGTACTCCCCCGCTTCAACACGAAGCAGATGGGCGACTACCTCGTCCTCGACGGCGCGGTCCGCCGGGAAAAAACCTATGTCGAATGGCTCGAGCACTGCATCGAGGTCTTCGAGAACGGAACGGCCGGCGACCCGGTCAAACCGATCTACTGAGAATACAAAACAAATAGGACGACTCCTTCGGGAGTCGTCCTTGTTATTTATGTTATTACAAAATCTTGATTCTTTATAAGAACAGCCAGTAGAACAGCGCCAGCTGCACGGCCAGCATGGCCGGGACGCCGTAGGCGAACTTCGGCTTGCGGGTCTTGTGGCGGAACGTGTACATGCCGAAGAGCGCGCCGACGGCTCCGCAGCAGGCGGCGATCGTCAGCAGGGTCGCCTCGGGGATGCGCCATTCGTCCGCGATGGCCCGTTTCTTGTCGATGCCGTACGCGGCGAACGCCGCGACATTGATGGCGATGAGTACCGCGTAGATGACGTGGATCGCCACCGGGGGAAGCAGTTCGATCAGCATGGGAAACTCCTTATTATCGATCCTCCAAACAATTCGTCCGGTATTGTACGTTCCTCAACCGGCCCGTTGTGTTATGGTACATGCCGGAGAGAATAACCAGACAGAGAGGAAATGGAATATGAAAGTGACGTTCTTTGGAACAACGACGCTGTTGTTCGACGACGGGAAGGACGCCGTCCTGTTCGACGGGTTCTTCACCCGCCCGCTCCTGCCGCTGTACCGGGTCGGCACGGTGACGACCGACACCGCCCTGGCGGACGACCTCATGTCCCGCTACGACTTCAGCAGACTGAGAGCGATCTTCGTGTCGCATACACACCCGGACCACGTCATGGACGTGCCGTACATCGCCAACCGGACCGGAGCGCAGGTGTTCGGCTCTGGATCCTGCCGGAATGTCTGTCTCGGGGGCGATGTACCGGAAGACCGCATCCACCTCTTCCGTACCGGCGAGGCGGAGACCTTCGGAGACTTCTCCATTACGGTCATCCCGTCCCTCCACTCGGACCCGACCCGTGTGAACAACGACATCGGAAAAACCATCGACGAGCCGCTTCGCCAGCCGGCGCGGCTCACGCAGTACAAAGAGGGCGGTTCGTTCGACTTCTTCGTGAAGCACGGTGAAAAAACCTATCTCATCCGCCCCAGTTTCAATTATATAGAGGGGCAGCTCGACGGCATCAAAGCGGATGTCCTCTTCCTCGGGATCGGGACCATGGCAAAAGCCTCCGACAAAAAACTGGAAACATTCTTTGCGGAGACTTTGGATAAGGTGCTGCCGGAGAAGGTGATCCCGCTCCACTGGGACGACTTCTTCCTTCCGCTGACCATGCGCATCCGGAACATGCCGCTCATTGCGGACAATACGCCGAAAAACTTTGACACGGTGGCGCGTGCCTGCGCCGCGCGGGGCATGGAGTTCATCGTCCAGTACCCGCTGGTCACGCTGGACGCCTAGTCACGTGCCCGTTACGATTCCACGAACTTCTTGATGAAGTTCCAGACGCGGGTGTTGTTCTCCATGCACTGGCCTTCCGCCCAGTTGAACATGAAGCAGTGGTTCTGCAGCGGGTTGGTGCTGTGGTACTCCTCGTAGGGGATGCCGAACCCGTCGAGCAGCTTCATGAGGTTCTGGGTCTGTCCGTAGCAGAGGGCGTCCCACTTCGAGTAGCTGAGGAACAGCGTGCGCGGGAAGTCCTTGTTCACGTAGTTGATCGGGCTGATGAGCTCCTTGTCCGGGCTCTTCTCAAAGGTCCGTTTGCCGTAGCCCATGGTGTCGTAAGTGAGCACGCCGGAGACCGGGGCCACCGGAAGCGTGTGCAGCATTTTCCGCAGGTCGTACATGCCGCAGTTGAGGTACGCCGCGTTCGGCTTCAGGCGCAGGGCCGGGATGCCGAGCTCTTCGTGGAGCGTCGCGTTCGTCGCGAGGTCCAGCAGGTAGAGCGCGCACCAGCCGCCGGAGGAGTCGCCGCCGACCATGACTTTGCTGAGGTCGAAGTTGTACTCGTCCGCGTGGTCCACGACCCAGTTCGCCGCCTCGACGATCATGTGCAGGGTTTCCTTGAACGTGAACCGGGGCGATAAACCAAAGTCGACATTCACGACGCAGATGCCGGTCTTGGCCATCCAGGTCGCCATGCCGCGGCGGTGGTATCTCCGTCCCGCGTCAAAGCCGCCGCCATGGGTGTAGAAGAGCACCGGCTGCGGCGTCTCGCTCGCCTTGCGGTAAAGGTCCAGCCCGCAGTACTTCTGCCAGGCCTTGTTTTCGGTGTACTGGATGTCCCTCGTCACCGAGATCTCGTTCTCGGTGTCAAAGAGCATCTCTTTCTCGTTCTGCGCTTTGTCCAGGACGAGGTCCACCGCCCGGAAGATGAGGTACCCGGGGGCGATGTGGTTGTAGATCTCCTGGAACGGCTGCGTATATCTCAGTTTCATTTCGGTCATCTCCTGACGTTCGATTTTCATTTCCGGGACCATTATACCACAGGGTCCCGGAGCACTTTTGTATGCCGTTTCGTTCGTACGAAAAACGGCTTTTCGTCACTCTGGTGTTGTTTGTATGATATCTGCCCTATGCGAGCTAATACAGTATATGCAAATAGCACAAATGGCACACGACTGTCAACGCGGTTCTTTGTGCATCCCGCAGAATCGCAAAAAAGGGCTATACAACGCGGTTTTTGCCGTGTACAATGGGGCTGAAATCGAGATCCGCACCGTGTTAGGGAACCAGCGGACCTCACACAGCAAGCCAAAAAAGACGTAAAAAATGTCGTAAAAAATGAAAATCGAACACTATGGAGGTGCAACCATCATGGCTCAAGCTGCTGTCAAAGAAAGTCCCAAAGCGTCTCTCGGCAGAAAGAGAGAAAAGGACCCCGACTCCCTCGGGTCCCGGGCATTCGCTTATGCCCAGCAGATCGGAAAATCTCTGTTTCTGCCGATCGCCATCCTTCCCTTCGCCGGCATCCTGCTCGGCATCGGGAGCTCGTTCACGAATGCCACGACGATCGCCGCGTACGGTCTCGAAGGCATCCTTCACCCCGGTTCTCTGCTCTACAGCATCATGATGATGCTCGCCGGCGCCGGCAACATCATCTTCGGGAACCTCGCATTCATCTTCGCGCTTGCCGTCGGTATGGGCATGGCGAAGAAGGAGAAAGCCGTCGCGGCCCTCTCCTCCGGTATCTTCTACCTCATCATGCTGATCACCATCAGCATCCTTTCCCAGGTGAACGGCGACTTCACATTGGTCGACGGTTCCATGACTCTCGCAAACCACGTACGTCAGGGCGCGTACACCACGATGCTCGGCATCCCGACCATGCAGATGGGCGTCTTCGGAGGCATCCTCTCCGGCCTGGTCGGCGCGGTCCTGACCAATCGTTTCTATAAGATCCAGCTGCCCAACGCCCTCGCGTTCTTCGGCGGCACCCGCTTTGTTCCGATCGCCGCCATGGCTTCCGCCATCGTCGCCGGCGGTTGCATGTACTTCATCTGGCCGATGGTCCAGGCCGGCATCTTCGCGCTCGGCGCCCTGGTCCAGAAGTCCGGCTACGCGGGCACGTTCCTCTACGGAATGATGGAGCGCGCGCTCATCCCGTTCGGCCTGCACCATATCTTCTACCTGCCCTTCTGGCAGACCGGTGTCGGCGGGTCCATGATGATCGACGGCCACATGATCGAAGGCGCGCAGAACATCTTCTTCGCCCAGCTGGCTGACCCGAACACCACCCATTTCTCCGCAGACGCCTGCCGCTTCCTCACCGGTAAATATCCGTTCATGATGGGCGGCCTTCCCGGCGCGGCTCTGGCGATGTACTCCTGCGCCAAACCCGAAAAGAAAAAGATCGCGGGCTCCCTGCTCTTCTCGGTCGCCATCACGTCCTTCCTGACCGGCATCACCGAGCCGATCGAATTCACGTTCCTGTTCCTGGCTCCGGCTCTGTTCGGCATCCATGTCGTGTTCGCCGGCCTGTCCTTCATGATCTGCCATATCCTGCAGATCTGCGTCGGCACGACCTTCTCCGACGGTCTCATCGACCTCATCCTCTACGGCGTCCTTCCGGGACAGTCCAAGACCAACTGGCTCATGCTCGTCCCGGTCATCGCCGCTTACTTTGCACTCTACTTCGTCGTCTTCCGTTTCTTCATCCAGAAGAAGAACCTGAAGACCCCCGGCCGTGAAGCCGAAGGCGAAGCGACCAGAATGATCACCAAAGACGAATACAGAAAGGCCACCGGCGTCGGCGTTGCCGGCGGAAAAGCCGCGGACCTTCCTGCCGAATACGATGAGCGCTCCGCCGCCATCGCGAAAGGCTGCGGCGGTGTCGCCAATGTTCGCGACATCGACTGCTGCGCCACCCGCCTGCGCCTGACCCTGGCCGACGGCTCTCTCGTCGACGAGGACCTTCTCAAGTCCACCGGCGCGTCCGGCGTCGTCTGCAAGGGCTCCGGCATCCAGATCATCTACGGCCCCTCGGTCACCATCGTCAAGTCCGACTTCGAAGAGTTCGTCGAAGCGGTCCGCGAAGGACGCATCGACAAAGCGCTCCTCGAGGACAAACCGGTCGAGGAAACCGTCGAAAAGAACGAACCGCACATCGCCTCTGTCAAAGCCGTCGTGGCCGCACCGGCGAACGCCAAAGCGAGTGATGTCACCTTCGGCGCCCACATGAACGGCACCATGCTGCTCATGAACGAGGTCGACGACCCGGTCTTCTCCCAGGCCGTCCTCGGCGAAGGCGTCGCCATCGAGCCCTCGGAAGGCATGCTCTATGCCCCGGCGGACGCGGAAGTCTCCACCCTGTTCGAGACCGGCCACGCCATCGGCCTGATGACCGAAGACGAGACCGACATCCTGCTCCACATCGGGATCGACACCGTCAAACTGAACGGTCTCTACTTCCACCCGCTCGTCAAGCAGGGCGACCACGTCAAGAAAGGTCAGCCCCTCATCCGCTTCGACATCGATGACATCCGGAACGCCGGCTTCAAAGTCACGACCCCGATGATCATCTGCAACACCGACGACTACTCCACCATCCGCCCGGTCCATTCCGGTCTCGTCTCCGCCGGAGGCGACCTCCTGGAAGTCCGCGCGTGACCCTCTTGCCAACTTCAGCTGGTTCCCTAAACCGCTGGTTGTCCATACATACATGCGAAAAGCTCCGACCGTATGGCCGGAGCTTTTTGCGTTTATCTGATTCGGTTGTCGCTTACAGTGCCCAGGCGGCTTCGAGGCCGGCTCTGGTGGCGTGGACGATCTTGCCGGGCTTGTTCGCGTCGCCAACGGAGATGACTTTGTCGGCGATGGACTTCGCGGCGGCTTCGAGGTCTTTGACGGAACGGACGCCCAGGGACAGGACGACGCAGTCGACGTCGATGACCTTGAGGTTGCCGTCCGCGGTCTCCAGGAAGACGCTCTTGTCAGAGACTCTGGTCAGCTTGTGGCTCGGCAGCAGGTTGACGCCCGCCTTGTCGAGGTTCGGGACGATATCCCAGTAGTGCTGGGTCCAGATGCCGGGGCCGATCTTGTCCGCCATCTCGACGACGGTGACCGTGTTGCCCTTCTCGACGAGGAGTTCGGCTGTCTCGAGACCGGTGAGACCGGAACCGATGACCGCGACCTTCTTGCCTTCGATGCTGACCTTGCCGGAGAGGACGTCAGCGACGGTGCAGACGTTGTCGCCGTCGAGGCCGGGGATCTTCGGGACGATGGGCGTACCGCCGGAAGCGAGGATGACCGCGAACGGTTTGAGTTCCTTCAGGTTCTCTTCCGTGGCGGGCGTGCCGAGACGGATCTCGACGCCGGCGTTCTTCGCGCCCTGGGTCAGGTCGTCGATCGCCCACTGCATCCGGTCCTTGTTCGGAGGCATCTTCGCGAGGTTCAGCTGGCCGCCGGGCTCGTTCTCTTTCTCGAAGAGGACCGTCTTGAAGCCGCGTTTCGCCGCTTCTCTGGCTGCCGTCAGACCGGCGGGGCCGGCGCCGACGACCGCGACCGTGAGGCCGTTGCCGTTCTTCTTGATCGTGTTTTCGTTATACTGGATCTCTCTGCAGCAGTAGGGGTTCATCGCGCACTCGCAGGGCTCGCCCTTCAGGGCGTTGGCCTCGTCGGTCTCGAAGCAGGTGACGCAGGAGATGCAGCGCTGGATGTCCTGGGGACGGCCGGCGGCCGCTTTTTCGACCCAGTGCGGGTCGGCGAGCATCGGACGGCCGAGGGTGATGAAGTCCTGGTTGCCGCTCTCGAGGAGCGCTTCTGCCTGGTCCGGGGTACGGATGACGCCGACGCCGGCGACCGGGACAGAGACGACTTCCTTGACCGCTTTGGCGAGGTAAGTACGCCAGCCGGGCTGGAAGCTCATCGGCTCGATGAGGGTGTTGAGGGTCTCGTAGTTGCCGCAGGAGACATTGATGAGATCCGCGCCGGCCTCTTCGACCTTCTTCGCCATCTGGATGCCTTCCGGCAGCTGGATGCCGCGGTTTTCATAGCCGAGCAGATCGTAGAACTCGTCGACGGTCAGACGGACCGAGACCGGGAAGTCCTGGCCGCACTCCGCCTTGATGCCCTTCAGGATGTTCAGAAGGAACCGCATGCGGTTGTCGAGGCTGCCGCCGTACATGTCCTTACGGTTGTTGGTGTACGGGGACAGGAACTGCTGGATCAGATAGCCGTGGGCGGCATGGAGTTCGACGCCGTCTCCGCCGGCTTTCTGGACGCGTTTTGCCGCGGCGATGAACTGCTTCTCGAGACGATGGATCTCGGGGATGGTCAGGGCGCGCGTCGGCTGTCCTTTGATGATGGAGGCGCCAAGGCCGGTCGGGATATTGCCGGAGCTGACGACCGGAGGCATGAACTTCATCATCTTCATGACGCGGGGGTCTTCCAGCATGGCGGTATCGACATACTTGCCCATGCCGTAGGTGATGTCCCAGAAATGGGGGATGAACTTGCCGACCTTGGCCAGCATGTTCCAGGAATAAGCCAGAGCAGAGAGGTTCTGCCGGCCGGGGTGGTGGAGCTGGACAAAGATCTTCGTGCCGTGAGAGTGGATCTTGTCCACCATCTTCGAGAACGGCTCGATCATGGCGTCCTCCGACATGGAGAGCTGGCCTCCCAGCGCCAGGCCATGGTAATTGTTGACACGGGTGACTTCCGTGATGATGAGGCCGACGCCGCCTTTGGCGCGCTCTTCATAGTAGTCCGAGACGCGCGGTCCGGCCGAACCGTCCGGTTCTGCGCAGTCGACGCCCATCGCCGCCATGATGACGCGGTTCTTGAGGGTCAGGCTGCCGATCCTGCCTTCACTCAACAGTTTTTCATACATATCTCGTTTCCTCCCTTAGATGCAATATGGTCTTTCAGCATTGCTAAAGAATACTGTAACACCTTGCGGCGGACCGTTTCAACAAAAGGTCGATTGTGTATAGAAAAACGAGATAAAAGAAAAGGGAAAAGAGCCGCTCCCCTAAGCGGCTCTTTTCCTGTGTACAGTATGTATCGAATGGAGGCGATGGGATGTCGCCTGAAGGAGTTTTCTTAGCATTAGCGTACTCGATAGAGTTTTACCATTCCATAGCGTTATTTGAAAAAGTGTTCGTTAACGACCGCAGTGTATATGCTTTGATGAACAGTTATGGTAAACTTGTCGTAGTAAAGGTTGCATTTAGAAAAGAGGAACCAGTCATGAAAGTCGACCGACGTGTGCTCAAGACCGAGCAGGCGCTGGAGTCCGCGCTCCTGAAACTGATGCATGGCAAGTCTATCGATCAGATCACGACGACGGAACTTTGCCGGGAAGCCGGCATCAACCGCAACACATTCTACGCGCACTACCCGAACCCTATGAGCCTTCTCGAACGCATCGAAGATGCGTTCATCAAGGTCATCGTGGAGATCATCGACGACACCGTGAAGGACCAGGGCTATTCGATGCTGCTCCAGAGAGTGCTGGAAGCGATCCTTGAACACAAGACCTTATCCCTCATTCTGCTCTCCTCCAACGGAGACCCGAACTACCTCCGGCGGATCATCGAGACCGCCCGGGAGCCGGTCCTCGCGTACTGGCGGGGGCTCGGCACCGAACTGTCAGAGGAAGACCTCGACATCCTCTTCGCGTTCCTCTCCAATGGGACCAAACAGGTCATCCTGAACTGGACGGAGAACGGGTTCGACAAGACGCCCGCGGAACTGGCACGAAAGATCGGCACCCTCCTGGAGAACTCGGTAGAGACTTTCCTCCCGAGGACAGAGATCTGACCGGCGCAGTCACAAACAGACCGACCACGGCAAAGGGATCTTCCCTTTGCCGTTTTTTTGCGGAGTTTATTCCGGAGGGTTTTTATTCTATAATGAAACCAGCACCTTCTCTAAAGGAGGAACCCCTTATGAAACTATTGTTTGCTTCGGACAAGTTCAAAGGATCACTGTCCAGTGAAAAGACCATCGAGCTTCTGACAAAGGCGGCGCATGAAGTCTTTGGCGAGTGCGAATGCTCCGGCGTCCCGGTGGCGGACGGCGGCGAAGGCACGGTCGAAGCCGTTGTGGCGGCCCGCGGAGGAACGCTCGTCCCGGTCCCGGTCCACGGCCCGCTCATGGAGCCCCGCACGGCGTCCTACGGCGCGCTCTCCGACACGGAAGCCATCCTGGAGATGGCGGAGGCCTCCGGCCTGATGCTCGTCCCGGAGGACCGGCGAGACCCGATGCTCACGACAACGTACGGCACCGGCGAACTCGTGAAGGCCGCGCTGGACGCCGGGTACACGGACCTGTCCATCGCCATCGGCGGGTCCGCGACGAACGACGGCGGCATGGGCTTCGCCTCTGCTCTCGGCGTGAAGTTCTATGACGCCGACGGCGGCGAACTCCCCGGCCGGGGCGAAGACCTCGCGAAAGCCGTCCGCATGGACATCTCCGGTCTCGACCCGCGCGTCAAGACCGCGAAGTTCACCGTCATGTGTGACGTCACGAACCCGCTCACCGGACAGGACGGCGCCACGTACACCTTCGGCGCCCAGAAAGGCGCGACCCCGGAGATGCAGGCCGCCCTTGAAGACGGCATGCAGAACTACCGCCGCCTGCTCCTCGAGACGTTCGGCAGAGACCCGGACGACACGCCCGGCACGGGTGCCGCCGGCGGGCTCGGCGCGGCGCTCCTCCTGTTCTGCGGCGCGGAGATGAAGTCCGGCATCCACACGGTCCTCGACCTCATCGGCTTCGACGAGCGCCTCGAAGGCGTCGATCTGGTCGTCACCGGCGAAGGGCGGACCGACTGGCAGAGCGCCTATGGCAAAGTCCTGCAGGGCGTCGGCGAACGCTGCAAGGCGAAAGGCGTTCCGGCCGTCGCGCTCGTCGGCAGCCTCGGCAAAGACTACGAGAAGATCTACGACTGCGGCATCCAGTCTCTCCTGACCACGGTCGACGGCTGCATCCCGCTGTCCGAGGCCATGGAGCGCGCCGAAGAACTTTACTACCGCGGCGCCGTCCGGCTGTTCCGGTTCTTCCTGTAATGGAAAAAATGTGATAAACTAGAAACACTTCATTGAAATCTTTGCGAAAGTAGGTTTTAACGTGAACGCACTCAAGACTGTCGTCCAGAAATGGAAAGACATGAACGCGATCCTGCGGATCCTCATCGGTCTCGCCATCGGTCTCGTGCTCGGCCTCACCGTGCCGAACCTGCCGGTCATCGGCCTCCTCGGATCCATCTTCGTCGGGTCCTTGAAGGGCATCGCCCCCATCCTGGTCTTCGTGCTCATCATGAGCTCCCTCGCGAACTCCAGCACGGGCATCGGCTCCCGCTTCCGGACCGTCATCTTCCTTTACATGACCAGTACGTTCGTCGCGTCGATCGTCGCCGTCATCACCTCGTACCTGTTCCCGGTCACCATGAAACTGACCGGCGACGCAGCAGATCAGGCCGCCCCCACGGGCGTCGGCGAAGTCTGGACGAACCTTCTCAACAACATGGTCACGAACCCCGTGTCCGCACTGGCGAATGCCAACTACATCGGCATCCTGTTCTGGGCGGTCCTGTTCGGTCTCGCCCTGAAGGCGATCGGCTCTGAGAAGACCAACAACATCATCGCCGAGATCGCGGACATGATCAACAAGGTCGTCACCTGGATCATCCTGCTCGCTCCCTTCGGCGTCATGGGCCTCGTCTTCAACGCCGTTTCGGAGAACGGCCTCGCCATCTTCACCGTTTACGGCAAACTGGTGGCTGCCCTCGTCGGCTCCATGCTGTTCGTCACGCTGGTCACCGACCCGTTCATCGCCGCTCTGTTCCTGAAACGGAACCCCTACCCGCTGACCTGGACGGCTCTGAAAGAGTCCGGCCTCACCGCGTTCTTCACCCGGAGCTCCGCGGCGAACATCCCGGTCAACATGAAGACCTGCGAAAAACTGGGCCTCGAGAAGGACTTCTACTCGGTGTCCATTCCTCTCGGCGCCACCATCAACATGGACGGTGCGGCCGCCGTTATCACCATCATGTCCCTGTCCGTCGCGCGGACCATGGGCGTGGAGGTCTCCATCCCCACTGCCATCGCGCTGAGCTTCCTGTCCACCCTCGCCGCCTGCGGCGCTTCCGGTGTGGCCGGCGGTTCCCTGCTGCTCATCCCGATGGCCTGTTCGTTCTTCGGCATTTCGAACGATATCGCCATGCAGGCGGTCGAAGTCGGTTTCATCATCGGCGTCATCCAGGACTCCGTCGAGACCGCTCTGAACTCTTCGGGCGACGTCGTCTTCTCCGCCACTTCCGAGTACTATGCCCGCCGCAAGAGAGGCGAAGACATGCGCTTCCTCGGCGACTACGCAAAGAAGAAGAAAGACGCTCCTGCCGAAGGCTGAACCTCTTCCCGCAGCTGATTGCCTGCCCAATTGGCAGAGCAACGCTGGAACAAGACAACAAAAAGAGAGACTCGTTTGAGTCTCTCTTTTTCTTTGTTGTATTATGCGACAGTTCTCCTGCGAGTCTCCTCTCAGGCGAGCGCTGTCGCGATCAGCGCAGCAGCCGCTCCACTCCCGGACGGGAGAATGAAGAGGACATAGACCACCGCGGCCAGAGCGATCGCGGCGACCAGGCCCGCCAGACCGAGCATCGCGCGGCCGGCCCGCTGTTCGTTCGGGTCGTCTTTCCGCACGCCCCGGATGCCGATGATGAGCATGGCAACGGGAACCGCGACGAGCATGGCGACCGTGAACCAGAAGACGAGCGGCGAACTCGTCATACGCGCAAAAGATGTATACATGTCATTTCCTCCTGTGGGTCAGTCTTTCACTTTCTCGAACCGGTACGTCTGCTTGATGTCCGGATACTTTTCGCGGTCGACTTCGGACAGGAACATGTCATAGGGTCTCGCGTAAAGCTGGTAGTCATCGTAGAGCGCCTGGTAAACCATGAGCGGTTCGCGGCTCTCGGAGTGGATCGCCACCCCGACGATCTGGTACAGGTACTGCGTGGAGTTCGGGTCCACCAGCTCCCGTTTGAAGTGCTGCACCCGGTCTCCCGGATGGAACGTTCTGTCATTGTTTCCCATGGCGATGCGCGCCTCCTTCTCTTTGTGGTATTACTCTGCTTTGAAGCTCAGTTCCGGATAAGTGTTCTGCAGGTCTTTGACCGCTCTGGCGATGCCGGAACCGCCGGCTTGATTTCAAAGGTATCCGCGCCTTCTCTCTGCGCGATCTTCTGTCCTTTTCTCGCCGTGACGCCGGATGCCGAGAAATAAGTGACTACTGTTTTGCTCATGGCATTTGCCTTCTAAAGGTTTTGCTTTTCATATTATACAACACCAACGTTGACCACGTCCAACATGCAACGCATTTCTGACCTCATCCAATCCCTTCGCCAAACTGAATTTGTCGCGTTTCTCTATGATTTACCGCCTGTTTTCCTGATTCGGCAAAAGAGGCGGTAAATTATGGAGCACTTTTCGGAGTTGGAAGACGAAATTACCGCCTGTTTTCCCAATTTGACGGAAATAGGCGGTAAAAAT